>CAXUND010000020.1:0-37020 GCA_964252445.1 uncultured Acidobacteriaceae bacterium | reverse complement strand
CCAGTCGGTAGACGCGCCGCGCGTTCCCGCCCAGCACCAGCGCCTGCTGTTCAGGAGCAAGGCTACCCGCCCAGCCGAAAAGCGTCTGCCACCACCGCTTGTAAGACGATGCAAGCAGGCACACCGGCCAGTCCGACCCGGCCATCAGCCGTTCCGCGCCGAATGCACCGAGCGCATGGTCGAGAACGGGCGTGATCTCCTCCTCAGTCCACGCGGCCCAGTCCGCCTCCGTGACCAGCCCCGAGAGCTTGCAGCAGACGTTCGGGTGCTCCACCAGCCGGTCGAGGTTGTCGCGCCAGGCATCAAGCCGGCCCGCGCGAACGTCCGGCTTGGCGCAGTGGTCGAGGATGAAGCTCTGCCGCGGATGGCGGCTGACGAATTCAGTGGCCTGCGGCAGGTGCCGCGCATGGATGAGGATGTCATAGGCGAGACCCGCATCCGCCAGCTGCGCGACCCCAACGTTGAAGTCTGCGCGCAGAATGTAGTTGTCATCGGGCTCGTCCTGGATGACGTGCCGGAGACCTTTCAGCTTTTCCTTACCCGCAAAGCCGCGCAGCACCTGCGGCAGATCGGGACTGGTCAAGGGCGCCCATCCGACCACGCCCAGCATCGTTGGAGTCGCGGCGGCAAGCTCCAGCAGCCACTCTGTTTCTTGAAGGCTCTGGCGCGCCTGCACCGCGATCGAGCCCGTCACGCCGGCCTCCTGCATCGCCGGAATCAGGTCCGCCGGCAGAAAGTTCCGGCGCAGCACCTGCATCTTGGGCGAGATCCAGCCGTACTCCCCGGGCGTGTACCGCCAGAGGTGATGGTGCGCGTCGATGACGCCGGTGCCGGCAACGCTCATAGATTGCTTGTCAAGGGTTATTCTTTACTGAACGGGCGAGTCGGCATGAGCGTGGTGAAGGAAGTCATCGAGAGCCTGCAAAACCTGCTGACCCCGAAGTTAGGCGAGATCAGCGGGCAACTGCAAGGAATCATCAGCCGCCTCGAGGTGATGGACAAGCGCCTGGATCGCGTGGAGTCTCGCCAGGACAAAGACTACGCCAGCCTGCTTGACGAGATTCGCAAAGCCAAGACCGAAATCCTGATGATGCTCGAAGTGAAGGATCTTCGAGAGAAGCTGGCAGATCGCGATCGCGTGATCCAGCAACTTCAGAAAGCCCTACCCTCGCAGGCTGAACAATAAGCGCTCCGTTTCAGCCATGGTTTTCCGGCCGGCCGGACGGCCACACGTAATCGTAGTCCTCGCCCATCGCCTCGCGTATCTCCCCCATCAGCGCCGGGTCCAGTTCCAGCCGCGCAGCCTGGAGCGCGGCCTCTACACGCGCGCGTGTCTCCATGCCCATCAGCGAGCTGGCAATCGCCGGTTCATCAAGCGCGAAGCGCAGCGCCACCTCCGGGCCTTCATAGCCGTGCGCCCGGCACACCGCGAGCACCCGGCGCCCGGCCGCGCGCACCGGCTCAGGCGCAGGATGCCACGCGGGCGGACCCTGCTCCGTCAACAGACCCATGTGCAGCGGCGAAGCGTTGATCAGCCCCAAGCCGCGCTCCCTGGTAAACGGCAGCAGCGTGCGATCCATGTCGGTGATCATCAGGTTGTGGCGGCAGTACGTGAGAATGCTGTCCACAGGCGCTTCTTTCGCGATCTTCATCAGCGCCGGCACCGAGTAGCCGGTGATGCCGATGTACCGGGCCTTGCCCTGCTGCTGCACCCGGCGCAGCGCCGGCACCGTCTCCTCAGTGATCTGGCGGAGGTCGCCAAACTCGACATCGTGCACCTGGAAGAGGTCCACAGCATCGGTCTCGAGGCGCGTGAGCGACTCGTTTATACTCGCGAGCACGCGCGCGGCAGAAAAGTCGAAGGTGTCGAGGCCGTAGCGCCCGCACTTGGTGGCCAGAATAACCCGGTTACGCAGCCCGCGCAGGGCCTCGCCCAGGCGTGTTTCCGCCAGCGTCAGGCCGTAGTAGGGCGAGACATCGAAGAAGTTGATGCCGGCGTCGACCGCCGCATGTACGGCCTCGACCGTCTCCTTCGGATCGACCTGCGCGTACACATCGCCGAGCGGCGATCCGCCGAAGCCCAGCGGCGAAAGCACGAGCTCCGTGCTCCCCAGCCGCCGAGTCCTGAGCATCGAGCGATCGGACGATAGCAATGGTTCGGGCAAACGCCTCTCCTGCTTCAGATCTCCGCCGACATCAGGTGCCCTCGTTCGCCATGAAGGCTGGTGGCTGGGCTCGTCAACGGTATACGGAAAACGTATACACTTGCCGGGACATACGCGAAAGGAGTCCGCGCGCCTGCTGCTGGACCGGGTGAGCGGCTCCTGCGTGACCAGGAGTAGGCGGAGAAGTACGCCCGTGTCGATAGAACCAGCGCGGGCGGCCAGCCGGCGTGCTTCTGCGCGAGCCAATCTGTCGCAGCCACGGTTGCACAAGGATTCAATTCAATGCGCTTTCGTCGTCCGCTTAGCTCCATGCTCTTCGCCCTTACTCTGGGTGCTTCGCCCCTCTATGCGCAGGCCACTCGCTATCCGGATGCACCGCCGCTGCTGGCTGGCGCAGCCTGGTACCCGGAGCAGTGGCCGGAGTCCCGCTGGGATGCCGACCTCTCGCTGATGGAGGCCGCGCACATCCACCTGGTGCGCGTGGCGGAGTTTGCCTGGAGCACCATGGAGCCTGCGGAAGGCGAGTACCACTGGGAGTGGCTCGACCATGCCATCGCCGCCGCGGCCAGGCACCACATCGTGGTGGTGCTGGGCACGCCGACGCCCACCCCGCCCGCGTGGATGACGCGCAAGTATCCGGAGATCCTGCGCGTCGAGCAGGACGGCCGTGTCGATGAGCACGGCAATCGGCAGCAGTTCAGCTTCGCCAATCCGCACTATCGCGAACTCACACGCGACATCGCCCGCCGCATGGCCGAGCGCTACGGGAAAAATCCGAACGTGGTCGGCTGGCAGATCGACAACGAGCTGTCAGCTATCTCCTTCGACAAGGACGCGCGGGCCCAGTGGCATGCCTGGCTCAAGGCCAGGTACAGGACCACGGACGCGCTGAACCAGGCCTGGACCACCGCCTACTGGAGCGAGACCTACGACGACTTCGACGAAGTGCCGATGCATGACCGGCAGGAGAACCCCGGCCTGCTGCTCGACTTCAAGCGCTTCGTCACCGACACCTGGGTGAGCTACACCCAGAACCAGGTTGATGTCCTGCGCCCGAACATCGACCCGCGCCAGTTCATCACCACCAACACCATGGGCTGGTTCGACGGCTTTGACGCGTACAAGGAGCACCAGAACCTCGACATCGCCGCGTGGGACGACTACATCTCGACCGACATCTTCGACTGGGCCGACAATGCAGCCCGGCACGACCTCGCCTGGGGCTTCAAGCACAGAAACTTCTGGGTCATGGAGACGGAGCCCGCCTTCGTAAACTGGCGTCCCAACAACAATCCCTTGAACAAGGGCCAGGTCCGCGAAATGGCATGGCAGGCGATCGGCCACGGCGCGGACGCGGTCGAGTACTGGCAGTGGCGCAGCGACCTGAACGGGCAGGAGGAGTACCACGGCGTGCTGGTCGGCGCGAACGGCGAACCGGTCCCCGTCTACAAGGAAGTGCAGCAGATCGGCGAGGAGTTCGACCGCGCCGGCAAGGCGCTCGCGGGCACGGAGCCGGTCGCGCACGTGGCGCTCCTCAATGACTACGACAGCCGCTGGGCGATCGACTTCCAGCGTCACAACCAGGCGTTTGACCCGGTCGCCCAGATGGTCGCCTTCTACCGTCCACTGCGGGAGCAGTCGCAGGGAGTCGACGTGATCTCGCCGCTCGCGTCGTTGACAAAGTACAGGCTGGTGGTGGCGCCGGGGCTCAACGTGCTGCCTGATGCGACGGCGCAGCACCTGATCGAGTATGTGCGCGGCGGCGGCAACCTGCTGCTGGGGCCGCGCTCGGGGATGAAGGGCCGCGACAACGGGCTCGACGTGCATGAGCAGCCAGGCGGGTTGGCCGACCTGCTGGGCGCGCACGTCAGCCAGTTCTATGCGCTCGCGCAACCGGTGCCGGTCGCAGAAGGCGGCGCCGCAGCCCTGTGGGCGGAGACGCTCGCTGTTACCTCGCCCGAAACCAAAGTGCTGATGACCTACGGCCGCAGCAATGGCTGGCTCGATGGGCAGCCGGCAGTGGTCACGCGCAAGGTGGGCAAGGGCTCAATCACCTACATCGGCGCCTGGCTCGATGACGGGCTGCTGGCGAAGGTCACGGCTTCCTTGCTCTCGGACGCCCAGGTAAAGCCGCTCATCCCGGGCGTGCCCGGAGGGGTGGAAGTCTGCGTCCGCGGCGGCTCCGGCAGGTCCGTGGTCATCCTGATCAACCACAACACGTCCCCTGTGGCGGTCCCGGTCCCGGCGGGGATGCGAGACCTGCTCGGCACATCGGGCGGCGGCTCGGCCAACCTGCCGGCCTATGGAGTCGCGGTCTTTGAGGCCGCCTCAGGCGTCCGCTGACGCTGTGAACCCAAGACGCCTTTTGACAGGGTCCTTGTCGTGGCGCCCGGACGTAATAATGAGTGAATGGCTGTAAGCGACGTTTACCGTGAATACGAGTCGTTGACGCAAAGCGCCGCGTCCGGCCTTGGCGGCTCGCTGCTGCTGGTTGCCGGCCTCGACGCGCGGGGTACAGCGCTCACCACCGCGGCCAACATCGCAGGCGCAGCGACCCTGGCGATGGAAGACGATCCATCCGTTGCGCGGGCGGCGGTTCGCGCCGGCGTATGCGATTTTATGGTGACCAATCTCGATGAATCCCTGCGTATCCTGAAGAATGAGGTTCGCAAGAAGAAGCCGGTCGCGGTCGCCCTTAACGCCGGCGTGCAGGCCGCTCTGGCAGAGTGCAGGGAACGCGGCTTGCGCCCTGACCTCGTCGCCTCCCCGGACCTGGCAGGGGTCGGTGGGCGCGTCGTGACCGACGCGGCTGTGAACGAGAATGTGGTCGTCCGCTGGACCGCGCCCCAGGGGCAGTCCCTGGCCCTGACCAAAGTGGACGGGCTCGCCGCTACCGTGATCAAAGATGATCGCGACTCCCGCCGGCGCTGGCTGGCGCTCGCCCCGCGCTATGCCGGACGTCCTATGCTGACCGAGCGCTACGTGCGCATGAACGCGTCCGAGGCAGAGAGCTTCAGCAGGGCGCTGCGCAGCGGGATCGCCGACGGGACCGTGCCGCGCTGTATTGCGCTCGCGATCGAGTCGCCAAGCCCGGAAACCCTGGCTAAACGTTGAACTAGAAGACGAGCTAAACGTTGAACTAGAAGTAGCTAAACGTTGAACTAGAAGACGAGCTAAACGTTGAACTTGAAGAAGAGTATGTCGCCGTCCTTGACCACATACTCCTTGCCTTCCGAGCGCAGTAGCCCCTTCTCCTTGACCGCCTGCTCCGTGCCCAGCGCAAACAGGTCTTCAGACGCATAGCAGTCTGCCTTGATAAAGCCCTTCTCGAAGTCCGAGTGAATCACCCCCGCGGCGCCCGGAGCCTTGGTTCCGCGGCGGATCGTCCACGCCCTCACCTCCTGCACGCCCGCGGTGAAGTAGGTGATCAGATCCAGCAGCCGGTAGGCGGAGTGGATCAGCCGGTCGAGCCCCGGCTCCGCCAACCCCATGTCGGCGAGAAACTCCGCGCGTTCCTCCGGCTCCAGCTGCGCAATCTCGGCCTCGAGGGCACCGCAGATGCGCACCACCTGCGCGCCTTCTTCAGCCGCGCGCTGCTCGACCGCCGCGGTGTGAGCGTTCCCGGTCGTCAGCCCGTCTTCATCCACGTTTGCAACATAGAGCTGCGGCTTCGCGGTGATCAGGAAAAGCTCGCGCGCCAGCAGCCTCTCCTCCTCGGTAAGGTCCGCGGCCCGCGCAGGCTTGCCCGCGTTGAGAGCCGCAAGCAGCTTTTGCAGCATGGCGAACTCCGCCTTTGCGCGACCGTCGGCGGAGCCCTTCGCCGCGCGTTCCGCCTTGGCCGCGCGCTTTTCAACCGTGTCCAGGTCTGCCAGCAGCAGTTCGGTGTGGATGATGTCGATGTCGTGCAGCGGATTCACACCCCCGGCCACGTGGATGACCTCCGGGTCCTCAAAGCAGCGAACCACATGCGCCACCGCATCGGTCGCGCGAATATGGCCGAGGAACTGGTTCCCGAGGCCCTCGCCCTTGGACGCACCCTCGACCAGGCCGGCAATATCGATGAACTCCATCGTCGTCGGAACCAGGCTCCTGGGCTTGATCAGCGCCGCGATCTTCTGGAGCCGGGCGTCGGGTACGGTAACCACCCCGGTGTTTGGGTCGATGGTGCAGAAGGGATAGTTCGCAGCCTGGGCTTTGGCGGAAGTAAGTGCATTAAAGATAGTGCTCTTGCCGACATTCGGCAGTCCCACAATTCCACAATTCAACGGCATTCTGAGCGTGTTCCTTCTCTCCCATTGAAACACGCCTGCTGCCGCCGGTCCGCGGCTCTCAGCACCGCTATGGCAATCCTGCTCGTCAGCAGATAGCTCGACAGGCGTCGGACATACTCTGCACACAAGTTACTTTGAGCCGGACATCGGAAAAACTTTTTCTTGAAAAGTCTTCCTTGATGCATCCAGTTGCCGCTCCTCATCGTTTAGCGAAATAACACGCTGAACGGTGAGTGTAGATGGCTGGTTGCAAGCACACTAAAGTAACTTCTTGAGCCGGAATAAACTCCGCTCCTTCTTGATCAAGCCGTTGAGTTTTCGCTCCACCTGCTGATTTGATCCTGTAAAGATCACCAGAACTTCACACCGCGCACAAGAATTTTGTTTCACAACGGTCCTCACATTTTGCATAATTCGATTGCTCCTGAATCCGACAGAGTAGGCCGCAGAGAATGGCAGCGAACCTTACCAAGCACACTCGACCGATCCTCCCGCTGATCCTGGCGGCGGCCGCAGTCAGTCTTACGTCCTGCGGATCAAGTTCGAATCCGCCGCCGGCCGCACCCGCGTACACCACCTCCAACCTCTCCGGCGGCTACGTCTTCACCGCCAACGGTACGGACCCGACCGATGGCGACTACGCTGTCGCAGGAACCTTCCAGGCGGATGGCAAGGGCAACATCACCAGCGGCATCGCCGACTACAATCTCGGCTCCGGCATCGACCCCAAGGTGCTCTTCACCGGCACCTACACGGTTGCGCCGCAGGGCGCGGGCACAGTTAGCATTACTGACTCACAGGGCGTGCAGGACACCTTCACGATCTATCTCACGAACGGATCGACCGGGGGCGTCTCCGGCGTCGCTTCCTTTGACTCCACCGGCAGCGGCGAACTGGTGCCGATCGGCACGCAGGCCGCGGACCTTTCCGGCACCTACTCGTTCTCGCTCAAGGGTGAGTCTCACGGCACCCTGGCTGATTCCGGCACGTTCACTACAAATGCCGCGGGCGCCATCACCGGCGGCACAGAGTCGTATACGGATGCCGGCGCGAGCGGCAGCAACACTGCGCTCTCCGGCTATCTGCTTCCTGTCCTGAATGGCCGGGGTTATGCCGTCATCGGGCCGCACACTTTCGGCTACTACCTGAACTCTCTCAACCAGATCACCCTTGTCGGTCTTGACGACCAGGCGCTGCTCTCCGGCACAGCACAGAAAACCATGTAATCCGCGCGTTCTTGCGCGTGGCGAGTCTCAATTCAACCCGCGTGGGCGGGGCCTAACTTAGAGGTGTCGAATGATTTCAAGTTTCTCCGCGCGTCGCATCGCCCTTAGAGCTGCCGCCTCCTTCACTGTGCTGGCTGCACTCATCTTTGCTCCGCTGTCTTCTTCAAACCAGGCGCTCGCAGCCGACCATCGCGACTCGCCTACCGCGGATGCGATCGGCGAAGGCGATCTTACCGACATCTTCCTGTTTACAGACCCCAACGACTCCACGCGCGCCGTCTTCATCATGAACGTGAACCCGTTCGCGCTGCCCGGCGAGCTTACCAGCTATGCGTTCTCGCCTGACCTGCTCTACCAGTTCAAGATCGACAACACCGGCGACTATGTGGAAGACCTGGTGATCCAGGTCACCTTCAATGAACTGGGTGAAGCCCAGACGGCCCAGGTGTTTGGCCCTGAAGCCCCGGCTTTGACCGGCGCCCGGAACGTCGTCTCCGTCAATGCTCCAACGGCTACCGGCGTCTTCAACAACGTCTTCGGCAGTCCCACCGGGGTGCTCGCCTACGTGGGTCTGCGGGACGATCCCTTTGTCTTCGACTTCGGACAGTTCACCCGCATCATGAACGGCACCCAGGATCTGTTCCGCCAGGTGGGGTCTTCCTTCCGCGGCCGCCCGGTGCGTACGGACGGTACCAGCGGCGTCGACAACTTCGGCGGCTTTAACCTGACCTCGATCGTCGTCTCCGTGCCCAAGAGCATGATCCGTGGCGCCAGCCCCATGGTCAACGTCTGGGCCACCGTGTCGCAGCGCGTGCCGGAACGTCACGGCGCGAACACCTACACGCAGTTCGAGCGCATGGGCCAGCAGGTCTTTGCCACCGTCTTCATTCCCAAGCCGATGCGCGACGCCAAGGACCTCGGCGTACCGGCCAACGATGTGGCGAACTACTCGAGCCTCATCCCTGACGCGCTCACCACCACTGACAACGACGGTAGCGGCAACACACTGGCCGGGCGGGCCAACCTGCTCACCACCCTTGGCCTGACCAGCCTGCCCAACGGCGCGCCCCTGCTGCTGCCGGCCAACACCCCCAACACCGACAAGAACCTGCTGCGCGAGGCACTGCTGCCGGACGTGCTCCGCTTCAACCTGGACCTGCCCGCGGGCAACCTCGCTATCGGGCAGTTCGGGCTCCAGAATGGCCGCCCCTATAACTATCCTTCGACCGATGTGGCAGTGCAGCTGGTGCGGCAGCTTGCCGACGTCCAGTTCCCTTCGGGCATCCCCGGCGGCGGCTTGCTGGGCAGCCGCGTTGCCCTCAACTGCACAGCCTATCCGCAGTGCCAGGACCGCCGCGTTCTGGTCGTTCTGCAGGGCACAGACTGGATCAAGCCCGATGCCAGTGTCTTTGACTTCACCACGGTCGGCAACGATCGTCCGTTCCTGACCACCTTCCCGTACCTTGCTGCGCCTCAGCCGCTTCCGGGTGAGCCCGGCACCACCGGCTTTCCCGTCCAGCAGTAAACTCGCTTGATGAACACCTGCCGGCTGACGCGCAGCCTCCTGCTGCCGTCAGCCATTCTTCTTTTCGCCGGCGGTCATCTCGCTGCCCAGGCCCCCGCACCGGCGCCGGACTCCCCGCGCCCGCAGACAGAGAAGACCGGCCAGACGGACGCCCGCATCCGCTTCTACCAGATGCAGGTTGAGCGCGATCCTACCTTCCCCACCAGCTACAACCGGCTTGCCTCGGCCCTGGCCTTGAAGGCGCGCGAGAGTGGCGACATCTCCTACCTGCAGCTGGCCGAGGCGGCGCTCAAGAAGTCACTCGCGCTCGAGTCGACCCATGCAGATGCCGCTCCCGCGTATACCCAGCTCGCGACCGTGCATCTGGCCGAGCACCGTTTCCGCGAAGCGGCGGAGGATGCCCGCAAGGCCATGGATCTCGATCCCGGCGAGCTCTCACCCTATCCCTACGCCGGGGATGCGGAGCTCGAGCAAGGGAACTACGAAGCAGCGCAGAAGCTCTACGCGCGTCTTGAAGACCCGCACGATGGTCGTCCTCATCACGGCATCGACTTCCTTCGCGCAACCCGCGCCGCCAGCTACGACTGGATCATGGGCCAGCCGGCAAAGGCGTCCGAAGACATGCGGCAGGCCGCCGCGCTGGCCGAGGCGATCCACATGCCGGGCGAGAACGTGGCATGGACGCACTTCATGCTCGGCGAGCAGTTCTTTCAGGCCGGCGACCTCGCGTCCGCCGGGAAGGAGGAAGCGCTCGCCCTGCGCGCGTTCCCGCGCTACCATCGCGCGCTCGCAGAGATGGGCCGGGTCTGCGCCGCCCAGGGCCGCATGGACGACGCAATTACCTTCTACCGCCAGGCCATCGACGTGGTGCCCATGCCGGTTTACGCAGTTGCCCTCGGCGATGTGTATCAGTCACTGGGAAGAAAGGCCGAAGCGGAAAAGCAATACGCCCTCGTCGAGTTCATCGCCAAACTGAGCGCCCTCAATCACGATGTCTATAACCGCGAGCTGGCGCTGTTCTATGCCGACCACGACCGCAACCTGCCGCTCGCGGTCGAGCTCGCGCGCAAAGAGCTCACGGTGCGTCACGATGTTTACACCTGGGACGCGGTCGCCTGGACCCTGGCGAAAAACGGGCAGCAGGCAGAGGCGGCCGAGGCGATCGAAAAAGCGCTGCGCTGCAACACCCAGGATGCACTGCTTGAGTATCACGCCGGCTACATCTACAGCCGGCTCGGGGACCGGGACAAGGCCGCTCTTCACCTCAAAAAGGCCCTGACGCTGAACCCGAACTTCCACATCCTCTACGCGCCGCGCGCGCGGGAGATGCTTCGACTCAGTGGCGTCCAAAGTGGAGCGTCAACCCAGGTGCGGTCGTCGTCGGAGGGGGCCCAACCGTCGTAGTCCCGGTGGTGATGGTGGTCGAGCTTGAGCCGCTCAGCACCGTCACCGCGACCACCGTGGTCACGATTGCCGCGCCTGCGACCACTCCGCCGACGATCACCAGGTGCGGATGCACCGCTGCCTGCTGCTGCACCGTTCGTATCAGGTGCGAACCCCCGCCGGAGACGTTCGTCTGGTGGATGATGGAGCTCGCGGTGATGCCGGCGATGGTCGCGGTCACGACGATGGTGAATGTGCCCGTCGATGAGTTGGGCGCCAGTCCGGGAGCCTTGGCGACGCCGTCGGCCCCGGTGGTGGTAGTAAAGCTGGTCAGTCCGTTGGCAAACGCGCCTCCCGCAGAGCTGCCGCCATTACCCTGGATGAGGAAAACCACCGCCGCCTCAGAGACCGGCTTGTGGTTCTCGTCCTGGATCTGGACGATGGGCTCGCGCGCCGTGCGCTCCTTGATGTTGTTGAGCGCGCCCTCGCCATCCAGGATGACGACGTGCAGTTGGTGCGGGGTTCCGGGCGAGCCGGCCACCGCCCCCGCCTGCGGCTCTCGAGGCGCGGCCCAGGCAGGATCAGCGCCCACACTCGACAGCGTCACCAACGCCATGGCAGTCACAGCAACAACGCGGAACCAGACGGACTTACTGGGCGGCTTCGGCATTCGAGGCTCCAACAGAATTTGTAAGCGTCACAGATACAGAACCGACAGTGGTCGCATCGTCACTCAGGTTGAACACCTGCGTGTAAAGGAACGCGCTGCCGAACTGGTCAGATGGAGTGCTGGTGTACCAGCCGGTAAAGCTGGTGGTAAGCGGCACCGACAGGCTTGAGGTCGAGATCGTGTCGCCCTTGGCGGCCGTGAAGGTGAAGGCAGCCGAGGTCATGTCGCGGGTGCTCGAGTACCCCTGGATGAGCACGGTCAGCACCTTTCCGTTGCGCACCAATGTAGCACTGGTCAGCACCGGTGGGGCAGACGGTACCTGCACCGTGACCGGCGTCAGGCCCGTGGGCGTCACATTCGCGCCCGCGGCGGTAAAGGTAGCGGTCACAGTAATGGTTGCCGCCACCGTGCCCGCTCCAAACGGCACGGTGGGTACGGCGGTCGTGCCCGCGGGAATGGTGAAGGAGTAGGTGGTGAGGCCGTTGGGGAAGACGATCGAGGGATCGACGATTCCGCCTGCGGCCCCCGGCTGCACCGCCAGGGTGTAGGTGGCGACCAGGTCAATCGGATACGCGGTCGTCAGTGTCAGCGTGACCACCGGCTGGCTGCCGGGATCGGTGGTTGCCGGCGCGGTCAGCGTGGCAGCCGCGGGTCCGCCGGTCACCGGCAGCGTCACCGTGGCCGTTGCCGTGGTGTAGTCGACTGCGTCGGTCGGCGTGAACGTCACGCTGAGAGTCTGCGCCCCTCCGGGCAGCACGGCGCCTGCGGCCGGTGAGTACACCAGCGTACCTGGGACCGAGGCCGTTGCATCGAGCTGGGCCGGGGTGAGCGCCATGCCGATGGTGATCGGCGCGGGCGCAGGCCAGGTAATCACAGGCGTGGCCTGCGTCACCAGCAGCGTCACGGTTTGCGTCACCGGTGTGTAGTCGACGGTGTCGGTCGGCGTGAACGTGACCGACAGCACGTGCGGCCCGGCGGTCAGCACGGTGCCCGCAGCGGGCGTGTAGATGAAGGTACCGGGGAGGCTGGCCGTGGCGTCCAGCTGCGCAGCGCCCAGCGGCGTTCCGTACACGATGCTTGCCGGGGTAGGCCAGGTCACCGTCAGTGAGGAAGCGCCACCATTGCCATTCACCGTGACCGTCTGGCTGCTGGTGGTGTAAATGGAAGACTGGCTGGGATTGTAGGTCGCAAGGATGGTTTGCGTGCCGGTACCGGGGACTGCGACGTCAGAGAGCCCGGCGGCCAGCGCCGTGCCGCCCAGCACAATGGTGACGGCGGTCTGCCCCGCATCGGCGAGATCGATCACGCCGTCGCCGTTCAGGTCGGCGGCGGAGAGTGCAGTCGAGCCGATCGGGTAAATGGTCTGCGGCTGCAGGGTGCCGTCACCGTTGCCCAGCAGCAGGCTGAGATTGCTGATGGTGCCGCCCTGGGTGTGCGTGCCGGTGCCGACATAGTTGGCAACGGCAATGTCCGGGGTACCGTCGGCATTGAAGTCCGCCGCCACCAGCGAGACCGGATCCCCGCTGGTCGCGTACGGAGTCGCCGCCTGGAAGCTGCCGTCGCCGTTGCCGAGCGCAATCGAAACCGTGTTCCCGACCTGGTCGAGCACCGCCAGGTCCGGCTTGCTGTCGCCGTTGAAGTCAGCGGTGACCACGCCGATGGTGCGCGTCCCGATGGGCACAAACGTGGGCGCCTGCAGCGATCCGTCCCCATTGCCCAGGAAGACGGGCAGGGAGCCGTAGCCGCTTGACGCCGCTACCCCAAGGTTGCCGGTGCCGGCAAAATCAGCGATGGCAAACTGGTTGCCGCCGCCGCCCTGGTACTCGGTTGAGGCCTGAAAGCTGCCGTCCCCGTTCCCCAGCAGGACCGCCACCGTTCCGGGACCATTGTTGCCCACCACGGCATCCAGAATGCCGTCGCCGTTCAGGTCGCCGAGCGCCACGCCCTGCGGGAAGGTGCCGTTAGGAAATGGAGCCGTGTCTGAGTCGTTGCCGGTCCCGTAGGCGACCGGTGCCTTGAACGTCCCGTCGCCGTTGTTGATCAGCACATCGATGTTGCCGCCGTTCGAGTCGGTCACCACGATGTCCGGATACCCGTCGCCGTTCAGGTCCGCGACCGCGTCCCCGTTGAAGTAGCCGGTGGTGCCTCCGGCGGACGAGTAAGTGTTCGTCGGATCGCTGTTGATGGTGTAGCTGACCGGGTCCTGGTAGGTGCCGTCGCCGTTGCCGAGCGAGACACTGACGCTGAGCGTGACAAAAGCGCTGTCGTAGGTCACGACCACCAGGTCCTGCGCGCCGTCATTGTTCACATCGGCGGTCGCAATGCCGGTCGCCTGGGTCGGCGTCGGCGTCGTTGTTACCGAAAAGTCGAAGTTCGATCTCTCTTCGAGGATGGTCGAGGTCCCCAGAGTCGCGCCCGTGCTCTGGTCGGTGAAGGTGACCGTGCCGCCCGGCAGGGCAAGGCCAAAGCCCGAGATGGTGGCCAGGAAATCATAGTTCGTCGGCGTGGTCGCGTCCGCTGCCGCCGTGAGGGCCAGGCTGCTCGGCTCCGTCCCGGTGACGGTCACCGCCGTGGACGAAGAGCTGCTGCTCTGGTAGGTGGCGGTGCTCGCATACGTCGCGGTAAAGGCGTGGCTGCCGGGGCCGACCCGCAGATGAATGGAGGCCTGGCCGGGCTGCAGACCGCCTGCCGCGTTGCCGACAATCCGCGCCGTCCCGACCTGGCCGGGCTGCAGACCGCCTGCCGCGTTGCCGACAATCTGCGCCGTCCCGACCTGGACCACGCTGCCGAGTCGGCCGGTGTCATAGAACGTGACCGTCCCCCCGGTCACGGGCGCGCCGTCCTGGGTGGTGGTCGAGGTCAGCGTCAGCACCTGCCCGGTCACAATCGCCGTGGCCGAGGAGGTAATCGTGGTCTCAGTCGGCGCACTCGCCGCAGCCTTGTAAACCGCGAGCGGCACAGATGCCGTGGTCGCCGCATAGGTGCTGGTGTCCGACGGCGTAAACGTAACCGTCAGAGGATTGTTTCCCACCGGGAACACGGTGCCGAGAGATGGGCTGTAGGCGAAAGTTCCCGGGATGTTGTTGTAGGCCGTGGCGTTCTCCTGGGTGGCGCTCAGGGGCGTGCCTGCAACCACGGGCGCGGGCGTCGGCCAGTTGATCGCCACCATGTTGGTGACCGTCTGGACCACGGTCGCGGTGTTGCTGGTGTAGGTGCTCGGATCCTGCGGCGTAAAGGTGACTGTGAGAGTGGTGTTGCCGATAGGTAGAACGGTGCCGGCGGCCGGCGAATAGGTAAAGGTGCCCTGCGGATACGCCTGCGCATTGAGCTGGTTCGGGCCGAGCGGGGTGCCGTAGGGGATTGAAGCTGGTGTGTTCCAGAAGATGGCAGGAGTATTTGTGACCACCTGCGTTACGCTTGCCGTGGCCGTGGTGTACGTGGCCGTGTCCGCGGGGGTGAAGGTCACGCTGAGCGTGGTGCTGCCCACGTTGAGTACCGTGTTCGGCCCGGGCGTGTAGGCGTACGTTCCTTCAACCGGATTGCCGTTACTGGTGGCGGAAGCGTCCAGCTGCGTCGCACTGAGGCCGATGCCGAACTCGATCGGGGCCGGGGTGGGCCAGCTGATCGTCGGCGTGATGCCGGGGCTGGAGCTCGCCGGTTTCGGATCGCCGGTGCCGGCCGCGTGCACAGCGGATGGAGCTGCCGGGCGGCCGGTGCCATGGGTCCCAGGTGCAATCCCGGTTGCGGTCCCCGGTCCACTGCCGCTCGCGTCGGCGAATGCGGTCCTAGCGGCTGTGGCGGCCAACCCGGGCGCACTCCCTCTGGAGGCAACTGCGGCCCGCATGGGCGGCCGGGCCGGCATGGGAGCAGGGTGTTCCCCCGGATCGAGCACCTGCCGGACCTGCTGCGCCTGCAAGACACTGCCGCAAAGTATGGCAGCCAGCGTGGTGATGGTGGGCAAGGCCCGGTGCAACGAACGCAAAACCTTGTAGACCCTCATCGCCCACCTGCCATGGCCTGCCCCTGCAGGGCGGGCACGAAGAACGTGCGTGCTGCTCGAGTCCCGGCGTCGAATGCCCACAGGGGCGACGATGGGAGCGCCGCGGTCACGGCAAAGACCCCGTTGCCCGCCAGCGGATCAAGTCGCGTCGGCGTGCAGGCACAGCTCAGTCGCTGCGCCGCTTGCGCCCCGCTCAGGTCGATGCGTAGCAGGCTGCCATCTGCCTGGTTAAGCACAGCGACCCAATGCTGATCGAGCGTCGCCGCAACCGACGAAGGCGACGAGACGCCATCCTTCGCGGAGGCGACCACCGTGGTCACGGCTCCGCTCATGCGGGCAACAACGTTACTCGCGGCATCGGCGTAGACCAGGTCACTGCCGCCGGCCAGGAAGCTCATGCCGCCGAACTTGCCTATGTTCACCGGACTGCCGAAAGCGCCGCCTGATGCGCTGACCGCGACCTGTGTAGCCGTCGCGATTGCGAGCGCTCCTCCGTCGGAGACCGAGGCGCTCACCAGTCCGCCGGGGACGGCAACTTTCTCAACCTGCGCCTGGGTGCCGAGCGCGCGAAGCAGTAAAACGGCGGGCGCGCCGGGCGCGTAAGCCACCGCGCTGTCACTGGTCGCCGCGAAGGAGAAGTGCAGGCCCTGCGGCTGTCCGCCGGCAAGCTGCTGCGGGGTACCGCCGAGCGGCTGCAGCCACACGCCGCCTCCCGCATCTTCAAGCAGCGCCAGCTGCAGCCGGGTCGAGGCCGCGCCGCTGCTGTACTTGCCTGCGGTCACGATCGACGAGCCTACACTCGCGGCGCCCGGCACTCCGGCAAGTGGGCGAAGCGTAGCGTCCGCCGCGCTCCAGATGTAGCCGAGTGTCGGTCCACCCGCCGTACCGGCAGGAGCCTGGCTGGCGGCAGGCTTGCCCGCGACCGGGGCTGGTCCGGCACTGGTGCCGCAGCCGGAGATGAAGAGTATCGAAAGACCGACAAGAGGAATGCTTCGGAGCGCGCGCAGAACTGGCAGAGACGTCATGGCACCCTTAAAACTGCCGAGGTATTTCGCGAGCCGGTACGCCGATGCTGCAAAGTTCCCGAGCGGGCGACTGTCAGCTTTCTGGCTTAAGGCACGCAAAACTATCAGGCAAAAGCTGACGAAAGGTAAGCTACCATTGCCCCGCGCGGCTCTTCTACAGCTTTTTCATTATTTTTCGCTGTAACGACTGCATTGCCGCCATGTGAGACATTCTTCGGGCCACAGCCTGAAAGAAGCTCCCGCAAGAGTAATGCTCTCCGCGTGGCCTTGGTAAGCTGACTAAGAATAATTGCATGCCCAGGTAAGTGGCGACCTAAGTTACTGGTGGAAACGCGACCGTTCACAATCCTGCCGGTACGCCTTGTACAGACTGGTCCGGTCAGGCAATAGGAAACTGAACGCCCTGCGCCAGCGGCAGCTCAGTACCGTAGTTGATGGTGTTGGTCGCGCGACGCATGTACTGCTTCCAGGCGTCAGAACCCGACTCTCGACCGCCGCCGGTTTCCTTCTCCCCGCCGAAGGCTCCGCCTATCTCGGCCCCCGATGTGCCTATGTTCACGTTAGCGATCCCACAGTCCGATCCTGTCGCCGACAGGAAGCGCTCCGCCTCGCGCATGTTCATGGTGAAAATGGCAGAGGAGAGCCCCTGCGGAACATCGTTATGCAGCGCCAGCGCTTCGTCGAACGTGTCGTAGGGAATGACGTAGAGGATAGGAGCAAAGGTCTCGCGCCGCACAAAGGCTAGCTGCTGCTCCAGCTCAATCAAAGCCGGCTGCACGTAGAAAGCATCAGGGCTGCCGGAAACGCGGTTGCCTCCGGTGATCGTCGCCCCGGCGTCAGCAGCGTCCGCAAGCGCCTGTTGCATGGACTGGAACGCTCGCTCATCAATCAGCGGACCAACCAGCGTCGCCTCGAGCCGCGGATCGCCGATTGCGACCGAAGCGAAGACTCGCTTGAGCTTCTCAACTAACGCCTGGTAAACGCTGCGATGCACGATGAGCCGCCGCAGCGTGGTGCAGCGCTGGCCCGCAGTGCCCATAGCGGAAAAGGCAATGGCGCGCAGGGCAAGATCGAGATCAGCCGAGGGGCAGACAATAGCCGCATTGTTGCCCCCGAGCTCAAGCAGGGCGCGCCCGAAACGCGCGGCAACCCGCGGGCCCACCCTGCGGCCCATCGCGGTTGAGCCGGTGGCTGAGATCAGAGGAACACGCGGATCATCGACCAGCGCCTCGCCGACTTCGACGCCGCCCGCAAGAAGGCCGCACCGCCCGGCCGGTACCCCCCCGAAGCGGGCCGCCGCGCGCTCAAAGACGGCCTGGGTTGCCAGCGCCGTCAGCGGAGTTTTTTCAGAGGGCTTCCACACCACCGCGTCGCCGCACACCAGCGCCAGCGCAGCGTTCCAGGACCACACCGCAACCGGAAAATTGAAGGCAGAAATGACGCCGACCACGCCCAGCGGATGCCAGGTCTCCATCATCCGGTGCGAAGCGCGCTCAGACGGCAGCGTCTGTCCCGCAAGCTGACGAGAAAGGCCGGCGGCGAAGACGCAGATGTCGACCATCTCCTGCACCTCGCCGACCCCCTCGGACAGGATCTTGCCGGCTTCAATCGTTACCAGCCGGCCAAGCGCTTCTCGGTGCTCGCGCAGCTCCTCTCCGAGCAGCCGGACAAGTTCGCCGCGGCGGGGCGCGGGCACCTCACGCCACTCGCGATAGGCTTCATGCGCCGCGGCAATCACCGCCCCAGCCGCTGCAGGAGGAGTGGTCTTGACGCGCGCTATCACCTCGCCGCTGATCGGAGTGCGAACTTCAAGATCGCCATCGGTGTAGGCGTGACTGGCAACGCCCAGCCTTTCCATCAAGGCGGCTGCTTCTTCGGCTATCTCGTTTGTCACTGATATGGTCATCATCGAGTCCTGACTTACTCTGAAGAATCCTGCGGAATAAATGCTTTATTTCCGGTTGCTAATATCTCGGATAAGTGGCGTGCGCGTACCGCGGTATTCTGCGCGATCTGTTCGCGGCAGCTGAAGCCATCGCTGACAAAGACAGAATCATGCGCACGCGCGCGAACAGAAGGTAAGAGCACCCGCTCGCCGAGTATCTGCGAAATCTCGTACTTATCCTGCTCGAACCCGAACGGGCCGGCCATCCCGCAGCAGCCGGAATCAAGCAGCTCCACGTCAGCGCCGGTAGCTTTCAAGAGCGTCATCTCGTCGGTCATCGACGACATCGCGCGGTGGTGACAGTGGCCGTGCACGACGAGCTTCTTCTCGATTTTGGGCGGCGCGTAATCCGGTGCACGCCTGACCAGGAACTCGCTCAGCAGGTAGATCTGCGCGGCCAGCTGCTTGGCCCGCGGATCATCGGCCAGCAGGTTGGGCAGCTCGTCGCGAAACACCGAGGCGCAGCTCGGCTCCAGCACCACCACCGGCGTGCCTTTGCTCAGCTGCGGCGCAAGCGCATCGAGCACGGTGCGCAGGTATTGCTTTGCCGTGTCGAGCAGGCCGAAGTCATACAAAGGGCGACCGCAGCAGAGATGTTGTTTCGTAAACTGCACGCAGAATCCGGCGCCTGCAAGCACCGCGTACGCCGCCTCCAGCGGCTTGGGGTTCATGTAGTTGTTGAAGGTATCGGCCCACAAAAACACCTCGGTTTGCGAGCCGGTATTTGGAGCCGCGTGTCTCCGCCAGCGGGTAAACGGCGTGGCGAACTCCGGCAGCGTTCGCTTCGGGTGGATGTGCAGGCTCTTCTTTAACGTCGAGCCGAGCGCGGATCGATTGACGAAGTTCGCGAGCGACGGTGCAATTGAGGCCAGCCGCGCAAATCGATCAATGCGCCCAAAGGCGTAGTGTGCAAGTGGCCGGCGCTTGTCCTGATAATAATGCGCCAGAAATTCCGACTTATACGTGGCCATGTCCACGCTCACCGGGCACTCGCTCTTGCAGGCCTTGCAGGAGAGGCACAGATCGAGCGATTCTTTTACCGACTCATTGTGCCAGCCGCCTTCGAGCACCTCACCCTGCATCAGCTCCCACAGCAGGTGCGCGCGGCCGCGGGTCGAGTGCAGTTCTTCGCCCGTCGCCATAAAGCTCGGACACATGGTCGCCGCATCCGTCTTGCGGCACGCGCCCACGCCCACGCAGCGCAGTGAAGCCGAAGCAAACGAACCTCCGTCCTCGGCGAACGCGAAGTGTGTCTCCGGTTTCCACGGCTGGTAGTCCGCGCCCAGCCGCAGGTCTTCATGCGGCTGGTGCGCGTCGATCAGCTTGCCCGGGTTCATCTTGCCGTCCGGGTCCCACAGCCGCTTGAACTCGCGAAAAGCCTCGATCAGCTCCGGCCCGAACATCTTCTCCAGCAACGCACCCCGCGCCTGCCCATCGCCATGCTCGCCAGAGAACGAGCCGCCGTGCGCCAGCGTGATCTCCGCCGCCTGCTCAACAAACTGCCGGAAGGCAAGGATGCCCCGCTCGCTTTCAAGGTCATAGTTGTGGCGCATGTGCACGCAGCCCTGGCCAAAGTGGCCGTACATGGGGCTGTCGTAGCCGAAGCGGTCCATCAGCGCCTTGATCGCGCGCAGGTAGGAGCCGAGCTGCGCGGGCTCAACCGCCGCGTCCTCCCATCCCTCCCAGCCGGTGCCCTTGCCGGGAACAAAGGCCGTGGCCCCCAGGCCGGTCTCGCGGATGCGCCAGATACGCGGCGACTCCTGCGGCGAATAAAGCCGCGCATGCGCGAAGCTGCCGATCGACGCGATCAGCGCCCGGCCCTTCGCATCCGCTTCCTCCTGTGAAACGCCTCCGAACTCTGCAAGCAGAAAGCCTTCCCCTGGGGGAAGCAGCGCGATGTCGTCAAGCGACTTGCCCTTCAACCGCATGGCATCGGTGAGCTGCGTATCAAAACCTTCGAGGCCGATGGGTTTGTGAACCAGGATCTCCGGCACACGGTCGGCGCCGACGAAGATCGACTCGAAGCCGAGACCCACCAGCGAGCGGAACTGCGGCGACTCCGTCAGCATGAGCTTCGCGCCCAGGATCACCGCGCAGGTGCCTTCGCTCCCCACCAGCGCGCGCGCAACGTGGAAGCCATTCCCCGGCCGCCGCTCGTCCAGGTTAAAACCGGAGACGCGCCGGGGAATGCGGGGAAACTTCGCCCGCACCAGCTCCGCATACATGTCGCGGAGCCGCCTGAGGCCGGCATAGATCTCGCCCCGCCGGCCGCCCGCGGCGATGATCGCCGCCAGTTCGGCTTCACTCGTCCGCCCTACCGTCATGCGCGTGCCGTCGTAGAGCAGCAGGTCGAGCGACTCGATGTTGTCGACCGTCTTGCCGCCCATCAGCGCATGCACCCCGCAGGAGTTGTTGCCGATCATCCCGCCCAGGGTGCAGCGCGAGTGGGTGGCCGGGTCGGGCGCGAAGGTGAGGTCGAACGCCTCGGCTGCCTCGCGCACCCGGTCGAGCACAATGCCCGGCTCGACGTCGACCGTGCGGGCGCTTGCGTCCACGGCGTCCATGCCGTGCATGTACTTCGAGAAGTCGAGAATGACAGCGGCATTGCAGCCCTGCCCCGCAAGCGAGGTGCCGGCGCCGCGCGAGAGCAGCGGCGCGCCGAAGCGGCGGCAGGCGGCAACCGCGGCAACCACGTCATCAACGTCGCGCGGAATGACCAGGCCGATCGGAATGTGGCGGTAGTTGGACGCATCCGTCGCGTAGAGAGCGCGGGTGCCCGGGTCAAAGCGGACCTCCCCGCGAACGGTCTCCCGCAGCAGCGACTCGAGCGCTGCCGCACCGGGAAACGTCTCTTTCGCGCGCGCATGCGAACTCGGCAGGATGGCAAAGGGCGAGGCAACCATTACGGTTCCAGTCTCTCACTCCTGTAGCCTTGTCACCCTGCGTGCAGCGAAGCACCCGCGGTTGACTTCCGTGCGCTGAAGAGCAAAAAGCAGATCCTTCGCTGCGCTCACGATGCCCCGCTGAGAACGCGAACCGCTACTTGCCCGCAGTCATCTTGAAAATCGCCTGCGCGTTCGCGCTGTCGAAGCTCAAGTCCAGCCGGTCCTCGTCCGGCAGCGGCAGCCGGGTGATGAATTCGAGGAACGAGCCCGGCACCTCAAGCGTCGTCCTGCTGCCGTCTTCCATGCGAAAGTCCCGCTCCACCCGCGCGGCAAGGTAGGCAGTCTGCTGGACCCGGCCCGTCGCCGACCTCTCGACCGTAGGCTTCATCGGCCGTCCAAGCCGCTTCTGCTGCTCGGTCAACAGCTCCACATCCGGCACGCGGTCCGTCGCATGGTTGAAGGCATTGCCCTCGGTCGAAATCCAGGCCATCTCGGCCGATTCAACCAGCAGCCTCTGGTAGTCCGCGAGCAGGGGAGCTTCGTGCTGGCGGCCGAAGCAGCCCACCAGCACCGGGAGCAGCGCCGCGGCGCTGGTGAACTCGAGCGCGCCATCCGCCTCAAGCTGGCTCAGCCAGCCCCGCGCTTCGGGTGTGAGCGGGTCGATCGAGCTGGCGGTGACCCGCGCCACCGCTTCCTGGAACTCGGGCGAAAACCGCTCCGGGTACAGCTCGCTGATAAAGAACTGCGCAATCTCTTCCTTGAACTCCGCCTGCGCGTAGGAGCGGCCCACCATCTTCAGCCGGTCCAGCGGGTAAACGCCGTTCGGCACATAGCCGAGCGGACGCAGCAGGCGGAGGATCGCTTCCTCTCCGCGCGGCAGCGTGCCCATGCGGTCGAGCGCGACCGTGCGGACGGCGCCGTGGTCGTGCATCACGGTGCGGCCTTCCCTCAGGCAGTCCTCGACGTAGTCCGAGGCTGCCGGAACGCGTGCCAGCAGGTCCTCAAACAGCAGCATGTTTAATGCCTGCGCCAGGACCGCGCGCGAGGCACGGCTGCCCTGCTCGGCAGCCACAGCATCAGGGACAACCAGCACCGCGAAAAGGCGACTGGCGCGCGCCGGCCCCGCGACCGCGGCCACCAGGGCAAACAAAGTGCTTTGTTCTACTTCCATCTGGGCCTCATCAGCCGTATTATCCGGGTGCCAGCGCGCGATAGTAAATGCTGCCGGGACTAGCCTTCCTCGCTGAGCTCTGCCCACAGCCACTCAAGATCGACGAACATGGGCGAATCGAGCGCCTGCACTTTCGGCCCTTCAACCAGCGTCCAGCTGCGCCCTGTCCACACCTCGGCCGTCCGCTTCTCGGGGTCGATCAGCCAGACGTTTGCCACGCCCATGCGCGCCAGGTCCTCGGCGCGGGCTTTCAGCTCGGCATAGGTATCTGCCGGCGAAAGAATCTCGATGGCGATCAGCGGTGGCCTCTCGAGCGTCCCTTTCGAGCGCTCCTGCTTGCTGACGACCACGACGTCAGGCAAGCGAACATGGTTCGCGCTCGTCCGGGTTCGCGTCTCAACGGCTACCTTGATGCCCCACTCCCGGCGGTGGCTGCGAAACCATGTTCCCAGGATCACTTGCGTTTCTCCATGTGGGAACCCGACCACTGGCTTCTCCCTCAGCTCGCCATCGATATACTCCACGTCCGGCGTATAGCTGGTGTTCGAATATTCCTCAATGCTGACGAGTGCTCTGCTTGCCATGGTTCCTCGCAGGCTCACACCGGCCCGGCAGTGAGTCGCATCTCCATGTGCACGTCCGCTCGCGCGTAAGGAGAAGGATGTACGCGCTCCGCGGGCAAGTGCTGAAAGCCGACCGACTCGTATAAGTGCACGGCATTTGCGAGGATCTTGTTGCTTCCAAGCGTAAGTCGGCGAGCGCCCAGCCTGCGAGCCTGCTCAATCACGTACACGATCAGTTTGCGGCCGATACCTTGGCCCCGCAGATGCTCGGAAACGGCCATCTTGGCCAGCTCGTACACACCAGGCTCGTCAGCTGCGATCAGAGCGCAGCAGCCGACTGCATCCTCACCGGCCACTGCCATATAGATATGACCGCCCGGCGCGATTACATTTTGGAAGGGGTGGTGCAGGGCCCGGCGATCTTCTTCCTCCAGCACGAAGTAGCGATTGATCCACGCCTCGTTCAGCTCGCGAAAGGCGGCTGCGTCCTGCGGCTCAAACGCGCGAAAGTGAATAGTGGCGGCCGCCGCCGGGCCGGCGGAGACAATTGGGGAACTCGGCGAGTGGGTCATAGAACCTGCTCCTGCTCCTAACTCTAGGCCCGACCGCCTCATACGTCCAAATATCCTGGTCGCCGCCATTAAGATGAGCGGACTCTCTCGCTCTGCCAGGTGCACGGCTTTCGGCCTGAGGTGGTGCAGGGGGCTCCGCACTGGCTCACCATCCTGCGGCTTGTACGCGCAGGCCTGGGAGTTACCATAGCGCCTGCGCGCGTCGCCCGGAACGCCGGCCCGGGAGTAAACTGCCTGCCGCTCGAAGACCCCTCCGGGGTGAGCCAAATTGAGCTGGCCTGCGTCACGCGCGAAGACCGGCCGCTCGCCCAGGCATTTGCAAGGCGCAACGCGGAGGGGCGTCTCAATACTCGAAGTCAGAAAGCGGAACGGCGACGAAAGCGTCATCAGAGTCGTGGAGGTTGTCCATGGATCGAGCAGAGCGGAACCTGACACGCAGGCGATTCCTGCAGGCAACAGGAGCGACAGGGCTTACAGCGGCACTGCCGGGTCAGCTGCCGTCACCGCAGGCGCCAGGTCACGCGCGCGGCGACACCTTTCTCGAACTGCTTCGCTATCCGGACACCGTCACTGCCTATACAGGCCCGGACACCGGGGTTCCGCTCGCACGCTCCGGCTCCGCATGGAGCGCCAGGGGCTTAACTGTAAACACCGAAGTCGGGTCGTCGGAGCTATCGACCACCATCACCGCGCCCGGCAATGCGCTTGAGCGCGTCCACCTGCGCTGGCGCATGCCTGTGAGCGCGGATCTGCTGGTGCTCGGCGATGCCTGGGAGCGCAGCTACGGCGATCTCGGCTGGAGAGGCCTCATCCCCGAACGCGTCTTGCCCTGGTACTTCGCCACCGCCGCTCCGGGTGGTCCCGTGCGCGGCTACGGCGTCAAGACCGGCCCCGCGGCGCTTTGCTTCTGGCAGCTCGACCGCGACGGTGTCTCGCTGTGGCTCGACACCCGCAACGGCGGCTCGGGCGTCATGCTCGATGAGCCGCCCCTGCTCGCCGCAACCATCGTCACCCGCCGCGGCCACTCGGGAGAAGATGCAACCCAGGCGCTGAGGGCACTCTGCCGGCAGATGTGCTCGCGGCCCACTTTGCTCACGCACTCCGTCTACGGCTTCAACGACTGGTACTACGCCTACGGCAAGAACACGGCGGCCCAGATACTCGCCGATACCGAACTGCTGCAAACCCTCTCCGCCGGCAACCGCGTCCGGCCGTTCTCTGTCATTGACGATGGCTGGGAGGACGCTTCGCACTTCCCCGACATGGCCCGTCTGGCTGAGCAGATCAAGGCTCGCGATGTCCGCCCCGGCATCTGGATCCGCCCGACGCTTGCCGCAGCCGCCACGCCCGCGAAGCTCCTTCTCCCGGATGCCCGCTTCGGCGCTCACCCTGAGCGCGCCACGCAGCAGGCCTACGACCTGACCATCCCCGAAGCCCGGGAAGCCGCGTTGGCCAAAGTAAAGCGGGTGACCGCGTGGGGGTACGAGCTGGTCAAACATGACTTCTCGACTTACGATCTGCTGGGGCAGTGGGGCTTCGAGATGGGCGGCTCGCCCACCGTGCCCGGCTGGTCCCTCCACGATCGCAGCGTCACCAACGCGCAGGTGATCAGCGACTGGTACCGCGCGATCCGCGAGGCCTGTGCGCCGGAGACCGTGGTGCTGGGCTGCAATACCATCGGGCACCTCGGCCAGGGTCTCTTCGATGTGCAGCGCACCGGCGACGACACCAGCGGCAAGGTGTGGGAGCGCACGCGGCGCATGGGCGTGAACACGCTCGCCTACCGCCTGCCGCAGGATCGCGCCTTCTTTGTGCAGGACGCGGACTGTGTCGGCATCACCGCGGACGTTCCCTGGGGCAAAATCGCCAGTGGCTGGATGTGCTGGCGCGGTCCGGTACGGCGGTGTTCGTCTCCCCCGGAGAAGGCGCGCGCGGCCGGGAGCAGGTTGCCGCGATGCGTGCAGCCTTCTCGATCGCCGCGGCAGGAGGCACCGGCGCCGTGCCCGCAGGGCTGCTGCCCGACCACACCGTGCCTCCCAGGTGGATCGAACCCGGCGGCCATGTCCACAGCTACGACTGGAGCGGTCCGGAAGGAGCCTGGCCGTTCGCCGTCTGATGGGCTCTTGCGTACGATGGCAGCAGGATGCACATGCTGCGAGCCTCGCTGAAAGCAGTAGTGGAGCAGCGGCGTACGCTCTCCCGCGAGCAGGCTCGTGACGCGGTCGATGCCATGCTCCAGGGCCTGGCCGGCGAGCTTGAGATCGCCGCACTGCTCTCCGCCATGGCCGTGCGCGGTGAGTCTGCTGCAGAGCTGGCGGGCTTTGCCGACGGGCTGCGCGCCGGCGTCACTCCGCTTCCGCTGACCGGCTCCGAGCGCGCACGCCTGGTCGACACCTGCGGCACCGGCGGCGATGGCTCCGGCACCTTCAACATCTCAACCGGCGCCGCGCTGGTGGCTGCCTCCGCCGGGGCCCTGGTGGCCAAGCACGGCAACCGCGCGGTGACCTCAAAGTGCGGCTCGGCAGACGTGCTCGAAGCGCTGGGGGTACCAGTCGCCCTCACCCCGGAGCAGTCGGTCGCCTGCCTGCGCGCGACCGGCTTCATGTTCCTCTACGCGCCCGCGCTGCAACCCGCCATGGCGCGGGTGGCGCCGGTACGCCGGGCGCTCGGCTTCCGGACGATCTTTAACCTTGCCGGCCCGCTGACCAACCCTGCCGGGGCGACCGCTCAGGTGATGGGCCTCTGGTCAGAGTCGCAGCTGCCCGTGGTTGCCCAGGCAATGGAAATGCTGGGCGTGCGCCGCGCGTTTGTCGTCCACGGCGACGGCTTGGACGAGCTGACGGTGACCGGCACGAGTCGTGCGATCGAAGTGCAGGCCGGCGCACCGGCGCGACGCTTTACGCTCGAACCGGAAGAGCTCGGTCTCCGCCGTGCGCCCGTGTCGGCGCTCGGTGGCGGCGGCTCCGCGGCACAGAGCGCGGCGATCCTGCTGGCGATCCTGGACGGCAGGAACCGCGGCGCACCGCGTGATGTCGTTCTGCTGAACGCGGCTGCGGCATTGGTGGTTGGCGCAATCGCCCCGGACCTGCAGAACGGCGTAGCCCTGGCCGGCGCAGCAATCGATGCTGGCGCGGCGATGGACCTGATCGCGCGGCTGCGGCAGTTTGGCGCTGACGAGTAAGAAAGCCGCCGGACCAGGGTGCGATTTGCGCGCCTGCCGGTGTCTACAGGATGCAGCGGTTTGAGCGAGCCGCAAAGGACCCGGGGATGCAGGGCTTGCTCTCCGGTACCGGGTCTCTGCGACGCCCTTCCGTGTCCGCGCATCTCTACCAGTGGAGATTGCCATGCCCCGCTACGGATACAAAGAGCTTGAACCCGCGCGCGAGGCAAAAGAGGTCTACATCCGCTGGCTCGAATATCTTGACCGCGAGATCACCAAGCACAAGAAGCAGGCGCTCCGGGAGGAGCTGGTGCTCGACAACCTGCACCAGATCATGCTGGGCGCACCCAAAGGCGGGCGGCTCAACTTCAACCTCAACTCCGAGCTGCCGTTTAATGTGCTGCAACTTTCGCTCGACCCCAAAAACATCACGCTCGAGCCGGAGTACTACGGCGAAGCCGACGAAGAGAAGTACAGCGAGCGCAAACCGCTGATCTACTTCTGGCAGATGTTTGACCGCTCGCCCGTCGCGCTCAACCACTGGCTGGGCTTCCGCTTTCGCGCCATGCTGGGCAAGCACATCTTCAAGTCCATCGGCGAGAACGTGAAGATCTTCCATGGCGTCGAGTTCGCCTTCGGCTACAACCTCACCATCGAGGACGACTGCGTGATCCACCGCCACGTCATCCTCGATGATCGCGGCGAGATCATCATCCGCAAGGGAACGTCCATCTCCGACTTCTCGGCGATCTACTCGCACGCCCACGATCCGGTGGACCGGGACCTGATCGAGAACCGCGTGACCGAGATCGGCCCCAATGCGCGGCTGACCTATCACACCGCCATCATGGCGGGCGTCAAGGTGGGCGAGGACGCAACCGTCGGCGCCATGGGCGTTGCCACCCACGAGGTCGAGGACCACTCGATCGTGGGCGGCGTGCCGGCCAGGGAGATCAAGAAGAAAGATCAGGCGCGGCGCTTTGAAGATAAAGACGAGAACGATGACCCCGACCATGATCCCGACCCTCGCCGGGAGCAGCCACGGCAGGAGGAACAGGAGCGCCCGCAGGAAGAGGATCAGTCGCACGAAGAAGACCGCGAACTCGAGCCGGAACAGAGCGCGTCCTGAAAGCCGAAAGCCGGCGCAAACTGTTGAAACTAGCTTGCGTGCTACGATCAGCAAGCCCCGCCCCCGGCCACCGAGCAATGAGCGAGCAAGAGATCGTCTTCAAGGTTTTTGAGTTTGTCATCCTGCTGTTTTCGCTCAGCCTGCATGAGGCGGCGCATGCCTGGACAGCTTCGCGCCTGGGCGACCAGACGGCGCGCATGCTCGGTCGCGTGACCCTGAACCCGGTCAGGCATATCGACCCGGTCGGCACGGTTCTGCTGCCTCTTGCCATGCTGTTCCTGCCTTCCTATGGGCGGTTCCTCATTGGCTGGGCGCGTCCAACCCCGGTAAATACCCGCAACTTCAAAAATTTCGTCCAGGGCGATGTGCTGACGACCCTTGCCGGGCCCGCCAGCAATGTGTTGGCCGCCATCGTCTCGGTCATCGCGCTCGTGGTTCTCGCGAAGGCCTCTCCGCTGGGCGCGCAGCTGATCCATGGTCTCGCCGGCGGCGTCCTCGATCCGGACATCATCGCCAACGCCCCGGCAATCTTTCCCGTCGTCATCATTCTTTACACCGCGCTGACGCTGAACCTCTTCCTCGCCGTCTTCAACCTGCTGCCGCTGCCCCCGCTTGACGGCTCGCACCTGTTCCGGCACCTGCTGCCCTACAACGCCGTGCGCGTCTACGACCAGCTGGGCATCATCAGCCTGCTGCTGATGATCTTTTTCGGCGGGCGCGTCGTGAACATCGTCGTCGCACCCGCGCTCGGCTTTATCGATCACGTGCTGCTGACCCTCTAGCCCTGCCTCGTGACTGGCTCGGTACAATGGGGCAGCGACTCTTTCGCGTGTAGGCGACCTTGCCCGAGAACTTCCCCGACTCCCCGCTCCAGACTCCAGCCAAACTCAGCAAACGCGTCCTCAGCGGCATGCGCCCCACCGGGAAACTGCACCTTGGCAACTACATGGGAGCCCTGCACAACTGGGTTCGTCTGCAGGATGAGTACGAGTGCTTTTTTTTCGTCGCCGACTGGCACGCGCTGACAACGGATTACGCCGACCCTTCGCAGATCGTGGGTAATGTCGAACAGATGGTGCTGGATTGGCTCGCGGCAGGGCTCGATCCGGAGAAGTGCACTATCTTCGTCCAAAGCCATGTCTCACAACACATGGAACTGCATGGCGCGCTTTCCATGATCACTCCACTCGGTTGGTTGGAGCGAGTGCCGAGTTACAAAGATCAGCAGGAGAACTTAGCCACAAAAGATCTTACAACCTATGGGTTTCTTGGTTACCCATTACTGCAATCAGCAGATATCTTGCTATACGGCGAGCCGGGTAGTTCGCTGAACGTGCCCGTGGGCGCAGATCAGGTAGCCCATGTTGAACTGACTCGAGAAGTGGCGCGGCGCTTTAACTCGCTCTACTCATCTCGTTATCACCTTGCAAGGCTAATAGCGAAAAATCTGATCTTTGAGGTTCAACTTCCACTCGTAAAAGACCGCAAGAAAATCGATCCTATTCTTATAGAACCTGGAGTTCTTCTTACCCCCACTCCAAAGTTGCCTGGCACTGACGGCCGCAAAATGTCCAAGAGCTACGATAATTTCATCTTGCTCACTGATCCTGAGGCTGAAGTCCGCAAGAAGCTGAAGCCCATGGTCACCGATCCAGCACGTGTGCGACGGAGCGATCCGGGAAACCCGGACCTATGCCCTGTGGGCGACCTGCACAAAGTATTTTCAAGTGGAGAAACAATCGGGAAAGTATATGGCGGCTGCACCACCGCCGGCATCGGCTGCATCGAGTGCAAAGGCTGGCTCGCCGACTCCATTACTACGGTCCTCGCTCCTATGCAGGAACGCCGTGCAGCTTACGAAGCTAAGACGGGATTTGTTGATGACGTTCTTCAGTTTGGGGCGGCACGCGCGTCCGCTGTTGCTGAACAAACGATGATGCACGTGCGTAACGCAATGGGAATTCACCGCGGATGAGCGACGAGCGCGAACAATCAGAACTCAAGGCCGTCCCGCTCTTTGGAGAGACTGCATCGAAGCCGCGCGCACACTCCGCCAAGGAAGTAGAAAATCTCTTTCCCTTCTCCGTCACCGTCGGCCAGGTATACGACGGCCCCCTCGACTTACTCCTCGACCTGATCCGCAAGCAGGATATCGACATCCGCGATATACCGATCGCCCGCATTACAGCGCAATTTCTTTCTTACGTGGAGCAATTAAAAGAAACTGACGTCGATAATGCCGGCGAATTTATTTACACGGCATCGCTGCTAATTCACATCAAGAGCAAAATGCTGCTCCCTCGCTCGCCGGCCGACACGCCCGAGCAGGCGGGCGACCCTCGGCTCGAGCTGGTCGAGCGCCTGCTGGAGCACGAGCGCTTCAAGAATGCCGCCCAGATGCTGCTCCAGAAGCAGCAGATCGAGGCCGCCACCTGGACCAATCCCGGCCTGCGCACCGTCCGCGACCCGTCCGACCCGGGCTCGGCGCGCGAGATCGCCGCCGATGTCCCCGACCTGGTGCGCATCTTTCAACAGCTGCTTGAGCGCGCACGCACACGCCCGGTGCTCGACGTCTCGGAAGACGCGATCACAGTCGGACAGATGATCGAATACATCCGCAGGCGCCTGGTCATCGAAGAGCGCCCCATCGCACTGTCGCGCCTGCTCGCGCATACACGTTCGGAGCGCGCGCTGGTCTCGATGTTTCTGGCCCTGCTGGAGCTGGTCCGTCTCCAGGCCATCCTCCTGCGCCAGGACACCAACTTCGCTGAAATCTTCATCAAGAAGCTTGACCTCAACCAGGCCGTGGCGAGCGATATCTAGTCTTTCTTTGTCCGGATTTAATACATCCGCCCCCGCCCAGCGCGCGTTCTAGACCCAGAGTGCTGCGCTGCCCGGCTGCATGGCGGCCGCCGCGCTCTACTGATTTTCCCCACACCGGAGAGCGCCATGTCTGAGCCCACCTTCGCTGCCATCCTCACCATCGCTTTTTTCGCGTTTCTGGCTGTCTGGGTCCCCTTCCTTGACAGTGTCCTGGGCGCCTTCGCCTCCCTCAGGCGTCGCCGGGCAGTCGCACGGCCGAGCCCGACAGGACGCGACTACGATCGCAGCGCGGTCTGATCACCCTCATTGTCGCCTCCTCGAACCCTGGCCCATAGCGGAGCACCTTGACTCATCCAGAGGCAGACCGGGCCTGCAGGCCCTCATTTCACGAAACATTCACATACTTCCGGGCGACTGTTGACCCCATCATCGCTCCCACGCTGCTAGGTTGCTTAGAGTGGCGCTAAAGCCGCCCGGAGCCTATTGAATGAATCCTGCACTTGTTCCTCAGGAAGGCATCAGCATCGAGCCGGCCGCGGGCCGCTCCCTGCTCGACGACAAGATGAGTAAGCGGCCCCACGTCGCCGGCGTGGCCGCCTTTTTCCTGGTTCTGCTGGGCGGCCTCTTCTACGCCGGAACCTCGATCGTCCACGATGTCGGCAATGCGCACTCGGCCACAGTGTGGCCCTACGTGCTGCTGGCCATCGCCCTGCTGATCGCCCTCGGCTTTGAGTTCGTCAACGGCTTCCACGACACCGCCAATGCGGTCGCCACCGTCATCTACACGCACTCGCCCGAGCCGCACATCGCGGTCGTGTGGTCCGGTATGTGGAACCTCATCGGCGTGCTGACCTCCTCCGGAGCCGTCGCCTTCACCATCGTTTCGCTCCTGCCGGTGGAGTTGATCCTCCAGGTCGGCTCGGGCGCAGGCTTTGCCATGGTCTTCGCCCTGCTCATCGCCGCCATCATCTGGAATCTCAGCACCTGGCTGCTCGGCCTGCCCGTCTCCAGCTCGCACACCCTCATCGGCTCGATCATCGGGGTCGGACTGGCGAACCAGATCCTGGGCGGCAGGAACGGAACCAGCGGCGTTGACTGGTCACAGGCAACCGGCGTCTTTCGCGCGCTGATCGTCTCGCCGCTGGTAGGCTTCGGCTTCGCCGCGCTGTTCCTGCTCATCTTGAAGTTCACGGTGCGCAAGCCGGAACTGTACCGGGCGCCAGAAGGCAACGCGCCTCCGCCCTTCTGGATCCGCTGCCTGCTGATCCTGACCTGCACCGGCGTCAGCTTCGGCCACGGCTCAAACGACGGCCAAAAGGGTATGGGCCTGATCATGCTCATCCTGATCGGCACCGTTCCCACTGCCTATGCCCTGAACCACGCGGTCGGTTTCTCGCAGGTGCAGGACTTCGCTGCTGTTTCGCAGCAGGCGATAGGCGTCTTCTCCTCGCACCTCGATCCGAGCGCCGTGGTCGGCGACGAGCGCCAGGACCTGACTGAGTACATCCGCGACAAGAAGTACTCCTCCAGCGTGCTGCTCGCACAGCGGCAAATGGCGGTTAATATCGAGCACGAGCTCACCTCCTACAAGAGTCTTGCTTCGGTCCCCGCAGAGCAGCAGCGCAACGTGCGCAACGACCTTTACATCCAGGGCGAGGTGCTCCGGCTTGAGGCCAAGGCGAAGAACCCGAGCTTCAGCGCCGCTGACAGCGCGGTTCTGAAGAACTACCACGCCAAGATCGATACCGCGACCAAGTTCATCCCGGTGTGGGTCAAGGTGTGCGTCGCCATCGCGCTCGGCCTGGGCACCATGGTCGGCTGGAAGCGCATCGTGATCACGGTTGGCGAGCGGATCGGCAAGACGCACCTCACCTATGCGCAGGGCGCCTCCGCCGAAATCGTTGCGGCCATCACCATCATCGCCGCGGACCAGTACCATCTGCCGGTCTCAACCACGCACGTGTTGAGCTCCGCGGTTGCCGGCACCATGCTCGCAAACGGGAGCGGATTGCAGATGGCGACCATCCGCAACATTGCGCTCGCCTGGGTCGTCACCCTGCCCGCGGCGGCGCTGCTTGCAGGGGTCTTGTTCTGGCTCTTCCGCGCGCTGGCCGGGGTCTAGCCCAAGCTCCCGGGTTCTGACAGCAGAGCGGCGCTTCGGTACGATAGACCGAGGCGCCGCTTTCCTTTTGCGGTCAAGGACTTGAGTTCCAGATGAGTTTGAGAGGCAAGATAGAAGCAGTGATTTACGCGGCCGAAGAGCCCGTGACCCTGGCGCAGCTGGCCGCCTTGTTTGGCGCTGAGGCACTCGAAAACGCCATGCCCGGAAGTGTGGAGGCTCAACTCGCCCGCACACAGGCGGAAGGTGTAGAGGCAGTACAGGCGGAGCTGATCTCGGAGGAGCCTTCCTCGCAGGCGGACGGCTTTGCAGGTGAAAGCACGGCGACTGCTTCGGCTCAGCCGGCAACCGGCGATGCCTTTCCTGATGAGGTGAAGCGGCTTGCCCGCAGCCGCGACCGCCAGGCACGCGAGCAGATCCGCACCCTGCTCGACGAGTTGATGGCCGAGTACGATCGCAGCGATCGCGGCGTCGAAGTACGCGAGATCGCAGGAGGATACCGGGTGGCGACCAGGCCCGAGTACCACGACGCCGTGCGCAGCTTTGTGAAGAGCCTGAAGCCGCCGATGAAGCTTTCGCTGCAGGCGCTTGAGACGCTCGCCGTCATCGCGTACAAGCAGCCGGTCACCGCGCCCGAGGTCGCCGATATCCGCGGAGTCGATTCCTCCGGCGTGCTGGGTTCGTTGATCAGCCGCAAGCTGGTGACCACGGCCGGCCGTAAAGCAGTCGTCGGACGGCCCATCCTGTATAAAACCACCAGGGAGTTCCTGCTGCGCTTCGGGCTCAAGGACCTGGCAGAGCTGCCCTCGATGGAGGAGTTTGAGAAGATGGCCGGGGAACTGGTGGAGGAGCCGGAGTCCTCGCCGCAACTGCGATTGACTGGGGAGCCCGAGCAGGCGGCAGACTTTCAATCGGCTCCTGAAGCCGCCGGAGCACGAAGCGACGAGGAGATCGCGGCTGCCGCATACGCCACCGTGGTCGTTACAGATGAAGACGAGCCCACAGTGGAGTCTGATTCCGGCGTCGTGGTCGAACCTGCGCCCTCCCCTGCGGCAGAAGAGGCTCATGCGCAGGCAGGCCTCAAAGAGGATGGCTAGATGCCTGAAGAGCGGCTCCAGAAGATTATTGCCGCGGCGGGCGTGACCTCGCGACGCAAAGCGGAAGAGCTGATCACCGGGGGCCGCGTGCAGGTGAACGGCGCGGTGGTGACCGAGCTGGGCGCCAAGGCCGAGCTCGGCCGCGACCACATCCGTGTCGACGGCAAGCTGCTGCAGGGCGCCGAGCAGCACCGCTACTACATGCTCAACAAGCCCAAGGGCTTTGTCACCACCGTAAGTGATCCGGAAAACCGCCCCACGGTGATGAAGTTCTTCGAGCGCGCCAGGGGCCGCGTGTACCCGGTGGGCCGGCTCGACTACCTGAGCGAAGGCCTGCTGCTGATGACCAACGACGGCGAGCTCGCAAACCTGCTGACCAAGGCCTCGACCGGCATCGAGAAGACCTACCTGGTCAAAGTCTCCGGCCAGCCCGCACCCGCGGCCATAGAGCAGCTGCGCTCAGGAGTGATGATCGAGAAAGGCCGGGCCGGTACCCGCGAAGGCCGGGTGATGACCGCCCCGGCGGAGATCCGCCTGGTAAAGCCGGCGGAAAATCCCTGGTACGAGATCATCCTCATCGAAGGCCGCAACCGCGAGCTGCGCAAGATGTTTGAAGAGGTCGGCCACCACGTCGAGAAGATTCGGCGCGTCGGTTTTGGCCCGCTGGTGCTCGACGTGCCGCCGGGCGAGGTCCGCGAGCTGGGCGAGGATGAGGTCGAAGCGCTGAAGCGGGCCACCCGGCCCGGCGCACGCAAGCGGTCGACGGCGCGGAAGATGGTCGCGGACGGGCTCGCCGTGGTAACCAGGCCGCGCTCCATCAAGCGGACCGGCCCGGGTGCCGGGAACGCCCCGGCGAAGCGGGGAGGCTCCAGTTCTGTAAACCGCGCCTCGGCCGATCTACGGCCGGCCAAGCGAGCCGCAAACAGAGGAGCGGCCGCGCGTAAACGGCCCTGATCCAGCCCTCTCCACCCGCGCAGCTTTGTCTTCCTCCCGCACGCTTCGTCCTCCTCAAACGCGTAGCCAACTCCCAAGCATTGCCCTGGTTACGAAACCCCGTCCCCATCTCCCAACCACCACCCTGGTTACAAAACCCCGTCACCGTCTCCCAAACCCTGTCCTCGTTACGAAAGCTCGTCCCCATCTCCCAAGCACTGTCATCCTGAGCGGAGCGAAGGATCTGCTGTTGACCTCGCCTTGCGACAGAGGAGCGGTTTGCCTTGCTTTGTGGAGCGGAGCGAACGGTTCATCGAGAAAAAGAAGTACCGCGGGAGCCGACGACAAAGCAAAGTCTTCGCGGCGCTCAGCATGACCCTCCTTTTTGCTTCACCTGAAAGTACCCTGCGGTGCAAACGCCAACCGCGCCGCGTCAAGCCTACGTCACACTCGAAAACACGAGGAGCACACCATGGCAGCCACCCACAAAACCCGCAGCGGCGGACCACGCAAGAGCAGCAAGTCAAAAACATCCCGGTGCTGGGCCGGCTTTGAGCCTGTGCCGGGCAAAAAGCCGCACGAGCAGGGAAGCTGCCGCCGCAAGTCCGGCTCGAAGAGCAAGTAGCCTCCGGTGCTTTCCCGTCGACCCTGCGCTGTGAAAGCATGGTCCTCGATGCCCCGCCCGCTGAGCCGCCGCCGCCTGCTGCAATCCGCCGCCGCGCTCACCGCCGCAACCGCCCTCAGGCGCAGCAGCTTCGCGGCGCCGCTCCCGTACGGCGCCTACGGACGGCCGCTGACCCAGGTCGCCTACTCGCAGGTCACCGTCACCAGCCCCCTGCACCGCGCGCAGATCGAGAACACGCAGGCGGTGCTCGCCGGCATCTCCGACGACAGCCTGATGAAGCCCTTCCGCATGATGGCCGGCCAGCCCGCGCCGGGCATTGAGATCGGCGGCTGGTACGAGTACCTGGCAGACTACAACTACAAGACCGGCGACGCTGGCCTCTCACCCGGCGCGAGCTACGGCCAGTGGACCTCGGCCATGGCCCGCCACAGCGCCGCCACCGGCGACGCCCGTTTGCGCGAGCGTGTGTTGCGGCTCAACCGGCTTTACGGCGAGACCATCGTGCCCGCGTATTACACGCTCACGCGTCTGCCCGCCTACTCGCTTGACAAGTTTGTCTGCGGCCTCAAGGACTCGCACGCGCTCCTCGGCGACCCGAACGCCTTTGCCGTCCTCGACAAGACCACCGACGCAGCAGTGCTCGCGCTGCCGGGCCGTCCGGTAGACCGCGACGTGCCCTGGCTGGTCGGCCGCGATAACTCGTGGAACTGGGACGAGAGCCCGACGCTGCCTGAAAACCTGTATCTCGCCTATGCCATGGGTGCGGGGCAGCGCTACCTCGCGATGGCCGAGCAGTACCTCGACAATCAGACCTTCTTTCAGCCGCTCGCGCGCGGAGAAAACGTGCTCGGTGGCAAGCACGGCTACAGCTACGTGAATGCCATGGGATCGGCCATGCAGGCCTGGATGGTGTCTGGCAGCGAGCTCCACCTTCGCGCCGCGTTAAACGGCTTCGACATGCTCGAGCAGCAGAGCTTCGCCACCGGCGGCTGGGGACCGGACGAGACGCTGGTCGCGCCCGGCGTCGACAAGGTGTTCGCCAGCCTCACCTCGACCCATAACAACTTTGAGGCGCCGTGCTGCGCCTACGCGCACATGAAGCTGACCCGCTACCTGCTGCAGGTAACCCGCGAAGGCCGCTACGGCGACAGCACGGAGCGCGTCATGTACAACACGGTGCTGGGTGCGCTGCCGCTTGAGCCCGATGGCCGGGCCTTCTACTTTCAGGACTACAACCAGGTGGCCACGCGCTTCTATTCTGTCCATCGCTGGCCCTGCTGCTCCGGCACCCTGCCGCAGGTGGCCGCGGACTACGGCATCAACTCCTACTTTCAGGATCCGGATGCGGTGTGGGTCAACCTCTATATCCCTTCCGTCCTCCGCTGGCAGCAGGGTGCGTCTCAACTCACCCTGACCCAGGACCACAGCTACCCGGACACCGGCGACATCCGCCTGACGGTGGCTGCGTCGACCGACGCGAACTTTGCGCTGCGCCTGCGCATCCCCGCCTGGGCCGCCCTGTCTGCGGTGTTCTTGCGCGTGAACGGGAAGCCCGTGCCGGTGCACGTCGAGGCAGGCTTTACCAGCATCGTCCGCACCTGGCGTTCGGGAGACACGGTCGAGCTCACGCTCCCCATGCCCCTGCGTCTTGTGCCCATCCCGTCCACGCCGGCCAAAGACCACAGCCGCACCGTCGCCCTGGTCCGCGGGCCGATCGTGCTCTTCCCCCTGCA
>CAXUND010000019.1:18412-41301 GCA_964252445.1 uncultured Acidobacteriaceae bacterium | reverse complement strand
CTGGGGCAGAACTTTCTCACCAGTCCGTCCGCCCGCCAGGCGATCGTCGATGCGCTCGGGGATATCTCCGCAAGTACAGTCGTTGAGATCGGCCCGGGCATGGCCTCGATCACTGACCTGCTGGCTACGCGTGCGCACCGGCTCATCGCGATTGAGCTAGACCGCACGCTGGTCCCGGTGCTCAAAGCCCGCTTCCCTGCTCCGCACGTCACCATCCTTGAGCAGGACGTGCTCACGGTAGACCTCACAGCCTTGGCGGCGGAAGAGGGCGCGGCCACGCTCGGCATCGTCGGCAACCTGCCTTACTACATCACTTCCGACATCCTGCTGCACCTGTTTGCGCATCACGCGGTGATCGGCCGGGCGGTGGTGATGGTGCAGCGCGAGGTCGGCGACCGCATGGTTGCAGCACCCGGTGCGAGCGACTACGGCATGCTCTCCGCCACCTGCCAGCTATACGCGCGCACCGAGCACCTGCTGACGCTGCCGCCTGAAGCTTTTTCGCCGCCGCCCAAGGTGCACTCAAGCGTCATCCGGATGACCATGCACCCTCGCTTCAAGGAGCTCGGCGTCGACCCTGCGGGGTTCATCCGCTACCTTAAGCAGACCTTTGCGCAGAAGCGCAAAACGCTGACGAACAATCTCCGGGCCGCCGGGTTTCGCCCCCAAGAAGTGGCGGCAGCCTTCCGGAGCATGCAGCTGGACCCGCAAAGCCGCGCCGAGGCCCTGACCCTGGAGCAACAGGCAGCCCTGTATCTCGCACTCTCCCGCTAGCGCGGCCGCCCCGCAGGAGCAGGCGCGGGAGCGGGCGCAACCGCATGCGGAGCCTCATACCGGGGAAGCGCGACCGGCGCAGCCGGCCTGGCGATGGGCGCAGGCGAGGGAGCATAGACGTGCCGATCGATGGGTGCCGGTGTGTACACCCGTCCGCTCGGCGCGCTTCCTACGAGGCCGCTGCCGCCGGTGCGGACTGGGGGAGTGTAGGCGTTGCGATAGGCCGGCGCTGCGGCCCCGTCGCCGGCGCGGAAAAGCGAATACACCGGGTAGGGCGTTGCCGTGACCGGCTGGGCGGAATCGTTGGTGATTGCCAGCCGCCGCGTGGCCGGCTTGGGCTCGCCGGCCAGTCGAAACGCAGGCGGTGGGGTGCGGTTCACCGAGACCAGCGAGTAGCGTCGCTGTACCACCGGCACCGGGCGCATGGGCGGGCGATAGCCAGCCGGTCCGCGGCGAACTGGTGTGTACGGCAGCCAGTGGCGCGGTCCGCAGGCGCCGGGCAGCCACAGCCATCCGGCATTCCCTCCAAAGTAGTTCCATTCGCCGCAGTGATACGGCAGCCAACCCCACGGGTAGGCGGAGATCCAGCTGTAGCCTACGTTGGTGTAGTAGCCCCAGTATCCGGAGCCGTATGGATCGAAGTCCGCGCCCGCGTTATCCGGCGCCCAGGCCATGCCGTAGCCGGGAACGCTATACCAGCTGCCGTAGTAATCGAGATCGTTCCAGCCCAGGTCATCCGCATTGCCGGCTTCCTCACGCGCGGCGGTCTGATCCGCGGCGAGGGACGAGAGCACAGCATCCCGGTCAGCATTCCAGGCGTCCCAGCTGTCCGGTGAGACGCTGGTCGCCACGTCGTAGTTCATCACCGCATGCAGATCGATGCTGGCAGTCTGATTGGCCGGCAGATCAAAGTGCACGTCCTGGGAGCCCGGCGCTCCCTGGCTGGCGAAGTGGGCGCTTCCCCTCAGGACCGCGACCTGCGCAGGCTCGATGTCAAGGCCGACGCGCACCAGCGAGCCTGGTGCCGGGCTCACCCGGTCGGGTCCCACCTGGATGCTCAAAAGACTTGGCTGGCCGGAGCTGTCCTCCGGTGTTTCGAAGTACGTTAAGCCTGCGTTCGGCGTGATGACTTCGGCCTGGCTGCCGGTTTGCGTTCCCGACCCTGAGCCGGCAGGCTCGGGCGCCAGCTGCAATGCGCTGTTGGGTGTAATGCGGGCAACGCTTCCGTCCGGCAGCTGGATCTCCGCCCGCCCGTCAGTGCCGGTCTTGATCTGCATCCCGGGCAGAACAGGCATGTTCATGCGAGTCTGGTCGAAGGGCTTGCCACCAGAGTCAAGCACCTGCACCGATCCTTCTATGTCGCTCAGGCGAGCGGCCTGAACCTGGGTTTGGACCGCCGCGCCCGCATCGCTCGGAGGCGCGGGCGGCATCGCTGTCGATTCACCCGACTGGGCAGCCGCCGTTAGAGGCACGCTTGCGGCAAACAGGATCGCTGCAAGCGTTCTCTCGCAAAGCTGACTTGTCACCCGCATACAGACCTCCGGCAACCCACCTGGTCTCCTATTGGACGCATAGCAGACGCGCGTGGTGCAAGCTCCATTTAGTCCGGTGGAGCATTCTGGAGCAAGGCGTGGGCACGGCTGCGCGCGCGGCTCATCACACCGGGGTCCTGGTCGATGGTGTCGAGTTCAGGCGCGATGTTTCGGACTTCGAGGGCGCGGCCTTCCTTGACGTAGCCGGAAAGAGTTTCAAGATCGGCATCAAGGCTAAGGTGATCGTAGAGCAGGTCAAGGCGCAGCTTCCGGCCGAGTTCGAGCGTCTCGGCGACGGCATAGACGATTTCGGCCAGTTTGTTTAACTGCGCATCGCGAGAGTAGTTGTAGGTGCACGAACCCGCGCCGTCCGGGCCCGTGTATCCGACTGTCTTTTTGCCGCTGAACGCTACCTTCGACTTGGGCGCTTCGCAGGCAATCGCAAAAAAGTGATGCGAGCGGGCCAGCGTGAAGAACTGCTGCCGGACGGCTGAGCTGATATGAATGTCCTGGTCAAACGCCTGCTGCTTGCCTCCGTGTGCGTCCACCGGCGCAAGCGTCCCGGGCTCCGAATGATAGTGGCCGCTGCCGTCCTCGTTGATCGAAAGGTCGTAGGCTGCCGGAGACAGGGACGGATTCTCGAAGTGGAAGCTGATCCGGGCCTGCGGCGCAGCGGACTGTCCCAAGGCTGACCCGGCGGCGGAGCAAAGTATCGTCAGCAAGACTAGGCGGATCATGCGCGACCGCCGAGGAACGCCTGGCTTGCGAAGGTCTGCGCATGATGGATGTGGCAGATGGCGATGGCAAGTGCGTCGGCTGCGTCTTCCGGTTCAGGCGCGGCTTCGAGCTCAAGCAGGCGCGCGACCATGAACTGGACCTGTTCCTTTTTCGCCAGTCCATAGCCGACGACACTGGACTTGATCTTGAGCGGTGCGTACTCGACCACAGTGAGCCCGGCGTTGGCGGCGGCAAGCAGCGCGACTCCGCGGACATGGCCGAGTTTGAGCGCCGACTTCGCGTTCACCGAGTAGAACACCTCCTCGACCGCCACCACCTCCGGACGATGGACTGCGAGCAGGGTCGAGAGCTCGGCATAGACCATGGCGAGTCGCTGCTCGAGCGGCACCTTCTTCGAGAGGCGGATGCCTCCGGCCGCAATCGGAAGGAGCCGAGGCGTGCGCGCGCCATCATCCCAGCCCACCACCCCGTATCCGGTACACTCCGTGCCGCAATCGATGCCGAAAACACGCATTCAGCCGTGAGTGTACCTGAGCGCGGGCGTTACTTCGATATTCCTTCCATCGGCGAACTCGCCGTGGCGTAGAGCTTGCGCGGCATGCGACCGGCCAGGAACGCCTGCCGGCCGGCGAGGATCGCGTGCTGCATCGCCTCGGCCATGAGCACCGGCTTGCGGGCGCCGGCGATGCAGGAGTTCAACAGCACGGCATCTGCGCCCAGCTCCATGGCCAGCGCCACGTCCGACGCCGTACCCAGGCCGGCGTCGACGATCAGCGGCACCTCCGTGATCAACTCGCGCAGGATCTGGAAGTTGGCGACGTTGGTCATGCCCATGCCGCTGCCGATCGGCGCTCCGAGCGGCATCACCGCTGCCGCGCCCACGTCAATGAGGCGCCTGGCGAAGACGATATCGTCAGTCGTATAAGGCAGCACCGTGAATCCCTCCTTCACCAGCACCCGCGTGGCTTCGAGCGTCGCCTGCACGTCGGGGTAGAGGGTGGCCTGGTCGCCGATGACCTCGATCTTGACCCAGTCCGAGAGCCCGACCTCGCGCCCCAGCCGCGCGGCCCGGATGGCTTCGTCCGCGGTGTAGCAGCCGGCGGTATTCGGCAGCAGAAAGTACCGCTGCGGGTCGATGTAGTCGAGCAGGCTCTCTTTGCTCCGGTCGAGATTGACGCGGCGCACGGCGACGGTGACCATCTCGGCGCCTGAGGCCTCGATGGCCGCCTGGGTTTCCGGACCGTCCTTGTATTTGCCGGTGCCCACGATCAAGCGCGATTGAAATGCCTTGCCTGCGATGACGAGAGGTTCCATGGGCCTATTGTAAGTGCCGGCGGGGGTGGTTTCGATAGCCCATTCGGTCGGCGCCCGGCACCTAGTTCTGGGTGGACCCGGCCGGGAGCGAGGCGGTCTTGACCTCGGTGTCGGTATGGAAGCGCTGGAACTTGCTGTCCTCCACCTGGATCTCCCCTCGATAACCCATCACACCGAGCGCCGTCGCCAGGATGTGCACGTGGGCGCTGGTCGGCAGCCAGAGCTCATTGCTGACCAGCTTCTGCTCGAAGGTAAAACTGCTGCCCTTTGCCAGCTTGAACAATCCAAAGCCCAGGTGAAAATTGTCATCCAGCTGCGCGGTCACACGCCGCACTTCGCGATCATGCTCGTCGATCCAGATGGTCCCCGCCAGCTTCTTTGAGGCATCCTCGGCGCGGCCGTGGGTGCTTGCATGCGGGTCTCCGGTGAAATCGAAAACAATGGTGCTGCGGCCATCCAGCGTCTCTCGTCGAGGCGCAGAGTATTTCATGATCTGCAGCAGCCGGCTGACGCTGATCTGGTCCTGGTCCGTGGTCTGACCGCGCGGCGTCTTCTCCGCCTTCGCCACCTCTTTTACGACCTTATCGCTCTCCTTCGACTGCTCCGGCGCGGAAAGCTCCTTACCGTTCTTGCGCACCGTGCGCTGGACCTCGTGGCCGTTCACGTAGAAGACTTCCGCGTCTTCCGTTTCTGTCTTCTTGACGCCGCCATTCTTGTTCAACTCGGTCACGACGCTCTGCTGCAGGTAGGTGTAGTTCTCGCGCGTGGCATCCATCTGCCGCTGATGCGCCTGCACATCGTGCAGGAGGGTTGCGATGTCAGGGAGGGGAGGGGGTGCGTTCTGGCTGTTGGCCGAAGCCGCGGAGATCAGGAACACGGCAGAAACATGTAGCGCTAATCGCATGGAACCGCCTTTAAGAACACCATACGCTCGCCGCCTTCAAGGGGTTCCCGCTCCCGAAAGCGAAAGGCCCGCACCACCCTCACGGGCGACGCAGGCCTCTACTGCCGGTGCACTGGTTGAAGTTGACCTGAGGCATCCTTGGAGCCGGGTCAAAGTCCGCGTACCCAATCCCGCTGACCTTGCCTGTTAGATGGGCCTCGGCGTATGTGTTACTGAACCGCCAGGTCTAGAGCCCGAAGGAGCCCTAAGCCTCAGTCACCTCACGTGTAGCGTTGGAGCACATGGAACATTCAGAACTTTTCAATAGGATCGCCCTCCTTTCCCGTGTAACCAGAGAGTAAAGCCGATGGGGGCGAGAGGTCAAGGCGACCAGGGTAACTGGGCGTGTACCAGCTCAAAGATGACTCCCGGTCCATTAAAGATAGTTCTGGAGGAAGAACGCGCATCCCATGCGTTTAGCTACTTTGGACTCTTGATGAACGCGTGCAAGTATCGGCAGGCAATACTTCTCACCTTCGTCGGCTTCGCTCTAATTGCTTTGAGTTTTGATGTGGTTCAGGCTCAGAGCACTCCAGCGTCGCCCGGCACCCCGCCCGCGCAAGCGGATCTACCCACCGCTCCTAGGGAGCAGAGCTTCTTTGCGAACCTCAAACAGTTCTACCGGAGCGATTGGGCGACCAAGGCTAGTCCGCTAGATACGGCACAGAGTGGACCGGCTCCGGCCCGGCGGGGATTGCCCTCACCCCTTGATTCACCACCATTTCCCAACGCGGACTGGTCGTATGGCGGTGCGCCCGTAATCGGCGAGCCCGACAGCCAAAGTTATCCCCTGATGAGCGCTCTCTTCCCGAAAGACGCTGGTGCAGGATCGAGGACGAAAATCTACGGATGGTTTGAACCTACGCTCAACGCCAGCACGTCTGCGCACGTTAACTTTCCGGAAGCCAACGATGCGACCGCAAATCGCCTGGAGTTGAACCAGTTTGTGGTTTACCTGGAACGGCTACCGAATACAGTACAGCTTGATCATTTTGACTACGGCTTCCATCTCACTTCGCTGATCGGCACCGACTACCGGTTTACTACCGGCAAAGGCTTCTTTTCGGGGCAGCTGCTGCACGCAAACCATAGCTATGGTTTTGATCCTGCACTTGAGTATGTCGATTTATACGTCCCGAAAATCGGACAAGGATTCAATTTGCGCATCGGCCGCTTTATCTCTGTGCCCGGCATTGAAGCGCAGCTTGCGCCAAACAACTACACGTTTTCGCACTCTCTGCTTTATTCCATAGATCCGTTCACAGATACAGGCATTATAGGGACAGCGAAATTGTCGAACCAGTGGATAGTGCAGCTCGGGCTTACAGCCGGGCATGATGTTGCACCCTGGACTAGCGATGCGAAACCGTCCGGCACAGCCTGCCTTGATTACACAACCAAGTCGGTCAACGACAATTTCTACGTCTGCGCAAATGGCATTAATGATGCGAAATACGCTTACAACAACCTGCAACAGTACGACGCTACCTGGTACCACAAGATTTCGCGGCGGGTACACAGCGCCACCGAGGGCTACTTTATGTACGAACGCGAAGTGCCGTCCGTGCTGGGCCCGATTAAACCGGAGACCGGTGCGAATGGAGCTTACTGTCACGTAGGCCTGGCGCTCTGTACCGCACCGGAATATGCGGCGGTAAATTTCCTGCAGTATGAGCGTTCCACGCTGGACTTTTTCAGCCTGCGCACCGACTTCCTGAACGACAAGAAAGGCCAGCGCACGGGCTATCAGACGCGCTACTCCGAGGAGACAATCTCCTGGACACACTGGGTTGGTAGCACCGTGCAGATCCGCCCCGAGCTACGCTACGACCATGCCTGGGATCGAAAGTCCTACGGCGCGGGAGCACATACGAACCAGGTGACGCTAGCGTCGGATCTTATCTTTCATTTCTGAGCCGGTATGCCTTGTTGCGCAAAGCTCTCTCAGAAGCCCGCAGATTGGCTGAGCTCGGCGACTGAGTCTCCGAGTGTCTCCCGTCGAAGATCCAAGCAGCTCTGCTCGGGCCGGTATTTCACCTAGTTCAGAAATGGCCCGCAAAAGCATCGACTCACTCGGCCGGTTCCCTGCCGCCTTTCGGCGCCAGCAAAAACTGCATTCCGATGTAGCTCAACCAGCTCGGCTGGGTAGAATTCACGGACGTGGACTGAAAGCTCCTTCCACCCATAAACAGCAGAATCAGATTCTTCTGCTTATTGAGCGCCTGCCGGCCCCCAAGACCCAGGGTCGCTTCACGAGCCTTGGGCAACCCATCGACGCGATTGGAGTCCTGTTCGTCGGCGAGTTCGAGATAAAGCTCGGTCGAGGCGGAAAACTCATGACCGACCACCAGCCCTCGCGTCCACGACTGCGGCACATGCCGGTTGGTGAACCAGTAGCCGACTTCGCCGTCGACGCGGAGCGGCCCCAGGCGGGCATTCATCTCGAGCGGCAGCAGAAACTGCGGACCGGGAGCGACGACCTGCCGGCGCACCGCGTTGGTCGGATTGTTGAGCGAAAGCTGCGGATAAGTAGATACGGAGAAGTTTGGCTCCGCCTCTCCGCCGTTCTCAGCACCCGCTGGAATGTGCTGATAGAAGCGCCACTTGATCCCAAGCAGCGACTCGCCGAGACCGCCAACCGTCTCCTTGCGTTCGTACTCGGTTGACGGAGCACCGGAAGAACCTGCAGTCGCAGGCAGCGATGCGTTGGTGCGGTTCTCATGGATAGCTGCCGGCAGCTCGTACTTCAGCTGGATGCGATCTCCCCAGCCATAGTTCAAGTCCAGGTCCGGCACCTGGTAGTCGCCGTCAGACGGGCTGCGGTCGCCGAGAAAGCCGACGTTGATCTCCCAGTGGCCATTGCCGGGCGTCTCCGGATCGTCCGTACGAAAGGGAGGGCCGGCTTGCGCCTGCAGACGCACGGAGAGGGTGACGAGAGCGGCAAGCGTCAGGAGGAAGCTTTTCATGCGGCGCTACCATGCATAGATGTAGCCGTCACGTTCAGCGAGGGTAAGCTCGGCTCCAAATAGCGCATCAAGCTTTGACGCTACCAGCAGCTCTGCTCGCGAGCCATCCGCCACGATCCGCCCCTCGCGCATGAGCAGCACACGATCGATCTCCGGCAGGATATCTGCCAGATGATGGGTCACCAGAATCAGCCCGGTTCCCCTGCGGGCGACCCGGCGCAGCGTTTCGCGAAGCTCGCGCTGAGCCGCGAGGTCGAGTGCGTTTGAGGGTTCATCAAGCAGCAGCATGTCCGGCCTGTGGACCAGTGCACGCGCGATCATCGTTCGTCGCTGCTCCCCTGCCGACATCTCGCCGACCGGCTTGGCGACCAGGTGCGTTGCTCCCATCAGAGCCATGGCTTCATCCGCCCGCTCGCCCATCTCCGGGGTGACGGTCAGGTTGGGCCAAAGGGCCGATGCCCCGAAGAAGCCTGCGATCACCGCATCGCGCCCACTGGTAGCCGGCGTGCGCTCTCCGGGTAGCTCGGCCGAAACGACGCCAAGGTGCCGGCGCAGCTGCGAAATATCCCAGCGATCGTGCCCCAGCAGGCGACAGCGCATACCCGGAACCACGATAGGGTAAACTTCGCGGGTGATGGTCTTGATCAGCGTCGACTTGCCGCACCCATTGGGGCCGAGGATCGCGATGTGCTCGCCCTTCTCGATCCTCAGCGACAGGTCGTGCAGAACAACCGTATCGCCGCGGACCACTGAGACATGCTCCAGCTCCAGGAAAACTCGGGCCGCTGATCCTGCTTCGCACACGCGCATCTGTCTCCACTTGGTAGAGTAACGGGAAACATGACCCAGCCTCCCCTGATTGCTCCGTCTCAACTACCACTGGGCTTCCGCTTCGCCGCTGTACGCGCCGGAGTAAAACCGAGCGGCAAGGTCGATTTTGCGATTGTCGTCGCCGACCAGGCCGCTTCAGCCGCAGCCATGTTCACTGGCAACCGCGTGGTCGCTGCCCCGGTAACGATCGGGCGCAGGCACCTGCTGCGCAGCGGCGGCCGCGTCCGCGCCGTAGCCGTGAACAGCGGCAACGCGAACTGTGCCACCGGCGCGCCGGGTCTTGCCGCGGCCGAGCAGGTCTGCGCCGCCGCCGCACTTGCATTTGGCTGTCCCGGGCACGAGGTCATCCCCTCTTCAACCGGCATCATCGGCGTGCCGCTGCCGAGTGAGAAGCTGACCGCCGCCCTGCCCGAGGCCGCGGACGCGCTTGGCGCATCCACCGAGCGCTTTTCAGACTTTGCCCGGGCCATCCTCACCACCGACACCCGACCGAAGGTGGCCACAGCCGCACTCAACGTGGATGGACGCGAGGTGCGGCTCGCCGGCTGCGCCAAGGGTGCAGGCATGATCCATCCGCGGCTGACGCCGCACGCGACCATGCTGGTCTACCTGTTTACCGACGCGGCGATTGCACCCTCCGACCTCACAAACCTGCTTACGCCGGCCTGCGACCAGACTTTCAACCGCATCTCGATCGATGGCGATACCTCGACCAACGACACGGTGCTGGTTCTGGCTTCGGGAGCTTCGGGCGCCTCAATTGATGCGGGCAATGACACCTTCCGCGCCGCTCTCAACGACGTTTGCGCTTCGCTGGCCTACCAGATCGTCGACGACGGCGAAGGTGTCACCCACGTGGTTACGCTCGAGATTGAAGGCGCACTGAGCGACCTCGACGCACTCACCGTCGCGAAGGCGATCGCGCACTCCCCGCTGGTCAAGACCGCCTGGGCCGGCAGCGATCCGAACTGGGGACGGCTGCTTTCGACCATTGGTTCGTCAGGCGTCGAAATGGATCCCGCACGAATCGATGTCTGGTTCGGCGAGCTGCCCATCTGTACCGCAGGTGGCCGCGCCTCGCTCTATGATGAGCGGGCTGCGCACACCTATCTCGAGCAGCGGGCCTTCACCATACGGGTCGCACTCGGAATGGGCCAAGGTGCGTGCCGTTTCTTGACCACTGACCTCACCGAAGAGTACGTGCGCATCAATGCAGACTACTCGAGCTGACGGCCTAGCACATTCGGGTCTGTAGAGTTGCACCATCGAGTGTGCAGAGAGCCAGAGCCCGCGTCGCTATTGAACGATCACGACCATGCCAGTGCTCTTGCACAGGGTTTTTCACACTCTTGTTGAAATTCCTTCCCGCCTTGGCGTCGGCTTCCGGACCGCCGGGGCGGGTGCCGGGAGCATGTACGGTGGTTTACAATCACCACAATCGAGGGCATACGAACAATGGCAACAAAGGTAAAGGAACTCGCCGCGGCCGCTCCAGAGCCGTCCACCAACGGCAGCAGCAACGGCAGCGCTCCTTTGATCTCCGACGACAAGCTGAAGCAGCTCTACTCGACCATGCTGGAGTGCAGGATGCTCGAGGAGCGCGCGCGTGTCCTGTTCAAGCAGAGTAAGTTCACGGGCAACTACTATGCGGCTGTTGGCCAGGAGGCCACTGCTGTCGGCGCAGCGGTCGACCTGCGCCCGGAAGATTGTGTCGGTCCTTCGCATCGCGACTTCATCCTGAATTACATCAAGGGCGCCCCCTTGAGCGCGATGTTCTCGCAGCTTTATGCCAAGGCCACCAGCCCGGACAAGGGCCGGTCTTCCCCGGCGCACTGCGGCTATGCACCCCTCAACGTCATCACTCCGGCCTCGACCATCGCCGCACAGTTAAACATTGCCACCGGCGTTGCTCTCGCCAACAAGATGAAGAAGAACGACAACGTTGCGCTTGCCCTCTCCGGCGACGGGTCAACCTCTCTCGGCTTCTGGCATGAGGCGCTGAACTTCGCCGGCGTGCACAACCTGCCCATCGTCTACGTCGTGCAGAACAATCTCTGGGCTGAGTCGGTCACGGTGAAGCTCCAGACTAAGGTCGAGGACATCAGCATCAAGGCGCAGGCGTATGGCTTCCCCGGCATTACTGTGGACGGCAACGACGTGGTTGCGGTTTATCGCGTGGCCCAGGAGGCAATTGCGCGAGCACGGCAGGGCGGCGGCCCCACGCTGATCGAATGCAAGACCTACCGCTGGTACGGCCACTCGGAGATCGATCCTGCCAAGTATCGCAACCCGGAAGAGGTTGAGTACTGGAAGGCGAAAGACCCGATCACCATGATGGAAAAGTACCTGGCCGGCAAGAGTCTGTTCACGGATAGCTGGAAGCAGGAACTGCAGGAGAGCTTCAACAAGCGTCTGGACGAAGCGATTGAAGTGGCGGATAAAGCTCCCTTCCCTGAGCCGGAAGACGCGCTTGATCACGTCTACTCTTTCTCAGTTCGCGAGCGCGAGCTGGATCGCAAGAGCTGGTCGCCGCAGTACTAACCCGCTCGACTTATTAACTACCGCAAAGGAAGCATGGCTCTTCTTACTTACATCAGTGCAATCACCGAAGCTCTTCGCGAGGAAATGCAGCGCGACGAGCGTGTCTTTTTAATCGGCGAAGATATCGGCGTCGAGGGCGGCGTCTTCAAGGCCACCAAGGGACTCTACGAGGAGTTCGGCGCGGACCGCGTCATTGACTCGCCGCTGGCCGAAGGCATCATCGTCTCCTCCTGCATCGGCGCGGCGCTGGCAGGCCTCGTTCCCGTGCCGGAAATCCAGTTCTCCGACTTCATTACGCCCGCCTTTGACGCGCTGACGCAGCAGGCAGCCAAGCTTCGCTATCGCTCTGGCGGTACGCAGACCTGTCCGCTCACGCTGCGCGTCTGCTATGGCGGCGGCGTCGGCGGCGGCCTCTACCACTCGCAGACCAACACCACCTGGTTCGCGCACGAGCCGGGTCTGATGGTGGTCGCGCCGGGTACGGTCGCAGACGCGAAAGGCATGCTCAAGGCTTCGATCCGCCAGGATGATCCGGTCATCTATTTCGAGCATAAAAAGCTCTACCGCTCCATCAAGGAAGATCTGCCTGACGACGGCGACTTTGTCACCGACCTGTTCAAGGCCGCGATTCGCCGTGAAGGCACAGACCTCACAGTAGTCAGCTACGGTTACACATTGCAGCTCACCCTGCAGGCGGCGGAGAAAGTCTCTGCCGAGACCGGGGCGAGCATTGAGGTCGTCGACCTGCGTATCCTCAGCCCGCTCGACAAGGATACCTTCCTCAACTCGCTCGCCAAGACCGGGCGCATGTGCATCGTGCATGAGGACCATCGCACACTCGGCATCGGCGCCGAAATCTCGGCAATTGCCGCAGAGGAAGCTTTTGACTGCCTGGACGCTCCGATCCTGCGCATCACGGCACCCGACGTACCCGCAATCCCCTTTTCTCCCCCGCTCGAAAAGTTCTACATGCCCTCGGTCGATAAAATAGCCGAGGGGCTGCATCGCGTCCTTGCCTACTAGGTTCAGCACTCTCGCCGCGTCGACCGCACAGTTGGCTTGCCTGCTGGCCGCGTCTCTGCCTTCTCTGGCGAGCGCGTCCGCGCAGCAGCCCGCCGCTCAGCAGCCGGGCGACAATCCTCCGCCGATCCATGTGCCATCCAGTTACCGGCCCACTTACTCGGTGGTTGGTCTAAGTTCGCAGGGATCGACATACGTGCCGATGGACAGCTGGATCTATCCGGCACTCGACCGCCTGCATGGGCTCGGCTTCCTGGACACGGCATTTGCCGGCCTGCGGCCGTACACCCGGCTCAGCATCGCCCACATGCTGGAGAAGACAGAAGACGCTATTGACAGCCTGGGCGGCCCGGAGAGCGATGAGGCGACCGAAATTTATGCCGCCTTGATGCGCGAGCTTTCGCCTGATCTTGTCGCCGCCGGCGCGCATGCGGAGCTTGATACTGTCTACACCCGCTTCCTCGGCATCACGGATACGCCTCTGCGTGACAGCTATCACCTGGGCCAGACGATCGTGAACGATTACGGACGGCCGTACCAGGCCGGCATCAGTAATTCATCCGGCCTCAGCGCGCGCGCCGAAGCTGGCCGGTTTACTCTCATGGTGCGCGGAGAATACCAGCGTGCGCCGAGTGCCGGCGGCTATTCTCCCCTGCTGTTCGACGAGCTTTCCTCGATTACAGATGGAATCAATCCGGTCACCAATCCCCATCAGGCGACCATCCCGCTGGGCCCGATTTCCAGTGTGGATACCTTTCGGGTCATGGAAGCAACAGCTTCCGTCCACGCGCTAGGACACGAGATATCCTTTGGCAAAACCGACCACTGGTTGGGCTCCGCGCGCGGCGGCGCCTTCGCCTGGAGCAACAACGCCGAAAATATCTACGCCTTTCAGATCGACCGTGTCGAGCCGCTGCATATTCCGCTGCTGTCGCGACTACTCGGCCCCTTCCGGTACGACTTTTTTGTAGGCAGCCTGAAGGGCCACACCGCGCCAAACGATCCCTGGGTGCATGCAGAAAAGGTCAGCTTTCAGCCTACTCGCAACCTTGAGTTCGGGTTTGAACGTACTGTGATCTGGGGCGGGCGCGGCCATGAGCCCATCAATCTACGGAGCTTCCTGCGCAGCTTCTTTTCAGTGAGCAACGTAAGCCTTGCGAAGAAGTTCTCGAGCACGGATCCCGGCGCGCGCTTTAGCTCTTTCGATTTTAATTACCGGCTGCCTGGCCTTCGCAGCTGGCTGACTCTTTACACTGATTCCCTTGCCCACGATGATGTGAATCCCATCGATGCGCCGCGCCGCGCAGGCATTCGCTCCGGCGTGTACCTGTCTCATTTTCCGGTTTTCACTCACCTGGACATGCGGGTGGAAGGCGTGACCACCGACCCGCCGACCTCGCGCAGCTTCAACGGCTCATTCCTCGACTATGAAGGAGTGCAGCAGCAGGGCACCACCAACAAGGGTTTGTTGTTTGGCGACGCGATCGGACGCGAGGACAAGGGTGGCGACGCATGGCTTACTTATCATCTGTCGCCGAATGAGCAGGTGCAGGTCTCCTATCGCCGCGTCAAGGCAGCAAAGGACTTTATCCCTTTCGGCACCACGCAGAACGATTACAGGGTAAATGTGGTGAAGAGGTTGGGCGAGGACGTCGAATTGAACATCTGGGCGCAGTACGAACGCTGGGTTGCTCCGGTATACCAGCCGGGACTCAACAGCGACACCAGCATTGCCGGGCAGATTACCTGGTACCCGCACAAACAAAAAGATTTCTAGGTTCTCACCACTTGCGTTCGCGTAGATCGCTGCCGCTCATCTGTGCGGGCTGCTCGAGCGCAAGCATGCCGAGGATCGTGGGTGAGAGGTCGCGCAACGATCCTCCCGGCCGCAGGCTATAGTCACCTGCATCCTCGCTCACCAGGATGAACGGCACCGGGTTGGTGGTGTGGGCGGTGTGCGGGCCTCCGCTGCCGGGATCGACCATCATCTCGGCGTTGCCGTGGTCGGCTGTAATCAGCATTGAGCCGCCCCTCTGTCGCAGGCTCTGGTAGATACGTCCGAGCTGCGTGTCCACAGTTTCCACCGCGCGGATCGTCGGCTCCATCTGTCCGGAATGCGCCACCATATCGGCATTGGCGAAATTAACCACAACAAGATCAAACGCGGTGTCCTCAATCGCCCGGATTACTCCATCCGCGATGCCGGAAGCACTCATCTCCGGAGCCAGGTCATAGGTCGCTACTTTCTGCGACGGAACCAGCAAACGGTCCTCACCAGGAAATGGTGTCTCGATGCCGCCGTTGAAAAAGTAGGTTACGTGGGCGTATTTTTCTGTTTCCGCAATGCGCAGATTACGCAAACTCGCCTGGGCGAGTAGGTTCGCCAGCAGGTTTTCCATCGACCCGGGGGTGATCACCATCGGCAGCGAGAAATGCTTGTCATACTGCGTCATGGTGACGTAGTGCAGACCTTGCGGGATGAGATTTCGCGGGATGGCTGCGTCCTGGTCCTCGATCTTCGGGAGCTCTCGTCCATCCTCTTTGGTCAGCCCGGAGTTCCGTGCCAGAACGCGCGTGATCTGTCGCGCACGATCCGCCCGATAGTTGAACATGATGCAGGCGTCCTCTGCCCGCACCACGCCCTGCGGTTGGCCGGATGAGTCCGTCACAACGAAAGGCACAATAAACTCGTCGGTGATCCCGTTGTTGTAGCACTCGCGCACGCGAGCCACGGGATCGGCATAGGCTCCACCCTCTGCTTCGCCTTTTACCATGGCCTGGAAGGTCTTGAGGATGCGCTCCCAGCGCATATCGCGATCCATGGCGTAGTAGCGGCCGGACACAGACGCGAGCCTGCCGACGCCGTACTCCGTCATCCTGCTGAGCAGCCTTTCCAGATACCCGGCGCCGCTGGTGGGGAGCGTGTCGCGGCCATCCATGAAAGCGTGTACGAGGACTCGCTCGACCCCTGCCGCTTTGGCGGCGCGCAGCAGTGCATAGAGGTGTTCCTGCTGCGCATGCACGCCGCCATCTGAAAGCAGCCCGAGCAGGTGCAATTGGCGACCGTCAACACGAGCATGCGCAAAGGCGGCAACCAGTGTCGGATCACTCGCGAAGGCATCCCGCGCGATCATGTCATCGATGCGGGTGATGTCCATCTGCACGACGCGGCCTGCGCCGATGTTGAGATGGCCTACCTCGCTGTTACCCATCTGCCCGTCGGGCAAGCCGACAAAGTGATCCGAGGCATGAAGCAGCGTGCTCGGGTAATCGGCAAGCAGCCGGTCATAGACCGGCTTGCGTGCCTGCGCGATTGCGTTGCTTGCTGTCTCGGCCCGATACCCCCAGCCGTCAAGGATGGTGAGCACCAGCGGCCTCTTGTGCACGGACACCTTTTGTCTCCTCGACAGCTTACCGGCTGGGCGGCTTGGGTGTCGCTGCGGGAGGCGTTGCGGGCGTGCCATTCGGTGCAGGCGCCGCGGCTCCGGTCGCTCCCGGTGTCGCCGGGCCAGGCTTGGCCGCGTGCTCTTCCTGGTACTTCTTCTGCGCCGCTTCAATCTCGGGACGGTGACGGTCGATCGCCTCCTTCGCAGTCTGCTGGCCGACCTGGGTGGCTGCGCGTTGGACTTCTGCCGTCAGAGCGGATTCAGATTCAGCGATACGGTGCCCGGCAGGAGTTTTGTAAAACTCGATCGCCTTGGTTGCATCTTCGGTGGAAATGTACTTCTTATAGACGGCAAGCACCGGCGTATCCACGTCCATCTTGTCGATACTCGCATTCAAATCGTCTTTCACATCCTGAGGCACAAAGGGCGGAAACGAACGTGCGAAGTACTTGTGCATGTTCTCGATCAATTCCGGCTTGAGCTTGCTGGTGCCGGTCAGCTCCATCAGTTGATGAGCCTGCTCGTTGGTCAGCGGATGCTCGGGCGGCGGCGGGGTGTTGGCCGCGGGCGCGGCTATCGCCGGTGTAGAAGGCTTGACGGTGACCGGCGGCTTGGGCGCAGCAGCCTGCTGGCTGAACGCAGTAAGTGTGAGGACAACAGGGGACAACCCGATAAGAACGTTGCGCAATCGATAGCTCCTGGAATTCGTCAAAGGATAGTTTCTTTACTTAGACCACTCGTCGCTGCAGTTGATAGATTCAAGGCCAAGATATTCTGCCGTCTGGCCCAGCTCTTCCTCGATGCGCAGCAGCTGGTTGTACTTTGCGATGCGATCCGTTCGCGACGCTGACCCGGTCTTGATCTGCCCGGCGCTGGTGGCGACGGCGAGATCCGCGATAAAGGTGTCCTCGGTCTCACCACTGCGGTGCGAGATGATCGACGTGTAACCGTAGCGGCGTCCGAGCTCGATCGCCTCCAGCGTCTCGCTCACCGTGCCGATCTGGTTCACCTTGATCAGGATCGAGTTTCCTACTCCCTCATCAATCCCGCGCTGCAACCGCTCGGTGTTGGTCACGAAAAGATCATCGCCGACTAACTGGATGTCCTCGCCGACCAAGTCTGTCAGGTATTTCCAGCCCGTCCAGTCATCCTCGGCCAGGCCATCCTCGATTGAGACGATAGGGTACTGCTCGGCCCAACTCTGCCAGTAGCGCGCCATCTCTTCGCTGGACTTCTCGCTCTTGTCCGACTTCTTGAAGATGTACCTACCGGCTGCCTTGTCATAGAACTCGCTGGCCGCCGGGTCGAGGGCGAGCACAATATCCTCACCCGCCTTGTAGCCGGCAAGCTCAATCGACTCGAGAATCAGCTCCACGGCTTCTTCGTTCGACTTCAGCGACGGGGCAAACCCGCCCTCATCGCCGACCGCTGTGTTGTAGCCTTTCTTCTTGAGCACACCTTTGAGCGTGTGGAAGACCTCGGCGCCCCAACGCAGCGCATCGGCAAAACGCTCCGCGCCCACCGGCATGATCATGAATTCCTGAAAATCGACGTTGTTATCCGCGTGCGCGCCGCCGTTCAGGATATTCATCATCGGCGTCGGCAGCACCGACGCATTTACGCCGCCCAGATAGCGGTAGAGCGGAATACTCAGCGCATTCGCCGAACCGCGCGCGATCGCCATGGAGACCGCCAGGATCGCGTTCGCTCCGAGGCGGCTTTTGTTTGGGGTGCCGTCAATCGCGATCATGGTCGCATCGAGCAGCCGCTGGTTGCTCGCATCCATGCCCGTCAGCTCCGGGGCCAGAATGCTCTCCACGTTCTCGACCGCCTGCAGCACGCCCTTGCCGACGTAATACTTCTTGTCGCCGTCGCGAAGTTCGACCGCCTCGTGTTCGCCGGTTGACGCACCGCTCGGCACCGCGGCACGGCCGCGCGCACCGCCCACCAGGACCACCTCTGCTTCTACCGTCGGGTTCCCACGCGAGTCGAGGATCTCCCGGGCGTGCAGTGCCGCAATTTCTGTCATTTCCGTCCTTGTAATCCGGTGCTGTAACCGATCATTCAACTTCGGACGCCGGTCGACGCGGATAGTCTCACCCGCAGCGCCGCCGATCGTCTGCACAAATTCCGCCATCACCGGTGCGCTGCCACGCCCGATTCTAGCAAATGCAAAGCACACTTCTGTGAAACCGGAGAAAGCCTCTTCGCTGCAGACCAAGGTTCGATCTGGATCGCTGCTGCTTTGATTTACCTTTATGGTTCACGGCTGCAGGGGTGCCGGCCCGGGCTGCTGGCCCACAAGCCGCGCGTGGACTAGGCTTGGGGAGAGTGTTGAGTGCTGCGTCCCCAGGAGTCCTGATCATGAAGAGATTGTCGATGGTTGCCGGTGTTCTTGCCCTGGGGCTCTCTGCGCAGGCGCAGACCGGGTCACAGTACCAGGGTGTGTCGCGGCCGCCCGCCGATGACGTGATCGAGGCGACTCCAGAGGCTGCTCCTGCGCCCGCCACCGAGCCCGCCGCAAAGCCCTCACCCGCGGTCCCCTACACTGCGCCCGCTCAGCCTGCCCAGCCCACGACTCACGCGGTCGACAATCCTGACTACGGAATTGTCACTTCCGTTTCGCCGTCCCCGGCAGCGCCGGGCGCAAGCGCGGCCCCTCACGCTGCCCTGGTCAGCCGCCCGGAGGATCCTGATTACGGCATCGTGGGGCTGGTCGCGTCGCCGTCCAACCAGCTGGCTGAGGGGACGAACGTGCACGTGCGCATGGTGGATGAGCTGAGCACGACGACCACTCAGAGCGGTGCTCCCTTCCGCGCGCAGGTTGCAGCCAATGTGTACAAGGATGGCCGGGTTGTCATACCGGTGGGCGCCGAGCTGCGAGGAAAAGTAGTTGGTGTCTCGCAGGGACATCATTTTGGCCGCTCCGCCACCCTGCGCCTCCGCCCGGACCTGGTGGTGCTCCCCGACGGGAGCGCGTACCACCTGTACGCCCAGCTGGTCAGGACCGACGCTCGCGGCACGAAGGCGGACAATGAGGGCGGCGTGCAACCTAGCTCGCAGCTGGTAAAGAATGTCGCTGAGTACGGCGCGGGATCCGGCGGCGGTGCGGTGGCCGGCGCGGTGATCGCCGGTCCTCCGGGAGCACTTGGCGGGGCACTGATCGGCGCCGGCGTCGTGACGACCCACCTCCTGCTGCAGCACCCGCGCCAGGCGCGGCTGGAGCGGGGGTCGGAAGTCACCTTCAGCCTGAGCGAGCCCATGGACCTGGTGCCGACCCGAAACTAAGCCAGGACCTTTCCGACCGGGACGCCGCTTTCAGGCGTCCTTTTTTGTTGCCGAAGCGCCCGTGGTTCTTCCAGAATGGAGCGGTTGAGGTGCGCTATGCCTGACGCAGCCGTCTCCGAAACTCCCAAAAGTGAAAACATCAAGGTCAAACGCGAGGATTATCACTCGGTTCAGCCTTACCTGATCGTCAAGGGCGCGGCTGCGGCACTCGACTTCTATAAAAAGGCTTTCGGAGCGACCGAGCGCCTGCGGGTGGACTTCAAGGACCGTATCGGCCATGCCGAGATTCAGGTCGGCGACTCCTGCATCATGATGGCCGACGAGTTTCCCGAGATCGGCGCGTACGGACCGGAGCACTTCGGTGGTTCGCCGGTGAGCCTGATGGTGTATCTCGACGGCGTGGATGAGGTTTACGCGCAGGCAGTGGCGGCCGGTGCGGTCAGCGAGCGCCCGCCCGCCGATCAGCCCCATGGCGTGCGCATGTGCGGTGTCCGCGATCCCTTCGGGCATCGCTGGTATCTCGCCAGCTTTCTCTGATCTGCCCCGTCCTGGGCTGATCGGGTAGCACTTCCCTCCTCTTACCTCATAGTCGTACACTCCGGGCACATCGGCGACCTCCATTGTTGTCGTCAATCTGATCCGTAATCCCCCTTCTTTCGCGCTATCGGAGGCTTTATGCTGCATTCCCGCTTTACCGCCCTGGTAGCCCCGGGGCTGCTCCTGGCCGCATCAGTCACAGGCTCGCACGCCCAGATCACCAACGTGCTCACCTTTCATAACGACAGCGCACGCACCGGACAGAATCTCAATGAGGGGATCCTGACTCCGCAGAACGTCAACTCCGCCGGGTTCGGCAAGCTCTTCAACTACACCGTCGACGGCAAGGTGGACGCGCAGCCGCTCTACGTCTCCTCGGTGCTGATCGGCAATCACCGCCATAACCTGCTGATCATCGCCACTGAACACGACAGCGTCTACGCTATCGATGCTGACACCGGCGCCACCTACTGGCATGTCTCGCTGCTGGGTCGCGGGGAAACCACATCCGACCCGCGCAATTGCAACCAGGTACAGCCCGAGATCGGCATTACCGCCACGCCGGCGATCAACCCGCATGAAGCCCAGCACGGCATCATCTATGTGGTGGCCATGAGCAAGAATGCGGCCGGCACCTATTTCCAGCGGCTGCACGCGCTCGATCTGACCAGCGGCATCGAGAGGATTGGAGGTCCTGTCACAGTGCAGGCATCGACCAGCGGAACTGGCAGCGCGGACACCTTCGTCCCCGGGCAGTATAAGGACAGGCCGGGTCTGCTGCTGCTGAATGGGACGGTTTACACCAGCTGGGGCTCACACTGCGATATCGAGCCCTACTCCGGGTGGTCGATCGGCTACAGCGAAAGCACCCTGAAGCAGACCAGCGTCTTCAACTTCACGCCCAATGGCAGTGAGGCGGCGCCGTGGAATGCCGGAGGCGGCCCGGGCGCAGATGCCGAAGGCAACATCTACTACTCTCTGGGCAACGGCACCTTCGATACCACGCTCAACTCCGGCGGCTTTCCTTCGCAGGCCGACTTCGGCAACTCCATTCTGAAGCTGAGCACGACCGGCGGCAAGCTGGCCGCGGCGGACTACTGGACGATGAACAACACGGTCACCGAGTCCGATGATGACACTGACCTCGGATCGGGCGGCGTGGTGCTCCTGCCCGACATGAAAGACGCAAACGGCATGATCCGGCAGCTGATCGTAGCGGCCGGCAAGGACGGCAACCTCTACGTTGCCGACCGCAACAACATGGGCAAATACGATGCCGCCAATGACGGCACCCTCTACCAGCAGCTTAACGGAGTGCTGCCCAACGGCGTCTGGAGCAACCCGGCCTACTTCAACCAGACTGTGTATTACGGCTCGGTCGGCAGCACGCTGCGTGCATTTCCTGTGAGTAATGCGCGGCTGGCAACCCAGCCCAGTTCCACGACGCCGGACGCGTTCCCCTATCCGGGCGCCAACCCGAGCATCTCTGCCTACAACACGACGAACGCCATCGTATGGGCGATCTCCAATGCTTCAAGCGCGGTGCTCTACGCGTACAACGCGAATAATCTCGGGGATAAGCTTTACGACAGTACCCAGGCGCCGAACAACCGGGACCAGTTCGGTACCGGGAACAAATTCATCATCCCGACCATCGCGAATGGGAAGGTCTATGCGGCGACCACGAACAGCGTGGCCGCCTTCGGCCTCCTCCCTGCGGCGGCTGCGCGCATCCAGGATGGCGTGTACCTGGTTTCCAACCAGGCCAGCGGCTTGTACCTGGATGATCCAGGTTCCACCACGAAGGCGAATGCCCAGCCGGTCCAGTCTTCTCTCACCAACGGGCCAGACCAGAACTGGTTCTTTGCTTTCCAGGGCAACGGTTACTACACCATCCAGAACACGTCGAGCGGCCTTTATCTTACCGATCCGAATGGCGGAGGCGCCGGTTCTCCGCTCGAACAGCAGCGAAGGGTCTTCAACGATACGCAGCTGTGGAGCCTGGTGACTTCCGGGAGCGGCTACTCCATCCAGAACAAGGCTGCAGGCGCAGTCCTCGATGACCCTGACTCCAGCACGGCTTCGGGCACCGGCATCATTCTGTCGGGCCTCAAGCCCGCCGGCCAGCGACTGGATCAGACCTGGACGATCCAGTAAGCAAGGGGCCTGGCAAATCGGCGACCGCCAGGCCTTTTTAGTCGGAAGTAGGCAGGTTTTCCTTGATCACCTGCGCGACATCGTCGATCGAAGTATGTTGGCTGAGGTCGCGGATCTCCTTGCTGTTGGCGACCGATTCGAGACCTATCTGCTCAGCGATACGCCGGTTGACCCGAAGCAGAGCCGTTACTTCCTTTTCTGTCAGCAGGAGTATCTGCAGCACCAGGTGCTCGCGCTCGTCCGACCGGCGTGCCAGGCGCGTTTGCCTCATCAGGATAAAGCTCGCGAGAATGAAGGCCTCAAGAGCAACGATGGTGCCGAGCAGCGAATACGGCAGCGGGTCGAAGTGCGTGCGCCCGGGCAGGGTGTTCCAGAGCATCCAGGCCGCAAACGCAAGCAGATGCAGGAAAACGAAAGTCAAGCTGCCGACAAAGCCGGAGATGGCGTCGCCCACTCGTTCAGCGGGTGTCCGCTGCTCCAGGAACTCCTGCTCGTGGCGTGCAATCAGGTCAACCTGATCCTGGATCTGATTCTGCGACATAAGGGCATGGTAATCGAGGAGTAACCAAAGGCCGCGTCGGTTGTTGAGCACGCTCTGGTTTCCAGTTGACAAACGGCTGCGCGTCTATCGCAGCCGCTCCGGCGGCCATCCCTGGGAGTCGCTCACCAACGGGTTGCCGCAGGAGCACTGTTACGTCAATGTGCTGCGGGACGCCATGGCGATCGACTCGCTCGACAGTTGCGGTGTGTACTTCGGCACCACCGGGGGTCAGGTGTACGCCTCGGCCGATGCCGGGGACAGCGGGGCGCCGATCGTGCGCGATCTGCCCGCGGTCTTATCGGTCGAGGTACAGACACTTTC
>CAXUND010000019.1:0-18312 GCA_964252445.1 uncultured Acidobacteriaceae bacterium | reverse complement strand
GGAGGCTAGGCCTTCGGGATCCGATCCAGCAGCCGCTTCCAGTTCTTTTGATTTCTGCGGTAGCTCTTCTTCAAGTCTTCGAGAATGCGCTCGAAATCCGTGTGCCTGTGCAGCCGGTTCCATGCCGGATTCATCGCGAACCAGGGATAATTTTCGTTTCCCAGATAGATCGCACGCCGAAGCCAATGCAGCGCTTCACTCTCATCGCCTTCGACCGCGAAGTAAGTTGCGAGTCTATAAGCCATTTCGCTGTCGGCTTCAGCCGCGGCCAGCGAATTCTCCTCGATCATGTCCGCGGCCCGCTGACGCTCACCTGCCTGCACGTAGCACAGCGCGAGCGTTGGGTATGCAAGCCGCATCGAGTCATCGTCCTTGATGACGCTCTCAAGGATGGTGATCGCCTCCTGCATGTCTCCCTCGCGCATGTACTCGTAGGCGAGCGAAGTGCGCAGCAGAGGATGCCGCGGCTCCAGGGTAAGTCCCTTCTCGATCTCTTCCTTCGCCAGCTCCAACTGGTTCTGGTACTGGTATACGCGCGCCCGATGGTTATAGATGATCGGCGCATTGGAGGGATCGAGCTTGAGCGACAGGTTAAACTGCTCCAGTGCATCTTCGTACATGCCATCGAGCCGCATGGTGATGCCCGCCACCATGTGCACCTGCGAGTCGTTAGCCGAAGTGTGCAACAGGTTCTCAATGCCGTGGCGCGCGCTCTCCTTTTCGCCGCGCGAGAGCAGCATGTACACGCGGTAGAGGTTGGCCTCGACTGAGCCGGAGTCAAGCTCAAGGGCCTGGTCAAATGCTTTCCGCGCGGCCATCACATGCATGTGGCCGCCGAAGCCGTGGCGAACATACTGCAGGTGCGTGATGCCCAGCCCGCTCCAGGCGGCTGCGAAGCTCACATCCCCTGCCACCACGCGCTCAAAGAGTTCACGCGCGCGATCAAGATCCAGACGACTGCCGGTGCGCTGCATAAAAGAGGACAGCATTGCCCGGGCTTGCAGATAAATCTCTGAAAGCTGCTGCGAAAGCACCGGGCTGCGCACGGAATTGGTAGCCGCGGTGGTAAGTTGGCCGATACCCTGGAGGGATGCGAACACATCGTTGCAGATCTCTGTCTGAACGGCGATCAGGTCGAACGACGCCACGCTGATCGCTCCGCCGCCCTGCACTCGCTGCCCGCTCACGTCGAGCAGCTGCCAGTTCAGGTCAAAGCCCTGGTCCGATCGCATGAAGCTGCCCGCCAGCACTGACTTCACCATCAGCCGTTGCCCGAGCTCAAGCGGGTCGATCTGGTTCAGCTGCACATTCGGCAGCTGCATGAGCGCGCTCGACGGGCGCACGATCAGCGAAGGCATGCGAGCCAGGCGCGCGGCAATTGCATCGGCAAGGGCAAACCCATAGAGTGGCGCAACCACGTCCGGTCCCACGTTCTTGAAAGGCAGAACCATGATGGTGTTCTGCTTCGATTGCGTCTCGGCCGACTCGCGGAAACGTTCTGCCAGCATCGACAACAGGCCGGTGGACCGCTTTTCTTCCTCCGCAGGCGAAACCGGCAGCGCCGCCGCCGCGTCTCCCGGGATGATTCCGGACTCGATCTGCAAGGTCTTCATAATCGTCTTCAAGGCCTCGCGCAGCTCGGCTGCGCTTGCGTAACGATCGGCCGGAGTCTTCGCCAGGCAAGTCAGGATCACACTTGCAAGCTCAGCGGGCACCTGCGGGCAGCAAACGGAGAGCGATGGCGGCTCAGAGAACTGGATGGCGCGAATGGACTGGAACTCGTCCGCATCGGGACGCGCGAAAGGATGTCGGCCGCTGACCAGCTCGTACAGGATCAATCCGAGCGCCCACAGATCACTGCGCACGGAGCTGCGTCCGGTAACGAACTGCTCCGGCGCCATGTAGGCAATGGTGCCTCCACGCGCTGTATAGGTGGCGGCCTGCGCACCCGGCGTCCTGCGGGTGGTGGTTGAGGGATCAAACTCCGCGTCCTCCAGGCTCAGCCGTCGGGCGAGACCGAAGTCAAGAATTTTCACCAGCCCGCCGTCAGTGAGGATGACGTTAGCAGGCTTCAGATCCCGATGAAAGATTCCCAGGGTGTGCGCTGCATCGAGCCCGTCAGCAATCTGGATGCCGACAGAAAGCGTCAGCTGTATGCTTGCCGGTCCTTTGGCAATGAGCTTGTCCAGCGGCTGCCCAGGCACGTACTGCATGACGATGTAGGCTTCTTCGCCCTCCTCGCCGACTTCATAGATTCCGCAGACATTAGGGTGCTCGATAGCTGAGGCCATGCGCGCTTCCCGTAAGACGGTAGATCGCATCTGCTCGAGCGTGAGATTGCCGCGCTTCAGCACCTTAAGCACGACCGGTCGCATGAGCTGCGTGTCCGTGGCCAGATACACGACCCCGCTGCCGCCCGCACCCAGCTTGCGGATCAGTTCGTAGTGCTCGATGATGCGATGCTTCATGCTTGTACAAGTGTAGCGGGCCCTGCTGGGGCGATCCTACGCGTGGGGTCTCCGCGCTTTCGACACAGGCCGTGCAACTGCGTTCCTAGAACCACGCGCACCGGGGCTGAAGCTGCTGTGCCGCGCGCGAGCTTTGCTGCTCCGCTCGATCGCGCCAAAATCAGGGTGTGAAAGTTTGCAGAGTTGGAGTTACACTACTCCAGATTCGGAGCGCGTCCATGGCATTGAACCGAGCTTCGAAACTTGTAAGAGAAATCCGGGGAAATTAGACGTGCCCAAGTCACCCTTTTCCAACGCCGCCAGCTATCCCTCCACGCTCTACCCTCCCGTCGACTTCCCCAACCTCTCCGATGCGGAAGATCGACGCCGACTCTCGCAGGCGGCCATGCGGGGTTTCCTCAACATCATGAAGCACTGGAGCGTGCGCGACGAAGATGCGCGGGTGCTGCTGGGTGGTGTATCGAACGGAACCTATTACCAGTGGAAGCAGGGCTCGGCCAAGCTGCTCGAGCAGGACCGTCTGGTGCGCATCTCCTACCTGATCGGCATTTTCAAGTCGCTGAACCTGCTCTTCAGCCCGCGTCTCGCGGACAAGTGGGTCCAGCTCGCGAACAGCAACGAGATCTTCTCTGGGCGTACGCCGCTCGAATACATGCTGCGCGGCGGTCCGCAGGCGATGGACATGGTCCGCCGGCTGCTCGATGCCCGTCGCGGAGGCTGAGGGCTTGAGTCAGGCGTCGAATCAGAAAGGACGCGGCCAACGCATCCGCCAGCTGCGCGCGCAGGAGTCGAGCGAGCAACCGGAACCGCGCGAGCGGGTGACCTCCGCGGGCACGCTGCGCGTCTACAGCAGCACGCCGATTGCGCGGCCGGAAAAGCCATTGCCCCCGTGCACTGAAGTGCGATTGCTCAACACCAGCCGGCTGCTGCCGGCGCGGTATTCCGAGTCCGTGCTCACCCGCATCGCCGACAACGATGAAGACCTGCAGCAGATCTTTGCACTCGACAATGCCACGAATGAGCGGCTGCTGTCGGAACAGAATCTACGTCTGGGGATTACTGTGCGCGAACTGGTGTTTCATGTTCCGCACCAGAGGATCATCAACGCGGCTTTCACCCACCCTCATCCTCTGGGCTCGCGCTTCTCGACGCCGTTTCGAGGAGCCTGGTACGCAGGCGCCGATCTGGCGACGGCCAAGGCGGAGGTGCTCTTCCACCGCATGGTCCAGTTCGCCGAAATAGCCTGGAACGAGCGCGAGGAGCTGGAGTATGACCAGTACCTGGCCGACTTCAGCGGGAGCTTCCACGATCTGCGACCGCAGGCATTTCGCCCGCAGCATGAGCCGGGCGACTGCATCCAGGCGGCTGCGGTGAGCGCGGAGCCAGTCACGTTTGAAACCTTCCGACCCTGCCTCGATCCAGGGAGCTACATCCACTCCCAGCAGCTGGCGATGGACCTGATCGGGTCCGGCTCCATCGGTTTGCTCTACCCGAGCACACGGCGCAGCGGAGGCACCTGTATTGTCTGCTTCCGCCCCAGCGTGGTTGCCAACGTCCGCAAGCGCGATCTTTACCGGCTGACCTGGAACCCTGATAAGGCACCCACGTTCATGCGGGCCGTGCGCAGTCCCGCCACCCAAGCCCCACCCGCCGCAAGCGAGATGAGCCGCTGAGAGTCTGGTCAGACAAGCTAGCTCGATCTCGAGAGGCGTGCGAAGAAGCCAGAACCAGATTTGCAGGCGAGCAGTTCAACCCATCCGGGTCGATCTTGGTCTCAGGCACAGGGCGCGCTCGGTATGAAATAGGGCTGCCGAGCGCCGCCGCGACCTCCTGATCAGGCGCTCATCTCCTCCGCCAGTTGCCCCTCTGCGGTAGCGGGTGCATGGATCGAAACAGAACAGATCACATCCCGCACGACCGTCTCCCCGGCCGGGACGTCCGTCCAGAGGCGTAACCAGTAGTAGCCATGCAGGGAAACCAGGCGGGCTTCCTTCGGCTGATGGCGTTCGAGTGTTTGCGCCATCGCTTCGATCATCACCTCGAGATCGGGCGCAAGCACGACGCGAGCCTCCGGAAAATGAGCTGAGGCCAGCTCACCCGAGGCCTGCCAGAAGTCCGAATTCAGCACCAGACCGGCATCGACCGGAACTCCGTGCATGCGTTCGACCGCCTTGATCAGTTCCCGGTCGACCCGATCCTCAAAGCAGAGAAACAGGTGCGCCGGTTCGTCGATCCGTCGCAACGGTACCACCGCCAGGTTCTCGATCAAAACCTTGGGCAGATAGAAGGCCATGCGATCAGCATTGAAGTCGTTCAGCTGAAAGACCGGGCAGTGGCACTGGATGGCGAGCGCAGCGGTAAAGGCTTCCTCCGGAAGGTGGGTCTGCTGCTTGAGCCAGCATCCCAGCCGGCCCGCGCCGGTTGCTTTCTGCGAGCGCAGGGCCTGCTCGAGCGCGGCTTCGGTAATGGTTCCCTGCTCGACCAGGATGCGGCCGATCTGGACGCGGGGCCGCTGTTCGAGAGCCGCGGCTGTGTTCACCGCCTGTTCCCGGGCTATGGTCGCGCGCAGCAGCGCTTCCGCGCAGGCGCTGCCGCAAATCGCCTTCGCGTCAAAGTGGAAGCGTCCGGCGCGGTGCGGGCTAGTGCATTGCGGATTGGCGCAGCTGGCCTTCGATAGACCTCCGTTGTCGGCAGTGTTTGCATGAGCAACAGCAGGCGGGTGCGGGAGAGTGATTCGATCGATCTGCGGCATGGAGTGCTCCGTCCTTGTCAAAACTCGTTCAGGTTGAGCGGCCGCTGACCGGCCGCCATGGATCGGGATCGTGTCAGCTCATGCGGCGGGCGCGCTGCGGCGGCAGTGGTTTGCGGCCCTTGTTCCCCAAATCCGCAAGCAGGACGCGCAGGTGGCCGACAGCCGCTGCGTGAATCTGCGAGACACGGGACTCGACCACCCCCAGCATGAGACCTATTTCCTTCATCGTCATTTCTTCGTAGTAGTAGAGCGTCATCACCAGCCGCTCCCGCTCAGCAAGCTTCTCGATGGCTGCGGTCAGCCGCTCGCGTGCCTCTCCTTCCAGGCACTGGTAGAGCGGATCGTCTGTCTCCCTGCCGGGAACAAAGGCCAGCTCTTCCTCGCCGGACTCCTCCGAGCGCTCCGCGTTCAGGGTGGAGACCTCAAGCCCCTTCAACTCTCCCAGCAGCTGCTGGTAGTCTCCGAGCGAGATGCCCATCCTGCCCGCAATCTCCTGCTCCGCCGGCGGTCGACCCATCTGGGCGGTCAGCGTCCGCACCGCGTCTTCCATCGCCCGGCCCTTGCGGCGCAGATCACGCGGACTCCAGTCCAGAGATCTCAGGCTGTCAAGGATGGCGCCGCGGATCCGGAACTGCGCGTAGGAGCGGAACTGTACATTCTTGCCGGCATCGAACTTGCGCGCGGCGTCGATCAGGCCCAGAATGCCGGCCGAGATCAGCTCCTCGAACTCAACGTGCTGCGGAAGCCGCTCGTGAATCTGGCGCGCGACATACCGGACCGTGGGCAGGTGTTCAACGATGAGCCGCTCTTCAGCGGCCGTCTGCTCCACCGAGAGCGGCTGCGCGAGCGTCTTTGCGGACCGGCCGCCGACCGCATTATCGACCGTCATGGGGCTGAAGTTGGGAATGCCAAGCGCCGCCAGCGTCGGCGGCATGGCAGGTGGACGGCCGGTCGAGACTTCGACGTGGCGCAGCTCCGCCTGGCGAAAGTCCGGCTCCATCTGGGTCGCAACTTCGGGCAGAGATCTCTCAGTGTAGTTCGGCATTCTCAGACTCCTTCTCGTCCGACCTTCTGATTTGGATCCGAACCGGACCCGAAGGATCGCGACCGCCGTGGTCTCGCAAGCGGAGGACCTTGGCACCGTCCGGCTGGGCGTGACCGCCTGCCCGACGAAGAGACATAAGTGCACCGGAATGGCCGCTATCTAAGCTCTTCCCTTGGGGTTCTCTAACAATCCCGCTGCTGTTTTGCTGGGCCGCGCCGCGCTCCGGACCGCTGTGGCCGCGTCGCTGGGCACAGATCTCCGCGGGCAGAGGTCGAGTCGTGGATCTCGGCGGGACGAGCGCTGCCAGGCGAGAGGATGGATTAGAGAATTCCCATTCAGCAGGACAGCTCAATGGCAAGCCAACGCGCTGCAGGGGTTTGGGAGACGGCCGGAAAGCATGCGCCGAAGAACGCAAAAGGGCCGGCGCGTGAGCGTCACGCGCCGGCTGTCTGCTTTTCGCTCTTGCGTGCCTCGCCGCTGCGGTCAAATCATCGGCTCCCCGAACTCAATCTCATCGGTGCCGATAACCGGCCGATCTTCCGCCAGTATCCAGGCTCGTTCCAGAACATGCTCCAGCTCGCGGACGTTGCCCGGCCAGCTGTGAGCCAGAAGCGTCTGGAGCGCCTCGGGGCTCAACCGTTTGGCCGGCTCGGCGTGGCCCATCTTTTGCAGAAAGTGTTCGACCAGCGCCGGCACATCCGCTTGATGCTCGGACAGGGACGGAGTGCGGATCAGGAACACGGAGAGGCGATAGAAAAGGTCGGCGCGGAAGCTCCCATCCCGAACCATCGCTGTCAGTCCCCGATGCGTGGCCGCCACGATGCGTACGTCGACCCGGACCGGCTCGTTCTCGCCCACCCGCTGCAGCTCGCCGCACTCCAGGAAGCGCAGCAGCTTGGCCTGCAGCGCAAGCGGGAGCTCGCCGATCTCGTCCAGGAACAGCGTGCCGCCATGAGCCGACTCGATGCGTCCGACCCGCGCCTGCGCGGCGCCGGTGAATGCGCCGCGAGTGTGTCCGAAGAGCTCGGACTCAAGCAGCGCCTCGGGGATCGCGGCGCAGTTCAGGGCAACAAAGGAGCGCGCCGCGCGCGGGGAGAGCCGATGCAGGGCGCGCGCCACCAGTTCCTTGCCGGTGCCGGTCGCACCCTCGATCAGCACCGAGGTCGTTCGTGGAGCCACCAGCCGGATGCGACGGCTCACTTCGAGCATCGTCGGCGAGGAACCGATAAATTCGGCGAGCGGAGGAACCGCGGTCCGCGTCGTTCCCCCGCTCTTGAGCGCTCCTCCAGCCCCGAGCGCAGGAGCCTGATCGCGTGACGGTAACTGGTGTTCTTGAGGTCTCCCGTCAACTCTGTCCAGGGCGGCTACGGCCGGGCGGCGCGAAGGCGCAGGTTGCGAGGCAGCCGCGGTGTGCCGACCCACCCTGCTCAGGATGCTTTCCTCGCTCGGGGCCAGCGTCCAGGCCGCCTCATCGCTCGCATGGGCTGCCCGGAGCGCCAGCAGGACCTCGTGGCGATACCTTCCGCGCGCGGTGGGCGCGCCCAGATCGGTCCCGTCAATCGCCAGCACGTCCAGATCCGGGTAGAGTTCACTCAGCTCCCGCACCAGTTCCCGCACCTCCAGGTCCGGCAGCCAGCTGTCCACCAGAAGCGTCGAGGCCAGAACAGGCCGTGCCTGGCCGGCGCCGGTATCGAGCGAACCATCAAGGTGGGCCATCGCGTCCGCGCCTCCCGTGGCCAGGCTGACCTCCCAGCGCAGATCCTCGAGTGCGCGCGAGAGCCTCAGGCTGAGCGATGTATCCGAGGTTGCAATGATGGCCGCACGCGGCGTCCGGTGGTACGACCTGGTCGCCCGGGCGGCGTTCGGGTACTCTTCACGGGTTCCGATGTGTTCAAGGCCCGTCGTACGACTCACGCCTGCCGTATAGGTCGTCATTCTGAGTGCTCCCGGTGCCGCTAAGCTTGATTCCTTAAATCCCACTGGCCGTGATGCGGTAGCCTTCTCCGCGAACGCTTTCGATCAAACGGACGGGGCCCGGATCACCGAGCTTCCGCCGCAGGTAATTCACGTACACGTCTACGACATTGGTCGCTGAGCTCGTCTGGCCCCACACTCTCTCGAGCAGCTGCGCGCGGGGTACGCATCGCCCGACCTCCAGCAGCAGCTGCTCCAGCAGGCCGTACTCACGATTGGTGAGCTGGATCGCCCGCCCGTCACGCTCGACTGTGCGCCGGACCCGATCCATCTCGATGCCGGCTGCCGAAAGAAGCACGCCGGCGGGACGCCGCCGCAGCAGCGCCCGGCACCGGGCCCGCAACTCCGCCAGCGAGAAGGGCTTGAACATACAGTCATCGGCGCCCAGGTCCAGGCAGCTCACCCGCGTCTCGGCTTCCTGTCGACCGGTCAGCACCAGCACGGAGCTCGCCTGATCGGCCGTTCGCAGCAAACGCAACACGTCAGAGCCATCCCGCCGGGGAAGGCCGAGGTCGAGGATGGTCAGGTCCGGAGACAGGCGATAGAAGGCTTCACCCGCCGCCTCACCATCGGCCCCCCGCTCCCCCTGGTGACCCTCGGCCTCCATGCCCCTCCGCAGCAGGGCGCCGAGCGCGGGATCATCTTCGGCAATCAGCAATCGCATCCCTTCTTCCTCCCACATTCACCATCTACCCTGTCCCGAGCCGCTACAAGCCTTCCAATGAGCCTTTCCTAATGCGCGCGCCCGTCTCAGGACACCTCCGCGCTGCAGTTCCGTCCCGGGAATCACCTGGCCCGAATTTCGCTTATGTGGTTGACCCGGAGGGTGTCTGATGATGTTTCCGGATTGTTCGATTTCTGTTTGCGGTTCGCTTTTTGTTCGCTACAATTTTCTCCATGGCAGTCACCCGCAGGCAAAGAGAAGTACTGGACTTCATCACCGGCTTCGTTGAGCGCAACGGCTATTCGCCTTCCTACGAAGAGATCGCCCGCGGGCTCAGCCTGAAATCCCTGGCAACGGTGCATAAACACATCACCAATCTGCAGACCAAGGGCGCGCTGCAGCGCGGGCACAATCGCTCGCGTTCGATCGATGTGCTACCCCCGCGCGTGCGCGGCCGCTCGGTCGACCGTCTGCCGCTGATGGGCCGCATCGTCGCCGGTCTGCCGGTGGAAGCGATGCAGACGGCGGAGACGATTTCTCTCGGCGATATTGTGGGAAACCGCGAAGTGTTTGCGCTCGAGGTGCGCGGCGATTCGATGCGTGACGAGCATATCGTCGATGGCGACTATGTGCTGGTCGAGCGCACACGCGTGGCCCGAGATGGCGAGATCATCGTTGCCCTGGTGAAGGGTTCGGAGACGACGCTGAAGCGTTTTTATCTTGAGGGCGACACGGTCCGCCTTCAACCCTCAAACGTGGAGATGGACCCGATCTTTGTGCCGGCTCAGATGTGCGAAGTGCAGGGCCGGGTGTTAGGCGTGCTGCGACGCTACAGTTAAGGTCCAGGGTCGTATAAATGTGAAAAGCCCGGCGAGGGCGCCGGGCTTTTCCGCGAGCGAACCGCTGTTACACAATCACGCGATCGACCTTGTCGGTGATCATGCCTTTCGGCACATAGCCCACGATCTGGTCAGCGACCTTGCCGCCCTTGAAGAGCAGCAGCGCCGGGATGCCCCGGATGCCGTAGCGAGCGGGCGTTGATTGGTTGCGATCAACATCCATCTTCATCACCTTCAGCTTACCGAGGTACTGGCTCGCGACCTCATCAACCACCGGCGCGAGCGCCTTGCACGGACCGCACCAGGCCGCCCAGAAATCGACCAGCACCGGCTCTGCGGATTGCAGAACTTCCTGGTCAAACGTCGCGTCGTTTACTTCTGTTACTCCATGTCCAGCCATGCTCCTCCTCCGGAGTCATACGCATTCCCGCCGAGCCGGCCAGTGTAGCCGCACTGAAATTCCGGCAGACGATAGAGTAGATGCGCGCTGAGCGCTGAAGTCGCTTGCTATACGTCTGTATCTGAGTGGGCCGAACCAGGGCCGCACGTTAAAGCGCCCGCGCTGTGAAAGCCGCGGGCGCTTAGAGCAACCCTCCCCCAGGGCTGCCCACGCATTGAACAGTAGGACGTTGGCCGGAAGTGTGTAAAGAAATCTTCGGTAATCGGTTTCTCCTATAACTTTCGGGTAACCTCAGCGGCACGTATGACTTGCAGCTTCCGGCTCGAGTGCGCAGGCAATCACTTCATCGAGCGCGATCTCCGCTGCCGCTTCGCGAACCATCCGTACAGCCAAGCCTACCGCCCCAGAAGAAGCAAGCAGCAGAAGCACCGCGGGTCCCGCGCCACTCAAGGTCACGCTCAGGATGCCCGCCTTGCCCGCCAGCGGCTGCAGCCTGCTTAGCAACGGACATACCTTCGCCCGGTAGGGCTGGTGAATCGCATCCGCGCTGGCACATGGCAGCAGATCGGCCCGACCCGCGGCGAAGGCGGCGGTCAACAGCGCAACCCGCTGCAGGTTGTAGACCACATCGCGACGCAAATAGCTCTGCGGAAGCACTTTACGGGAAAGAACCGTCGGCAGCGGATCGCGGGGCATGGCGATCAGCGCGTGCCAGCCGCAGGGTCGGAAGGAATGTGCGGTAACCTGCCCGCCGTTGTTCGCGGACACGGTAAATCCACCCAGCCAGCAGGCGGCGGCATTATCCGGATGTCCTTCAAGCCTGGCGGCTTCGTCGAGGATGCGATCTCTCGACCAGCCCAGCTCTCCGAAAGACGAGGCCAGCGCAGCTCCCGCCAGCCGCGTGGCGGCAGACGATCCGCAGCCCATCCCCAGCGGGATGCCGTTGCGCATGGTGATGGCGAGCGGCGGCGCAGACGGCGCGAGCGCTCGATAGGTCTCGAGCAGCAGGTTGCCGTCGAGCTTCGAGCAGAGGTCGGAGTTCCGCCCGGTCGCCGTCACTGAAAACTCGTGTGCCGCCGAGGCTTCGATCTCAAGATGCAGCGCGAGCGCCAGTGCCGCGCTGTCAAAGCCGGGGCCCAGATTTGCGGAAGTGGCAGGCAGCTTGAGAAAGACCCGCTGCGGCATGCTAGAGTCCGCCACTGTCCGAAAGCGCTTTGAGCACCGCGTCAGGATGAGCCTCAAGCGCTACGGTGTTGCGCCGGGTGTTCTCGATCTCTGCGGCAAGCGTGCCGATCTCGGAGGAATCCATCAGCTCGCCCCGATGATAGCGGATGGTGTAATCCGAATCTTTGAGCGTGTGCCCGGTAAGCAGCAGGACGACCGTCTCGGAGCGCGCAACTCTGCCGTCCGCGACCAGCTTTTTAAGCCCGGCCAGCGTCACCGCTGACGCCGGTTCGCAGCCGATGCCCTCGGCTCCGATCTCGGCCTTGGCCAGCGCGATCTCGGCCTCCGACACCTGCTCGCACCAGCCGCCGGTCTCGCGAAGGACACGAACCGCCTTGCGCCAGGAAGCGGGATTGCCAATGCGGATGGCGCTGGCGCGGGTATTCGCGTCGACCGGCTGCAGATGCTCTGACTTTCCCTGCAGCAGGCGGTAGAGCGGGTTTGCACCCTCGGCCTGGATGACTGAGATGCGCGGCAGCCGATCCGTGAAGCCGAGCCGGTACAGTTCAGCAAAACCTTTCCCGAGAGCCGAGCTGTTAGCAAGGTTGCCGCCAGGAACAACCACGTGATCCGGCGGCGTCCAATCGAGTTCTTCCGCAATCTCGAAGGCCGGGGTCTTCTGTCCTTCGAGTCGATACGGGTTGACCGAGTTCAACAGGAAGACCGGTGCGCGCCGCACTACCTCTGCGAGTACCCGCACGCAGCCATCGAAGTCTGTGCGCAGCTGCAGGGTCAGGGCTCCATAATCCATCGACTGCGACAGCTTGCCCCAGGCGATCTTGCCTTCAGGGATAAGCACCAGCGAGCGCATGCCGGCCCGCGCGGCATAGGCCGCCATCGCTGCCGAAGTATTTCCTGTAGACGCGCATGCGACCCATCCGAAACCCTGCTCATGCGCGACCGACAACGCCGCGGTCATGCCCGTGTCCTTAAAGGAGCCGGTAGGATTCATGCCCTGGTGCTTGGCCCGAACGCGATCGAGCCCAAGTGCGCGCTCGGTGCGCGGCAACGCGTAAAGGGGCGTGTTGCCCTCGCGGAGAGTGATGACCTTATCTGCATCGCCAACGATCGGCAGCAGATCGCGGAAGCGCCACACACCGCTCTGGTCGAGGCGTTGTGAAGAACCGCGGCGGCAGCGCCAGGTCGCCTTGAGAGTCGCGGCGTGCGGACCTGCCCCGCCGGTCCACCCCGGGTACTCCACCTCGTAGAGGTCATGGCAGAGCGGACAGCGCAGGTCGCCGGCCAGCGCTCTTTGCTGAATCACGGCAGCGCACCCGGTACAGCGCAGCTGGTGGGCTGAATTTTGCATGACTTTCAAGCGTAGCACCCGGTTGCGATGAGCCGAAATCGCGGGACCCGAATGGCCGAGTCGTATAAACTCGAAGCCGGAGCCAAAAAGCATGGCGACACTTCTTTCCCCGCGCGAGGCTGCTCTACGGCTCGGCATCTCCTATCCGACGATGAAGCAGTGGCTCTACAACGGCAAGGTGAAAGCCGCAAAAACACCGGGCGGCCACTACCGCATCCCTGAAGCCGAGCTTGACGGGCTACTCCACCTGGCCAGGACCCCGGAGACTCCCAAGCGCCAGATGCTGCGAGCGGTGAGCGGGCGCAACCAGCTCGTAGGCCGCGTGGTCGAGCTCAAACTCGAAGGCCTGATGGCGCAGGTGAAGCTGTCGATCGGCGGACAGATCATCACCTCCATCATCACCGCCGATGCCGCGCGCGAGATGAACCTGCAGGTAGGCGAAACAGTAGCGGCTCTGATCAAGGCCACCGAAGTGATGGTGCTGCGTGTTTGACTTCTCTCGGCTGGTGCAAGCGGCGCTGCTGGCCGCTATCCTCTCCTGTTCGTGCGTAGGGCAAACGCTGCATGTGGCCGCCGCGGCGGACCTGCAGCCGGTCCTTCCGCCCATCCTGGCGGAGTTCGAGAAGCAAACCGGCATCCATGCCGAGGCGTCCTACGCGTCTTCTGCCACGTTGACGACGCAGATTGAGAACGGAGCACCCTTCGATCTGTTCCTCGCAGCCGATCTTTCGTTTCCACAGCGGCTTGCCTCAGCCGGCCTGGCGGACGCACCCGCACCCACTCCCTACGCCCGAGGAACGCTGGTCCTGTGGGCACGCAAGGACGCACCTGTAGCCGAGCTTTCCGTGCACACGCTTTCTGATCCCCTGGTCAAGTCGGTCGCCATTGCTAATCCCGAGCACGCGCCCTACGGCCGGGCCGCGAAGGCTGCTCTCGCCTCGCTCAAGCTCGATGCGCTGCTGACGCCGAAGCTGGTAGTCGCCGAGAACATCGCTCAGGCGGCCCAGTTCGCCGACTCCGGCAATGCCGAGGTCGGATTGATCTCGCTCACCTCCGCACTTACACCCAAGCTTCAGGCGGACGGCCGCTACGTCGAGATGCCTCGCAGCAGCTATCTGCCCATCCTTCAAGGGGCCATCGTGCTCAAACGGGCTGCTGACGCCCACGACGCACACCGGCTGCTCGACTTCATCCTGTCTGCTCCCGTCTCAAAGGAGCTGGCCGAGCACGGGCTCGCGCCCGCGCACTGAGCAGAATGATGCCGAACCGCTCCCGATGATCGATGTTCAGGCGCTGTTGCTGACCCTGCGCCTCGCAGCCTTGACGACCGCCATTCTGCTGGGCCTGACTCTTCCGCTGGCGTGCTGGCTGGTCTTTAGCCGCGTGCGGTGGCGTCCACTGGCTGAGGCGTTCGCCATGCTGCCGCTGGTGCTGCCGCCGACTGTACTTGGCTTTTACCTGCTGGTGCTGCTCGGGCCGCGCACTGCTGTAGGACGCACACTGAGCGCCGCGCTTGGCCATCCGCTGGCATTCTCCTTCGCAGGACTGGTGGTCGGCTCGGTGATCTACAGCTTCCCCTTCGCGCTGCAGCCATTGCTTTCGGGCTTTGCGCTGGTCCGACCCGAGCTGCTCGACGCTGCCCGACTCCTTGGTGCCAACCGCTGGCGCCTGGTCACCGAGATCGTGCTCCCGCTCGCAAGTCGTTCTCTGCTCGCGGCGGCGGTCCTCAGTTTCATGCATACGGTAGGAGAGTTCGGGGTAGTCCTGATGATCGGCGGCGACATTCCCGGGTCCACCAGAACACTCTCGATCGCACTGCTCGACCAGGTGCAGGGCTTTCAGTACGCCGCAGCGAATCAAACTGCGCTGATCCTGCTGGTTGCTTCGCTGGTAACGCTGACGCTTTTGTACTCCCTCCGCCGAGCCGAAGCGCGTGGGTGAACCTCCTCTCCTGAAGGCAGCCATCCGGCATGCCGTCGGCCATCTGCACCTTGAAGCGGACTTCGCGTTGACCGAGCCCTGGACCGTGCTCTTCGGGCCTTCCGGCGCGGGCAAAAGCACCCTGCTCAGGATCCTCGCCGGTCTGATCGAGGCCGAAAAGGCGCAGATCGATCTGAGCACGGATCCCGGGCGTGCGCGGCTTGGCTTCGTCATGCAGGGGCCTGCGCTCTTCCCTCACCTCACCGTTGCTCAAAACATTCTCTTCGGCATCAAGGCGCTCGATCGTAAGGCCCGCGAGCGGCGGCTCAGCAAGATGCTTGCTGTCTTTGGCATCCATGCGTTCGCGGCTCGGATGCCAGGCAGCCTTTCGGGAGGCGAGCAGCAGCGAGTCGCACTGGCGCGGGCACTGGCTCCCGCACCGCGCCTGCTGCTGCTCGATGAGCCCTTCGGAGCACTCGATTCCAGACTCAAGGAAGAGCTGCTCACCACGCTGGTCGACGTACTTGCCTCCGAGAGCACCGCTGCGCTCTACGTCTCGCACGATGTGACCGAAGCCTTCCAGCTGAAGGCCGAGGTGCTGCTGCTGGAGGCCGGCAAGTTAGTCGCTCAAGGTCCGGCGGCAACGGTGCTCAGCGAGCACCGCGCACGCTTGCTGCGGCAGCTTGGCGCCTGACTTGGCGCAGGAACGACCTGGACTTCACAGTCACGAGTGTTGTGTACTGCGCAGGAACAGATCGCTAAAGGTCTCTCAGATGATCCGACCAAACAAGAAAACCGCCGCTCCAGGCGCCAGCGGACCGGATCCTCAGATCGCATTCACCGCGAAGTCACAATGCCGTCGTCACCCCAGCCACACCGGCTCCGCTTCCAGCCGAATCGCGAACTTGGCGAGCACCCCGGCCACGATCTCATCCCGCAAAGCGAGAATATCGCCAGCAGACGCTTCGCCTCGGTTGATCAACGCCAACGTGTGTCGGCTCGAAATCCCTGCTCTGCCCTTGGTATAGCCCTTGTGAAAGCCTGCCTGGTCCAGGAGCCAGGCGGCCGGGATCTTGACCTTTCCCTCGCTGGCCGGATACCCGGGAACTGTCTCCCGCGAGCCCGTAGCGATGCCATCAAAGACCTCTCGGGAGACGACCGGGTTCTTGAAGAAGCTGCCCGCACTCCGGCAGTCAGGATCACCAGGGGTGATCAGCATGCCCTTGTCGCGTCGGATGATTCGAACCGCGTCCGCGACCTCTTCAAGACTCGGCGGAGATGCCCAATCCTTAAAGTATCGCTTTAGGTCTAAATAGGAAATGGTTCCTTGAGATGCGGTTTGCAGCTCGAATGTTATACGAGTCACGATATATCGATTGCGATCCGAAGTGTTGAATCTGCTGGTCCGGTAACCGAAACCGCACTCCTGATTGCTGAGCTCGGTAAAGCGGCACTGCTCACGGTCGTAGCAGCGAACAGCCACAATGGTCTGGGCCACCTCCTGCCCATACGCACCGACGTTCTGAACGGGGGTTCCGCCCACGCTCCCTGGAATACCGGCCAGGCACTCCATGCCACCGCAGCTCCGCTCGACCGTGCGGGTCACCAGCGCGTCCCAGTCCTCGCCGGCGGCTACCTCAAACTGAACCAGTCCGTCGCTTGCGGTTTCGCGTATGCCCTTCAGCGCGATCCGCAGGACCAGCCCCGGGTAGCCGGAGTCCGCGACCAGGAGGTTGCTACCGCCCCCCAGCACAAAAAGCGGCAGAGCTCGGTGTCGGGCAAACTCCACCGCGGCCACCACGTCGTCTTCGCTCGTCGCTTCGGCAAACCAGCGAGCGGACCCGCCTATGCCAAAGGTGGTCAGAGGGGCAAGCGGAATCTGTTCCTGGAACTGCATCGTAACTATTAAGGTAATCGAGACCGCAGGCCGGATCGCCTCCGGCGCGGACGAACCGTTACAATAGGGCGAGTGGAGGACACATGTATCCAGAGATTATGGTCATACCGATGCGGGAAGAGCTGACCCGGATCGGTATCGCGGAAGCACGAACGGCGGCCGAGGTAGACCAGGCGCTGGCCAAGCCCGGGACGACAATGGTTGTCGTCAACTCGATCTGCGGCTGCGCAGCCGGCAAGATGCGTCCTGGCGTACGCCTCGCGCTCCAGAACGCCAATGTGCCGGACCAGTCGATCACGGTGTTTGCCGGGCAGGATCGCGAAGCCACCGAGAAGGCGCGCGGATACTTCGGCGGCAATCCACCGACCTCACCTGCGATCGCCATCCTGCGCGACGGTGAGCTGGTGTACCTGATGCAGCGCTATGCCATTGAAGCCAACACCGCGCAGGCGATCGGCGGCGAGCTGGCGCGGGCTTTCAACGAGTACTGCGCCAAGACGACCGCTTAATTCTTTCGCATGACGAGAAGAGAGCCCGGCGCTGGCGCCGGGCTTTTTGCTTGCTCCATTACGAGATGCGCTCATGCCGGTAGCCGGCGGCCGTGAGCGCATCGCTGATGAGCGCAATGTGCTCGGCTCCGCGAGTCTCAAGCGTAAAGTCGATCACCGTGTCACCCAGGTTCACCCCGTAGTGAGCGCGGTCGTGCGCGGTCTGGACAATGTTCGCGCGGGCGTCGGCGATGATCTTCGAGAGGTCGAGCAGCGAGCCTGGGCGATCCGACAGGTGGATGCGCAGGCGGGTGCGGCGTCCGTCCTTTACCAGGCCGCGCTCGATGATGCGCGCCAGCAGGCTGACGTCGATGTTGCCGCCGCAAACCAGCACGGCAGCCTTGATGCCGATCGGTCCTGCTGATAACGACGTTTTCTTCTGCAGCAGAGCGGCCAGCGCAATTGCGCCCGCGCCTTCGGCGAGCATCTTCTCCTGTTCGAGCAGGATGAGGATGGCCTTCGCAATCTCTTCTTCATCGCAGGTAACAATCTCATCAACATACTTGGCGATCAGCGGGTAAGTCACGCTGCCGGCGCGGCGCACGGCGATGCCATCGGCGATGGTGTTGACCGACGCGATGGTGACCGGCGCGCCTGACTCTCGCGCGCGCAGCATCGAGGGCAGCCGCTCCGTCTGCACGCCGATGACGCGGATGCTGGGGTCGCTTTCCTTGATGGCGCAGGCGACGCCCCCGATCAGGCCGCCGCCACCGATAGGCACGACCACTGCTTCAAGGCCGGGGATCTGTTCCAGCAGCTCGAGTCCGATCGAGCCCTGCCCGGCGATGACAGCTGCGTCGTCGAACGGGTGGAGAAAGGTGAGGCCGTCCTGTTGCGCGAGCCGCGTGGCCTCCGCGCAGGCTTCGTCGTAGTTCGCGCCATGGAGCAGCACCTCGGCCCCGAAACCGGCCGTGGCCTGCACCTTCACCAGCGGCGTCATCAGCGGCATCACGATCTTCGCGCGAATGCCTCGCTCGGTCGCGTGAAAAGCCACCGCCTGCGCATGGTTGCCGGCGCTGGCCGCGATGACTCCACGGGTGCGTTCCTCCGCTGTCAGCGAGAGGATCTTATTGAGCGCGCCGCGCTCCTTGAAGGCGCCGGTGCGCTGCAGGTTGTCGAGTTTGAGGAAGACCTGCTGCCCGGTCATGGCCGAAAGCGCGGCCGAGCAGGGGGCAGGGCTGAGATAGATATGGTCGCGAATGCGCGCGCGCGCGGCCTGGATATCGGCGTAGGTTACGGTGGCTTGCTCGGCCATGGGCGGCGCTCCTTACG
>CAXUND010000018.1:37789-42053 GCA_964252445.1 uncultured Acidobacteriaceae bacterium | reverse complement strand
AGCATGCTTGGCTCTTCGGGTGAGCGCAGGCGCACCAGCCGGTCGACAGCATAGGGAGAGCGCTGTCCCGCCTGGTGGTAGTGGCGCACCTGCAGCTCGCCGAGCAGGCCGATGGCGAGCATTTGGATGCCGGCCAGGATGAGCACCCCGGCGACCACGAACAAGGGACCGTGATCGTCCATGACATGCTGGTGCGGGTTCAGAATCTTGAGTGCGGCGAGCAGCACCGAGACGGCACTGCCGAGCAGGATCGCGATCGAGCCGAGCGAACCAAAAAAGTGCAGCGGCCGCGTCATGTACTTCAACAAGAAGCGTATGGTCAGCAGATCAAAGAAAACGCGGAAGGTGCGGCCGATGCCGTAGTGCGATTTGCCCCGTTCGCGGGCAACGTTCGAGATGGGAATCTCGCAGATCGAAGCACCGTACCAGGAAGCCAGTGCCGGGATAAAGCGATGCATTTCGCCGTAGAGCGGCACGTTGTGGATCACTTCGCGCCGGTAGGCCTTGTAGGTGGTGCCGAAGTCGTGGATGTCGACGCCTGAAAGCTTGGCCATCAGCCAATTGGCGATGCGCGAGGGAATGCGGCGCATGACGAAGTTGTCGATGCGCTCACGGCGCCACCCGCTGACCACGTCGTAGCCCTCTTCCAGCTTCTCGAGAAAGCGCGGAATCTCGTCCGGATCGTGCTGCAGGTCGCCGTCCATGGCCAGGATGAAGTCGCCCTGGGAGTGGTCAAAGCCCGCGGCCAGGGCCGAGGTCTGCCCGAAGTTGCGGCGCAGCTTGACTACCAGGACGCGGCTGTCGACAGCCGCAACTTCTTCAAGCAGCTTGTAGGTGCGGTCGGAGGAGCCGTCGTCGACCAGTACCAATTCGAAGCTGTCGCCCACCATTTCCATCACGGCCTTTAGCCGGTCATACATGGTGGTGACGTTTTCTTCTTCGTTGTGGAAGGGGACGACGATCGAGTACTTGGGCATAGTCACTCCATTATATCGGCTGCGATCTACTGCTTCGGGAACCCCTCGGACTCGGGCGTCACCGGTATCTCGACAAACACCTGGTCGCCCGCGGCGAAACCCGTGAATGCCTCGTCGACCTCGGGGGCCGACGCTCCCTGCTCGATCAGCCACTGACGGGCGGCGTCGGCGCTTTCGGCTTGGTGCACCACGCGGCTGGCCTTGTAGTTCGAGCCGTCCTGCTCGGCGATCGCGTAGTGGTCTACCGCCTTTGATACTTCCAGGTTCCGGATCATCTCGTTCTCTCCCAACTATTTTGCTGCAACTGTAAGATGCACCCAACGCATGGCAGATTCTCCTGACTTCCTGAGCGAGCCGCGCCGAGACACGGCGTCGGCCTACGCGTTGATCGCTCTCTGCGCGCTGGCCGTCACCCATCCGCTGCTCGTGCACGGAGCATCCTGCGGACATGACTTTGACTTTCACCTGCAGTCGTGGCTGGCGGTCGCTGCTGACTGGCGCGCCGGCCTCTGGCGACCGAACTGGATCGCGGGGGCAAACTACGGCGCGGGGGAGCCACGGCTGGTCTTTTATCCGCCGGCATCGTGGCTGCTGGGCGCGGCGCTGGGCTTCATCCTACCCTGGGTCTATGTGCCGGCCGCGTTCACCTGGCTGGCGCTGTTCCTGGCCGGCTGTACAGCGCGCTACGCGGCTCGGAAGTGGATGACGCCGACCGCATCCACACTCGCAGGCTGCCTGTATCTCGCGAATCCATACCTGCTGTTCACCGGCTTTGAGCGAACCGCCTATGGAGAACTCCTGGCGGCGGCCTGGATCCCCTTGGTTGTGCTCTATGCTCTCTGCGGCGCTCGATCCTTTAAGGCGCTCTCGCTCTCGATCGCCGCGCTCTGGCTGACGAACGCACCCGCGGCGGTAATGGGCTGCTATCTCGCCGTATTCTGCGCTCTCGTTCCCAACCGTCTGCAGCCGTGGGCGCGGCAGGGGGCGCTGCGCTCGGTTTCACAGCGGATGCCTGCAAGCATCGCAGGCGTGGGCCTGGGAACCGCGATCACCGGCTTCTACGTCTACCCGGCCTGGTATGAGCAGCGCTGGGTCCAGATCACGCGCGCGAATGCTGAAGGCATGCGCGTTCAGGACAGCTTTCTCTTCGGCCACACTGGCGAGCCGTTCCACGACCAGGTCTTAGGCACCGCCTCCTCGATCGCCGTTGCTATCCTGTTGGCCGCGGCCGCCGCTGCAGTGGTGAGCTTCCTTCGGCCGAGAGGCGCACCCGTGGCGACCCGGCTCCGCCTCGCACTCATGGGTATCTCAGCCGCGATCTTGCTTCTGCTGCTTCCTGTCAGCGCTCCGCTGTGGAACCACCTGCCCCAGCTGCATTTTCTGCAGTTCCCCTGGCGCTGGCTGCTGGTGGCTGGTTTGGCTGCTTCGCTCTTGCTCGGGTTGTGCGTCCCGCCAGCGTGGCGCATGCGGCCGATCGCGATCAGCCTGCTGCTGTGGTCGCTCGGCTCAAGCGTCTGGGCCGCGCGGCACCTCTTTCAGCCCTGCGACGAGGAAGATAACGTGCAAGCACAGCTTCAGATCGGAGACGCCGGCTTTGAAGGCACCGACGAGTACACCTCTGTGGGGGCGGACAATGGCGAAATCCAGCAGGACCTGCCCCCCGTCCGGCTGCTCCGTTCACCAACTGCCGACGAGGGCGATGACAGCGCGGCCGAAAACCCCCGCTGGCAGCCTGACACAGCCGACACCATCCCCGGCCAGTTTGCCGCCGAGCGCTGGAGTCCGGAAGCCAAGACGTTTACTGTTCTGGCCGGCGAGCCGGGCTGGGCGGTGCTGCGTGTCGAAGCCTACCCGGCATGGCTGGTGAAGGTGAACGGCCATGTCTGCGCAGCCGGCTGCCTCGCCGTCCGTGAGGACGGGCTGCTCACGGTTCCCGTCGCACGCGGCCGCACCCACATCGATGTTCGCTATGGGACCACGGCGGACATCCGCACGGGTGAGGCGATCTCTCTTGCCGGCGTGATTTCCTTTCTCGTCGTGAGCCGCCGGCGAAAGCCGACGGGCACCGCCGCAAGCTATGATGAACACGATGGAAGTCGCCACCCTGTCTGAAGTTCGCCAGATCCTCGAGGCCGGCCTTGCCTCCACCGATGAGGCGCTTGACCGCCTCCTGCCCGCGGCCGACGAGCCGCCGTCGTCGATTCACCAGGCCATGCGCCACAGTGTCTTCGCCGGCGGCAAGCGTCTGCGGCCGGTGCTGGCAATGGAGGCGGCACGCACCATCTGCGGCGTGGCGCGCGACGGCATTGCCGAGCTGGGCGCGGCCCTCGAGATGCTCCACACCTACTCGCTGGTGCATGACGACCTGCCGGCGCTCGACAACGATGATCTGCGCCGCGGCAAACCCACCTGCCACGTGGTCTTCGGCGAGGCGATCGCCATTCTTGCGGGCGACGCGCTGCAAACACATGCTTACCGTGTCCTTGCCTCGCTTGCCTGCTCGGCGCAGGCGCGGGTCGAGATCATCCGCCTGGTCGCCGAGGCTACGGGCACGGTCGACGGGATGATCGGGGGACAGGTGCTTGACCTCGAAGGCGAGCACACGCGTCCCACCGCCGAGTCCGTGCTCGCGATCCATCGCGCCAAGACCGGCGCGCTGATCCGCGTGAGCGTAGTCGCGGGCGGCCTGTTTGCCGGAGCCCGTACCTCGGACGTGGCGCGGCTGACGGAGTTCGGGCAGAAGGCCGGATTGGCCTTCCAGATCGTCGACGACATCCTCGACATGACCCAGGATTCGGGACAGCTAGGCAAGACCGCCGGCAAGGATCTTGCCAGTGACAAAGCCACCTGGCCCGCCGTCCATGGTCTTGATCTCTCGCGCGAGCACGCCCATCGGTTAATTGACGAAGCATTTGCGCAACTGGAGTGCTACAACACTCGCGCAGACGGCCTGCGTGCAGTCGCCCGGTATTTAGTCGAGCGCACCCACTGATGGCGCTCACTGAAGCGGACATCCTGACCGCGCTGCGCGATGTGAATGATCCGGAGTTGCCGGTCAACATCGTTGATCTGGGGCTGGTCTACCGCGTGGACATCGCGCCCGATCCGGACGCACCCGGCATGCTGCCGCGGCAGAAGGTGGATATCGACATCACCATGACCACGCAAGGCTGCCCCGCCCACGAGATCATCCTGGAGCAGGTGAGGAATCGGCTGGCGGGCCTGCGCGAGCTGAGCGAAACGCGGGTGAACCTGGTCTGGCAGCCGCCCTGGACCCCGGACCGCAT
>CAXUND010000018.1:0-37689 GCA_964252445.1 uncultured Acidobacteriaceae bacterium | reverse complement strand
TGAGCGAAACGCGGGTGAACCTGGTCTGGCAGCCGCCCTGGACCCCGGACCGCATTAGCCCGGAGGCGCAGCAGAAGCTCGGCATTGCTTAGAACCCTCGGGCGAACGGGCGGGCAGTCACGGGTCAACGAGATCATGCTTCCGAATGAACGAGCGCTAGATACGACCCGGGAGTTCTGGCATCGCCTCACGTAGAAACAAACTTGATGACCACCCGCAAGGATCCCCGCCAGGAACACAAGTCATTCACCTAGCGAGTAGATCGAAGTCAGAGACCAGAGGAGACTTTGTTCCAGGTGAACGCATTCCAGTTCTGGTGCGGTGACTCTGCCTCTTATTGCGTAACGGGGGGCATGCGGTTCACTCCCTCGTCCGAGAACATCAAGAGCAACCGCAGGTCCTTCGCTGCGCTCAGGATGACACGTGTTCTACTTCCCCGCACTCACCTTTTCTGTCAGCCCATGACTCAGCGCAAATTCAACCAGCGATTTCTGCTCGATCTCATGCGCCTTGGGGCTTCCGGTTGCCGGGCTAGCGGCGGCTGAGCGCTTCACGCTGAGCACGTGGCGCTCGGAACCGCTCACGCTCTTGACCAGTCGACGCAGGCGTGGCATCACGAAGGAGAGCGCGCCCATATTCTCCGGCTCTTCCTGCACCCAGACCACCTCATGCGCCTCGGGATGCGCTTCGATCGCGGCCTTGAGCTCGGCCTCGGGCCAGGGATAGAGCTGCTCGATGAAGACGACCCCGGTAGTCTTGTCGGCACGCTTTTCCCGCGCGACCCGCAGCTCATGACCAATCTTGCCGGTGCACAGCAACAGGCGTTTCGCGTTCTCGATGCCGGTCTCCGGCAGCACGTTCATAAAGCCGGGCCGGGCGAAGTCTTCGATCGGCGAGAGCGCGTCTGGGTGCCGCAGCATGCTCTTCGGGGTAAAGACGACCAGCGGCTTGCGCCAGGCGCGCATCATCTGCCGGCGCAGCAGGTGAAAGTATTGCGCGGCGTTTGAGGGCTGCGCGATCTGGATGTTGTCATGCGCGGCCAGCTGCAGGTAGCGCTCGACACGCGCGCTCGAGTGCTCCGGACCCTGGCCCTCGTAGCCGTGCGGGAGCAGCAGCACCACATGCGACAGCAGCCCCCACTTGTCCTCGCCTGAGGAGATGAACTGGTCGATGATGGTCTGCGCGCCGTTGGCAAAGTCGCCGAACTGCGCCTCCCACAGCACCAGCGTCTCCGGCGCATCACGGCTGTAGCCGTATTCAAAGCCGAGCACGCCCGCCTCGCTGAGCGCGGAGTTATAAACTTCGAACCGCGCCTGACCCTCGGCGACATGGTTCAGCGGTATGAAACAGTGCTCGTCCTGGATATCAATCAAGACGGAATGGCGCTGGTTGAATGTCCCGCGCTCGGAGTCCTGCCCACTCAAACGGACCGGCGTGCCCTGCTTCAGCAGCGAGGCGAAGGCAACTGCCTCGGCCATGCCGTAGTCGAACGGCCGGATACCCTGACCCATCTCGGCGCGCTGCTCCAGCAGCTTCTGGATCTTGGGGTGAATGTGGAACTTCGCCGGATACGCAGACAGCCGACTGGAAAGCTCGCCTATTTCCGTTGCGGTCAGCCCCGTCTCAACCTCGTACTCCGGCTTGTAGGCACCACCCTTGTAGGGGCTCCAGTACTCCGGAAGCTGGGCAAGAGACGCGAAATCCTTGACGTTGGTCGCCGCGTGCTGGGCCTCTATAAACTCTGCCTGCACCTCTCGTACCTTGGCCTCGTAGTCAGAGCCGATGCGCCGAGCATAGATCTCATAGAGCGGCGGATGCTCCTTGATGCGGGCATAGCGGATGGGCTGGGTGATGGTAGGGTCGTCGACCTCGGAGTGACCATGCCGCCGGTAGCCGATCAGGTCGATGACCACGTCGGTCTTAAAGGCATACCGATATTCAGCCGCGAGCCGCGCAATGCGCACGACCGCGTCGGGATCCTCGGCGTTGACGTGGAAGATGGGCGCCTGCAGCCGCTTGGCGACATCGGTCGAGTAGCGCGTGCTCATGGACTCGCCCGGCTCCGCGGTAAAGCCGATCAGGTTGTTGACGACGACGTGGATGGTGCCGCCGACCTCGTACCCTTCGATCCCCGAGATGTTGAGGGTTTCCGCGGTAATGCCCTGCCCGGCAAAGGCTGAGTCGCCATGGACGACCACCGGCAGCACCCGGTCGGTGCCTTCAGAACCAAAACGAGCCTGCTTGGCGCGCGCGCGGCCCATGGCTACCGGGTCGACAGCTTCAAGGTGGCTGGGGTTTGAAGCCAGGTGCAGGGCGAGCGTGGTGCCATTGCGTGCCGGGAAGTCGCCGGTCGCGCCCACGTGGTACTTGACATCGCCGCCGCCCAGGAAACTGCGCGGATTGACGTCTTCAAACTTCGAGAAGATGTCGGTCGCCCGCTTGCGCAGGGTGTTGACCATCACGCTCAGGCGGCCGCGATGGCTCATGCCCATCATGACTTTCTCAGCGCCCAGCTCGGCCGCGCGATGAAAGACCTCATCGAGGAAAGGGATCAGAACGGTGACGCCCTCCAGCGAGAAACGCTTGGTGCCGAGATAGCGTGACTGAACGACTGACTCGAAGATGTCGGCGCGGATGAGCTGATCCAAGATGCACTGCTGGTCACAGGAGCCGCGATCGGGGATAACGCCCTCGAGCCGGGAGGCAATCCAGTCGCGCCGGGCGCGATCGGCGATGTGCATGAACTCGGCGGCGACGGTGCTCGAGTAGACGCGCTTCGCGTCCGCGATAACGGACGGATCAGCGCCGGCTGGCTCGGATTCTGGAAGCGGCTGGACTCCTAGGTATTGGCCGAGCGGATCAAGCTGAGCCTGGAGATGGCCCCACCGGCGGTAGAGATCAAAAACCTGCTCCCGTGCAACAGCGGGCGAAATCGTTTGCGGAGAATCCACTTGTACAGTGCTCATAGCGAAGGCGGCTCGAAGCGATGCTCTGTCTTCGGAGGCCGACCCTCTTATTCTACGCGACTTGGGACTGGCGCCGCCTTTTGCGGGACTATGTCGGGTCCACGAAGGAAACCTCCGTACCCAACGCTTTCGAGCGTCACCGTAAATCAAGCTCGAGAGCTTTCAGGACTTGCGCCTGTCCAAGTTAGATTCTGTTACTGCTGAGATTAACCTGCGCTTTCAGAAACTCATGCAGGCTCGGGCTTTCGTCCGATCCTTCCGGCGACTTTAATCACCCGCTATTGTCTGAAAGTGACCCGCTGCTTAAGCATGTTTGTATCGATTAGAGGCGGCGGACTACTTCGCAAACCGCAGCACTTGAACCGACCGGCGCAACCGTCTCCACGGCGACCAGCGGCAGAGTTAACCCGTGGCCAAACTGTTTACGGAGATACGCTTGCCCTTAGCATCACTGTGCCATGACCGGGCACGCTTGCAGTGTAGTTGCCCTCGGCAGTCAGCACATCACGATCCGCCCAGACATCGTGCAACGTTGCCTGGGTCATGCCAATCTGGCTTAGGTGCAGCGTGACCTCCGCCGGTTCGGACGAGCGGTTGAACAGCGCTACTGCCTTGCCTCCACCCGCGATCGGCCTGGCCCAGATTTCAGCAGTACCCTCCTGCCAGACGCGATCTCCCTGGGTGCCGAGCGGGTCCTGGTCGATGGCTACGACCTCCTTGTTGGTCAGCATGGCGAGCGTCTCCGGGGTCATCCTGCTCAGGTCGTTGCCAGCAAGCAGGGGCGCGGCCAGGATCGCCCACAGGGTCATGTGCGTGCGGTACTCGTCGCCGGTCATACCTCCATTGCCCACTTCCAGCATGTCCGGATCATTCCAATGTCCCGGGCCGGCATACTTCGCCAGACCCGCCTGGCTGAATCCGATCTCGGTCATGCGCGCATAGGTGTCGTTGATGTCCCCGGTGGTCCGCCACAGGTTTCCCCCGGCATCCGCTCCCCACCTCCATACATCGTCCCAGCCATACTGGCAGAAGCTGAAGACGATAGGGCGGCCGGTTTTCCCTCCTGCGGCAAGCAGCTCACGGTGCATCTTCTCGTAGGCGGCGCGCTCCATGGCGTAGCGGCGGGCGTTGGTAGACGGGCCGGCCTTGCCGATCTGCTTCTCCATGATGTTGCCAAACGAGCACATGTCGTACTTGAGGTAGTCGATGCCCCACTTCGCGTAGAGCTGGGCGTCCTGGCGCTCGTGCTTGTAACTGCCCGCATAGTGCGCGCAGGTATACGGCCCGGGCGAGGAGTAGATGCCGAGCTTCAACCCCTTTCCGTGAACATAGTCGGCGAGTGCCTTCATGTCGGGAAACTTCTGGTTGGTATGCAGGACGCCCCTGGCATCGCGCTTGCCTTCCCAGGTGTCGTCGATGTTGACGTACACGTAGCCGGCATCCTTCATGCCAGTGGAGACCAGGGCATCGGCCGCGGCCCGCACGTCGGCGTCGGTGACCTTCTCGGCGAAGTGGTTCCAGCTGTTCCAGCCCATGGGCGGAGTGGCTGCGAGGGTGACCGGCGGCGGGGTCGCGGTGGCTGGAGCAGCCGGGGTTTGCGCGGCCAGCACCGGGGACAAGAGAAGCAGAGAGGCAGCGGCAATGAAACGCATCTTGAACGGATCTCCCTCGATCACCTACAGTAGCGGGGACGGGCTGCTCTGCGCAAACAGTCGCGCAGCCAAGGCCTGCTGCGCCGCCCGCAGGCCGGAGCGAAGCGCGCCGTGAACGGTCCCCGGGTGGCCGGTGATGTCGGTGTGCTCGCCGGCGAAGAAGAGGGTGTCCGCGACTGGCTGGGCCAGGGCGGCTGAGGCGTCAAGGCCGCCGACCAGCGCAAAGCTATACGCTCCGCAGCTATAACGATCAGCCTGCCAGTCGTGCAGGTGCCAGCTCAGCATTTGCTTCCTCAGGGTTCCTGCGTTTAGCGCATAGATCAATTCCAGTGAGCCGAGTGCCTGCCCGAGCAGCTCGTCCGTGTTTGCCACGTGCAGCGCCCGCGGCCCACCGATCCAGCAGGTGAGCACGTTCGAGTCGCGCGGCGCAGTCGTCCACCACACACCCGGGGTTTGCTCGCGCGCAAATAAGAAGCCGAGGTCCTTTGACCAGAAGCGTTCCCGAAAGACGAGCACCAGTCGCTGGACCGGACCCATCGCCAGCTTGTACAGCATGGCGAAGCACGGCGGCTCCGGATCGAAGCGGACGCTGCCAACCTGGAGCACCCCAAGCGGCAGGGTCACGATGAGCTGCTGAGCGTGCCATCGTTCGCCACCGGAAAGAACCACGGTCCCGGAGCCTGGCTGCCACTCGATCGCTAGGACCGGCGAACCGAGCCGGATTTCGCCACCGGCGTCCTCGACGCGCCTTTGCATGTAGGCAGCGAGCGCGCTGTACCCGCCACAGATGCGCGCCGCGCGATCACCCTCGATTGCCGCCTCGGCCGCTTGCTGCCGCGCCAGACCCGCGGTGCCGATGCGTGCAGCATCGGCCGCGTTGAAGCCCTCCACGTACAAACGCGCCCGAGCCTTGGATACTTCGGGCGCATCCGAGCGGGAAAGAAACTGGTTAAAGCTGACGTCTTCTGAGCCGTCAAGCTCGTCGAGCAGGTCAAAGGCCTCGTCCATGCCGCAAGGTCCGAGCACACCGCCCTCAAAGCAGGCCTGTTCGCCATCTACGTCATAGGTCGGGAGCCCCGCCTCCTCAATCAGCGCCAGCAGCTCCGGCGGGCGGCCGTGGATGAACTCCGCTCCGAGTTCAACCGGGGCCGAGGCACCTTCGGGATGATGCGTGAGCAGACGGCCGCCGATGCGTTCCTGTGCCTCAATCACCAGCACAGACACACCCGCCTCGGCCAAGACGCGCGCCGCGGCCAGCCCGGCCACGCCCGCGCCGATGACGATAGCCTCACATGCTGAAGAGTCTTGCATATCCTCGTCTAGGATACGGCTGGATATATTCCCGGGAAGCTTCCCATAACTCGCAACTCCTCTGCACCTTGACCGCATCCCACGACCAGCCGAATGGGCGCATCCCCTACGCTTATGGCACTCCTCACGCCAGCCGATGCGAATGAATGACTGACGAGCAGAGCACCACCAAATCGCGCAGCGCCTGGGCCGAGCGACTCGCCGCGCTGCGCAATGTGCCGCCTGTCCTGCATATCCTCTGGGAATCCGGCCCGTCGGTGGTGACCTGGGGTTTGATTCTTCGGGTGATCGTCGCCGCAGGCCCCGTCGCCGGTGGATACGTCGCCGCTACCATCATCAATGGTGTGCAGCAGGCCATCAGCGGACACGGAACGCCGCGCCTCTTCTGGTGGGTGGTAGGCCTCGAGGTCATCATCGTCGTCTCGACCGGCATGCTGTCGCGGCTGATCGACTTTTTCGACTCGCTGCTCGCTGACCGCTACACCCATCATGTCTCGATCCTGGTCATGCGCAAGGCGGCGCAGCTGGACCTGACCACCTACGAGGATCCCGTCTACTACGATCGCCTGGAGCGCGCCCGGGTACAGGCGACCGACCGGCTGGCGATGATCCAGGCCATGGGCAGGCTCTTCCAGCAGGTGCTGACCACGCTTTTCTTTACCGGGATCCTGGTGTGGAAGGCGCCCGTCTTAGTCCTGCTGCTGATCGTTGCGGTTGTCCCGTCGTTCCTTGGGGAGACGCACTTCGCCTTCCTTGGCTACGCCAAGAATTTCCGTCAGACGCCGGCCAAGCGCGAGATGGATTACCTGCGGCAGGTCGGCGGTTCGAAAGAAGCAGCCAAGGAGCTGAAGCTCTTCAACCTGAGCAACTACTTCACCGATCGCTTTTCGCGGCTCTCACAGAATATCTACGACGAGAACGTTGCTCTCTCGCGTTCACGGCTCTTCTGGGGCGGGCTGTTCTCGATCGTGGGCACCGGCGGCTACTACGCCTCCTACATCTACGTCATCTGGCGGGCGGTGCATGGCGGCTACGACATCGGCATGTTCGCCTTCATCACCGGCTCGGTACAGCAGGCTCAGAACAACCTGCAGCAGGTCTTCTCGACCGCCTCCGGCATCGCCGACCAGGCGCTGTTCCTCACCGACCTGATCGGTTTCTTCGAGATGCAGCCGATCGTCGTCTCGAAGCCCAACGGCCGCAGGATCCCGCGACCGATCCAGCGCGGCTTCGAGTTTCGCAACGTCTCCTTTGCTTACCCCGGAACCGAGCGGCGCGTGCTCAAAAATTTCAACTTTACGCTTGAGCCGGGTGAGCGCATAGCCCTGATCGGTGAGAACGGCCAGGGCAAGACTACCGTCGTCAAGCTGATCACGCGGCTCTATGATCCGACCGAGGGCCAGGTGCTGCTCGATGGCGTTGACCTGCGGGAGTACGCGCTCGACGACCTGCACCAGGAGATGGGTGTCATCTTCCAGGATTTCATGCGCTATGAGATGACCGTGCGCGAAAACATCGGCGTGGGTCGGGTCGAGATCGCGCACACGCCTGAGGATATCGAGTTGGCCGCAGAAAAGAGCCTGGCTGCGAGCGTCGTGGCCAAGCTCGCCGGCGGCTATGACCAGATGCTCGGCCGGCGCTTTGAGACTGGCGTCGACCTCTCAGGCGGCGAATGGCAGCGCATTGCGCTCGCCCGCGCCTACTTGCGCGACGCTCAGCTGCTAATTCTCGACGAACCTACGGCGGCACTCGATGCCAAGTCCGAGCTCGAAGTTTTTGAGCGCTTCGCCGAGCTGACCCTCGGAAAGATGGCGCTGCTCATCTCGCATCGCTTCTCCACTGTGCGCATGGCGGACCGGATCGTGGTCCTTGCCGGAGGGCAATTGGTGGAGGAGGGCAACCACAAGCAGCTGCTTGCTCTCGGAGGCCGCTACGCGGAAATGTTTGAAATGCAGGCGGCCAGTTACCGATGAACCAGCAGACCTCCATTTCCGCAGAAAGGCCGGTCGAGAAAGCCTGGACCCCGGAGCAGATGCGCACCGCCGCCCATGAGGCTGCGCGCGCGTGGGAAGTCCACCACCATCCGCAAGGAAAGAGCGGCCTTGAAACGCAGGCACGCTCGGCGCGCGAGGCGCTCGACCTGCTCTACGCGCGGCTGGATCGATCGCCCTCCGGCTCACCTGAAAACGACCCGCTGCTCGATCTGCGAGAGAACGAGCGCCTGCTGCGCTCTGCCGCGCCGTCGCTGACCAGCGGACGGAAGCAGCTGAACCGCCTGCCGCGGGTGCTGGTGCCAAACCAGGGAGATGCGCTGCGGATCGCGGCCGCGGCCGCGGCCTACTTCACCGCGACCCGCTTTGTCTGGGATGCAGAGGCCTTCAAGCTGTTCATCCATGAGCTGCAGATCTCTGAGCCGCTCCAGCTTGAAGAGCTCTGGTCGCTGCCCACGTTGATGAAGTTCCACCTGCTCGAGACAGTCCTGACCCACGCAGAGGCGATGCTGGATGGAACGCCAGAGCCGGATTCAGCTGACACGATTCGCACCGCTATCAAAAGCCTGCGGGAACTCGGCTACGCGGACTGGCCGACCTTTGTCGAGCCGATGATCGTCTTTGATCAGACCCTGCAGCGAGATCCGGCGGCCGCGTACCTGCAGATGGACTTTGAAAGCCGCGAGACCTACCGCAAGCGGGTCGCGGAGATCGCGCGCTACTCGGACTTTTCGGAGATACAGGTTGCCGGCACCGTGCTCGACCTGGCGCGGGAAGCGCAGAAGCAAACGATCGCCGATCCGCGCCTGTATCTGCGCCGCGCTCACATCGGCTACTATCTGCTCGATGCCGGCTTTGCCGCTCTCAGCGGTCGCGTCGGCTACCGACCGCCGCTGCTCGATCGTATACGGCTGACCGCGAAGCGCGATCCTGACCTGGCCTTCATCGCGCCGATCGAGGTGATCTCCGTCCTGCTGATCGCGGTGATCCTGATTCCGCTGGTCCCGATGTACCCGACCTTTGTGTCGATGGCTGTTTCGTTTCTGCTGCTGCTGCTGCCGGTGACTCAGGGCGCGGTCGACCTGCTTAACAACACGGTGACCTCGCTTTTCAAAGCCGAGGCGCTGCCCAAGCTCGACTTCAGCAAAGGCGTTCCGCGAGAGTACGCCACGCTGGTGGCGGTGCCGACGCTGCTGCTCTCGGAAAAGCAGCTGCATGAGCTGGTGGACGAACTTGAAGTTCGCTACCTGGCGAACCATGATCCGAACCTGCACTTCGCGCTGATCACCGACCTGCCGGACGCGGTGGCGCGGCCGCGGGAAAAGGATACAGACCCGCTGGTCGAGCTGGCCCAGCATTTAATCGATGAGCTGAACACCCGCTACGCGCATGAGAACGGCGGGAAATTCCTGCTCTTCCACCGCCACCGCATCTTCAACGCGCGGCAGGGCGTGTGGATGGGTTGGGAGCGCAAGCGGGGCAAGCTGCTGGACCTGAACAAGTACCTGCGCGGCGTCTTCGATGCCTTCCCGGTCAAGGCCGGCGACGTGGCCGCGGTGGCAAACGTCAAGTACATCATTACTCTTGATTCGGACACGCAGCTGCCCCGCGGCACGGCGGCGACCATGGTCGGGGCCATGGCCCACCCGCTGAACCGCGCTGTCATCGATCCTGAACGACGCATTGTCACCGCGGGCTACGGCATCCTGCAGCCTCGGGTGGGGGTGAGCGTGCAGTCTGCCTCGCGCTCGCGCCTGGCCGCGCTCTACTCCGGGCAGACTGGCTTCGATATCTACACCCGCGCCGTCTCCGATGTGTACCAGGATCTCTACGGCGAAGGCATCTTTACCGGCAAGGGCATCTACGAAGTTTCGACGCTTCACGATGTACTTGACCGCCGCTTCCCACGCAACTCCTTGCTGTCGCACGACCTGATTGAGGGCGCCTATGTGCGCGCCGGGCTCGCCACCGATATCGAGGTGATCGACGACTATCCCTCGCACTACAGCGCCTACAGCCGGCGCAAGCATCGCTGGGTCCGCGGCGACTGGCAAATCGCGCAGTGGCTGCTGTCGTCTGTGCCGGATGAGTCAGGGCGCAAGGTGCGCAATCCAATTTCAACCATCTCGCGCTGGAAGATCTTTGATAACCTGCGCCGCTCGCTGGTTGAGCCAGCAACCTTCGCGCTGCTGCTGGCCGGATGGTTGGGACTACCCGGCGGGCCGCTCTACTGGACCGTGATCACCATCCTGCTGATGTATCTGCCTACGTTGGTGCAGCTCGTCTTTTCGCTCGGGCGTGCCTTGTTTGCCGAAGAGAAGGGCGCTATCAGCGACGCGATCGTGGGCTTTGGGCAGGGCGCGTTCATCACCCTGCTCAACATCATTTACCTGCCCCACACCACCCTGCTTTCGATGGACGCGATCGTGCGTTCGCTGGTGCGCCGCCTGATTACCGGCCAGCGACTGCTCGAGTGGGAGACGGCGGCCGAGGCTGAGGCGGGCGTGAAGAAGAGCACCCCGGTCGATCGCTACCTCGCCATCACGCCGCTGATCGCAATCGGCCTTGGCGTACTCCTGCTGCTGGTCCACCGGCCAGCGCTGCCCTTCGCACTTCCTTTGCTGCTTCTATGGGCGCTGGCGCCCGCTCTCACTCTGTGGCTGAACCGGCCGCCGCGCGAGCAGCATCCCGCACTGCGACCTGACGAGGTCAACTTTCTGCGTCAACACGCCATGCGCATCTGGCGCTACTTCTACGAGTTCGGCGGGGCCACACACAACTACCTCATCCCCGACAACGTCGAGGAGAAAGATGTCTTTGAGGCGGCGCGCGTCTCGCCCACCAACCTCGGCCTGCTGCTCAATGCGCGCCAGGCTGCAGTGGAATTCGGCTTCCTCACAGTTCCGGAGTTTGTCGACCTGACCACTCATACCCTGGCCAGCATCGAGAAGCTTGAGAAGAGTCACGGCCATCTCTACAACTGGTACGACACCCGGACGCTGCAGCCGTTATTACCGATCACTGTCTCCTCTGTCGACAGCGGAAACTTCGCGGCTTCGCTCTACACCCTGCGCACTGGTGCCGCGGCATTGCTGCGCACGCCGCTGCTCTCGAAGTCCCTGGTCGCCGGAGTCCTCACGCAACGCTTGATGCTGCAGGCGCCTGCCGGCTCCTGGCCGGTAGAGTCGGCGAGCATTGACGCCTGGATCGACTGGGCACTCGCCCGCCGCGCTCAGCCGCCTGCCGGCGCAGACTGGTACGACTCTGAGATCAATGCCCGCGCCGCTGCTTTGTCTTCCCTGGTCGAGACGTACGTGCCCTGGCTGCTCCCACAGTTTCGCCCGTTGCGCGAGTTGCAGCATCTTGGGCTCAAGAGCGACGCCAATCCGGCTCTGGGAGAGACCGCAGCCTTCGCCGACCAACTGGACGCAAAGCTCTCACGCACCTGGGCCACCATGGAAGTAGCGCCTGAGAGCGGCTCCTCGACCGCGGTGCTGGTAGAGCAGCTGCGCTCCGCGATCCGTTCGGCGCGTGTCTGCCTGCAGAGCCTTACCGAAGGCATCGAGCAGTGCTCGCGCGAGGCCTTCCGTCTGGCGACAGAGATGGATTTCGATTTCCTGGTCGACAAGGATCGCCAGCTGCTCTCGATCGGCTACGAAGTGGCGAGCGGAACGCTGCACAAAGCTACCTATGACATGCTGGCGTCCGAGGCCCGCATTGCCGCCTTCATCTCGATAGCCAAGGGCGATCTGCCACAGCAGAGTTGGTTCAAGCTGGGGCGCACACACACCATTGCCTTTGGACGCGCCATCTTGCTCTCCTGGACGGGCACCATGTTTGAGTACCTGATGCCCTCGCTATGGATGCGCAGCTTCCCTGACACCCTGGTCGCAAGAACCCTCGCCGGGGTGGTCGCGGTCCAGCAGGCCTTCGCGAAGCCGCTAGGCATTCCCTGGGGTATCTCCGAATCTGGCTATGGACAGGTTGACGATCAGGGCCACTACCACTACCAGGCCTTCGGCATCCCGCAGATCGCGCTCAAGTGGGATGCGCTTGCCGGCCCGGTGATCGCCCCGTATGCCAGCATGCTCGCACTGGGCGTCGCGCCCACCGACGCCCTGCGCAATATGCGGCGTATGCAGGACAGGGACTGGGTGGGCGCCTACGGTTTTTATGAAGCTGCCGACTACTCGGAGTCAAAGCGCGAACCGATCCTGGTGCGCGAGTGGATGGCGCATCACCAGGGCATGTCGCTGCTGGCCATCCTGAACCTGCTCCACGATGACCTCGTCAAGCGCTGGTTCCACGCGAACCCGCACCTGCAGGCCACAGAACTACTGTTGCACGAGAAGCCGATTCGTGAAGCCGCGCTTCGGCGCGAGTTCAAGACAACGCAGCCGAGAAAGCCGCAGCCTCAACGGTCACTACGGCAGCCCGCGGCCTGAGTCAGCCGATCAGGTTTTCGACGCCGGCCACCAGTGCCGCAGGATTGAAGTCGCTGCGAATGATCTCGTCCGGGCAATCGCTGTGCAGCGAGACCCGGTAGTTACACACGAAAGCTACTTTCTGGTCCGGCTTCGCTTCTCTGATCGTCTCGCACAGCTCCTGCGCAAGGGGAATATGTCCATCGCCCTCGACATCAATTAAAAGCAGAGAAAACGGTTCGCGTTTGAAGATCTCTCTCGCTTCGCCTTCGGTTTTCGTGGGAACGACATCAAACCCGTGCGTCTTCAGGATACTGGTGCGCAGCTCGCGCAACATCTCGCGGTTACAGACATGCAGAATTTTTCGACGTTCTAAGCTCACGCCCGGAGCATACCAGAGCATTGAGCCTTTACACCACGAAGTATTTTGCCTGCGGATGGTGCACGACCAGCGCATTGGTACTCTGTTCAGGCTCCAGATGGAACCCTTCTGTGATGCGAACGCCGATATTTTCCTCCGGCTTCAGCAGTTCAAAAATCTTTACCTGATCTTCAAGATTGGGGCATGCAGGATACCCGAAAGAATAACGCGACCCACGATACTTCTGGTGAAACAGGTCCTTTACGTCTGCAGCATCTTCGCCCGCAATACCCAGTTCTTCGCGAATCAGCTTGTGTGACAACTCGGCCAGGGCCTCAGCCGTTTCGACGCCGAGCCCATGCACATAAAGGTAACGCGTGAAATCTCCCGCATCAAAGAGCCTTTTGGTTTCCTCGCTGGCTCTGTCCCCTATGGTCACGACTGAGAAGCCAATCACATCCATTGCTCCGGACGCTTTCGGGTGAAAGAAATCCGCAATCGAGAGCTTTCGTCCTTCACGCTGGCGAGGGAAGTGGATTCGCAGGCGCTCGGCGCCGGGCTGCTCGGGTTCGTAGACCACCACATCATTGCCATCCGACTGGCAGGGAAAAAAGCCGTACACCAGCTTTGGTTCGAACCAGTCTTTCTGCTTGATTTCACACTTGAGCTGTTTAAGTATCGGGCGATACTTTTCCTCTACCAGCCGCAAGTAATCTGTTGCTGACGCCGTTTTCAGCTGCCACTGATTCTTGAACAGCGCGATCTCATTGATGTAAGTGAACACTGTGTCAAGATCAAAGTCTTTCTTGACCCGCACACCATAGAAGGACGGTTGCGGCGTCTGCTCGACCGGAGTGACCCAGGGCGAGCGGTCTGTTCCCGCGTCCCCATTGGCGGTTGCGCTCTGGGTAAGCGTCTGTGCGGACTGCGGATAGATCTTCACAGTGCTGCCTTCTTCCAGGCGCCGCTGCCGCACGTCGGCATCGGTAGTCAGGTCGCTCATGACATGAAGACCGGCGAACGCATCCTCCGCGTAGAAAACAGCCGAGGAATATTCCTTGCGCAAGTCCTGCTCGACATACTTGCGAGTGAGTGCAGCGCCACCGCAGATGACCGGCGTCTGCATGGCAAGCCGCTCCAGATCCTGGATCACATACTTCATTTCAAGCGTCGACTTGACCAATAATCCACTTAGTCCGATTGCGTCCGCGTTGCACTCCTGAGCCGCCTTGATAATCGCATCGGCGGTCTGCTTGATACCGATGTTCACGACCTTGTAGCCGTTGTTTGAAAGGATAATATCGACGAGATTCTTGCCGATATCGTGCACGTCTCCTTTGACCGTGGCAAGCACGATGGTGCCCTTCTGCGTACCTTCGACGCGCTCCATCTTGGGCTCAAGATAGGCGACCGCTGCCTTCATCACCGCGGCGGAGTCGAGCACCGAGGGCAGCTGCATCTTGCGCGCCCCAAACAGGTCGCCGACGGTCTTCATTCCATCGAGCAGGACGGTGTTGATCAGCTCGAGCGGCGTGTAGGTCTCAAGCGCCGTCTCGATTGCCTGCTCGAGCGTCTGTTTATCCGCGCCCAGGCCAATAGTCCTTTCGCCCCGGATAATAAGCTGCTTCAGCCGATCTTCTGTCGAGAGGTCTTCCGCAATGACGACTTCAACGCCGGCGTTCTTATCCATTCCGGAGAAGTGCGCCATGTAGGATTGGAGCGGATCGCCTTCCGAGAGGTCATGAAAGATGAGCTTGCGCGCTAACTCAACTTCACGCTCGGGGATCTTATACAGAGGATAAATCTTCGAGTAGTTGACGATCGCGGCATCCAGGCCACGATCCACCGCTTCCTTCAGGAAGACGCTGTTTAGAACGCGCCGCGAGTAGGCAGTAAGTCCGAAAGATATATTACTGACGCCGAGAATTGTCTTTGCAAGCGGCAGCTCCTGCTTGATGCGGCGCACGGCCTCAAGCGTCTCCATCCCGGCTTCGCGGTAGTCCTCCTGCCCGGTAGAGATGGGCAGCGTGAGCGCGTCGAAGATAATGTCCTCACCGCGGATGCCGTAGCGCTTGGTCGACAGCTCGTAGATGCGCTTGGCGACGGCCACCTTTTTGTCCGCGGTCAGCGCCATCCCCTCTTCATCAATGGTCAGCGCGATGACGGCCGCGCCATAGCGCTTGGCCATAGGCAAAACCTTGCTGGTGCGCTTCTCTCCATCTTCGAGATTAATCGAGTTAATCACCGGCTTACCGGGCACGCGTTTCAGCGCTTCTTCAATGACGTCTGCTTCGGTCGAGTCGATCAGGATAGGCGCCGTGACGCGGGTTGCGATCTTCTCAAGCACGTTATTCATGTAGGCGGTCTCGTCCTCGCCCACAATGGCGCAGCACAGGTCCAGCATCTGTGAGCCTTCGGCAGTGAGCCGCTTGGCCATGGCCAGGATGCCGTCGTAGTCACCTGCGCGCACCATGTCACGGAAGTGCGCGACCCGGGTGGTAGTATTCATCTCCTCTGCAACGATCACTGGCTGTCCGTCGACCTCGAGTGGGATGGCCGCAAACGCGCTTGCAGCCACGCCCTGCGTCTTCACATTGCGACGGGCGGGCACCACGTCTTTGACGGCATCGGCCACAGCGCGGATGTGCGCGGGTGTCGTCCCGCAGCAGCCGCCAACAACCTGCACGCCGTATTCGGTGACGAAGCGCCGCTGATACGAAGCAAGCTCGGCCGGAGTCAGTTGATAGACAGCAACGCCGCCCACATTTTGGGGCAAGCCAGCGTTGGGCAGCACCGAGATAGGACGGGTCGCATTCTGGCATAAGAAGCGGACGGCATCGTTCATCTCTGCCGGGCCGGTCGCGCAATTCAGGCCGAAAATATCCGGATCAAAGCACTCCATCACCGCCAGCGCGGCGCCGATTTCCGAGCCCAGCAGCATGGTGCCGGTGGCCTCCAGTGTGACCTGCATCTGGACCGGGAGGCGAACGCCGGCGGCGCGCATCGCATCCGCACAGGCGGCGAGCGCGATCTTTCCCTGGAGCAGATCCTGGCAGGTCTCAATCAGCAGGATGTCGACGCCGCCCTCGATCAGCGCCGAGGCCTGCTCTCGATACATGGCTGCCATCGCGTCATAGCTGATGTGTGCCAGCGACGGCAGCTTGGTCGTCGGCCCGATTGACCCAGCGACAAAGCGCGGCTTCTCCCGGGTCGAATAGTCCGCCGCGACTTCCTTCGCCAGCCGCGCGGCGGCGAGATTCAACTCGCGCGTGCGGTCGCCAATCTCGTACTCGTCGAGCACCACGCGTGTCGAACCAAAGCTGTTGGTCTCGATCACATCGGCGCCGGCCTCGAAGTAAGAGGCGTGAATGCCGCGGATCACGTCCGGCCGGCTCAGCACCAGCAGCTCGTTGCAGCCTTCCTTGCCCCAGTAGTCGTCCACCGTGAGCGCATGCCCCTGGATGCTGGTGCCCATGGCGCCGTCGTAGACGATAACCCGCTGTTCTAGGAGCTTGAGGAAGTCAGGCATAGGAGTGATTTGCAGGCCGACGAAGACCAATCCTCATTGTAGCGAAGTAGCTGCGCTTGAAGCAGGCCAGGGCTCGAGCCTGATCAACAACGGGCTGCCGCTCAACGCGGTTTCGGGGCGGGCCGATAGGTTGCGTCCCCTTCGCGAACCAGGATTCTCTGGTCGACGCCGACCCCTCGGAAGACCTGCAGCCTGGAGGTACCGGGCCATCGAATCTCAAGTTCGTCGACCCGGACAGCCTTGCCCAGGCCGATGTGCTGCTGGAGCGGATTGCCTCCGAAACTGGAGCCGAAGCCCACAGTACGGTAGATCCTCCGCCCGCCGGCCGTGACCGAGATGCGCGCCCCGAACGCTGCGCGGTTGGTCTTTACTCCTTGGAGCTCGAGCGTGATCCAGTGGTTCCCACGGCCGGGATTTCCAGGATTTTGGTAGAGCGCGCTCTGGTAGCTATCGCCCGGCAGCGCCCCACCCATCTCCTCAAACACATCCTCATTGCCCGTTCCGAGCAGATCCCCGAAGGCTACCGCGTGGCCTTTCTGCAGATGGCCGAAGCCGCCGGAGGTAGTCACGTCGAGATAGGCTTTGCCCTCGCGGTTCAAAAACATGCGGTTTGGCAGCAGCGCCTGGTAGCGCGAGTCGCCCGTGCCCAGATAGATGTCCAGCCAGCCGTCGTTATTGAGATCGCCGAAGTTGGCGCCCATGGGCAGGATCGCGTGATCGAGATGCAGCGCCTTGCTCACGTCGGTGAAGGTTCCATCGTGATTGTTGTGGTAGAGCCGCGGCATCTCCGCCCGGAACGGCTTGCCGATCTCGAAGGCGCCCACATCTTCAATCGAGCCGACCGAGTAGCCGCCGACAAAGATGTCCGGCCAGCCGTCGTTGTCGTAGTCAAAGAACCAGGTGGCGAAGCTGTTGGTCTGCTGCGCCACGCCAGCAGAGGCGGTCACATCGGTAAACTTCCAGCCGCCCCCCGTCCCGGGTCCGTCATTGCGGAACAGATGATTGCGGCCGCCCTTGACGGAGACGTACAGGTCCGGACGGCCATCGTTGTTGTAGTCGCCCCAAGCCACGCCTTTCACGAAGCCTAGATCGCCGATGCCGCTCGCAGCCGCGACCTCCGTAAACGTGCCATCCCGATTGTTATGGAAGAGCTTGGACGGATGCGGATCGTCGGACGAGGATTCATAGCCGACGAACAGGTCAAGCCAGCCGTCATTGTCGTAGTCGGCCCAGGCCGCGGTCTGCGTCGGCCCGAGCGATAGCAGACCAGCCTGCTCGGTTACATCGTCGAAAGTGCCGTCACCATTGTTCTTCAGCAGCGAGAGCGGATAGGCGCCCTGCTTGCCCCACCAGCCGCCGCGCAGCACCAGCACATCAGGGCGGCCGTCATTGTTGTAGTCGGTCTCAACGACATTAAGCCCGCCGGTCTCGCCGGTAAGCCCGGCTGCAGCAGAAACATCCTTGAAGGTGCCGTCGCCATTGTTGTGGAACAGGTGCATGGGATCCAAGGGTCCTGATGACGACACCAGGATGTCGAGGCGTCCATCGCCATCAAAGTCCTCCATGATGGCGCCGCCCGCGTGACTTGTAACATCAAGGCCGGCAGAGGCAGCGATTTCAGGAAAGCTGCCGATGTCTGCCTCCGATTCAAAGAGTTTCGCCGGCACCAGCCATTGCGGCGGTACGTCCTGTGGATAGCGCCCCAGCTGCATGTAAGCGACATTGAGGAGCCAGCGTGACTCGCTGTCACCCGGATCCTTTTCAAGCAGCGCGGAGAACTCACGCACAGCGCCTTCGGCGCCGCGCGGCAGCATGTGCACGCCGCCCGGCCCGATGGGAAAGATGCAGGAGTGCTGCCCGTGCATGTGCAGGCAATTCTCCTGCTCACCCAGGCGCAGATAGCTGAGCGCGAGCCACTCGCCCACGGAGCCGGACGGTCCCGGCGCCAGCGGTTGCTTCCGCTCCATCGACTCCTTTCGCAGCGCCTCAAGCGTCGTGACTGCGCCTTCGCTGTCGCCGGCGTTCAGCATCTCGATGGCGAGCTGCTGGCGGACGACCGCCTGCTGATCAAAACGCAGCGGCTGCTTCAGCAGCGATTGATAATAGCGGACGCGCTCCCCAGGCTTGCTCGGGTCCAGGCGCCAGTCTGATGCAGCAAAGATCTTCTGTAACAGCGCCGCCATCTTCCGAGTACCGGCGCTTTGGTAGGGGGCCGGAGCGGTGCCCGCTGTAAGCGCGCTCCCTAGCAGGAGCATCATCGCGCACAACAGAGCCAAGCGCCGCCGACAGGCCTGAAAGAGATTGGGCATCTATCCGACAGTATGCCAGCCGATCCGGACGCCCGGCGACCGCATTCTTCCCGGCCAGGAGGGTATGGCTATATTCGGTTCCCACGCAACGGAGAGCGACATGAACGCAGGCGTCGGAAAGAGTGCAACCCGCCGCGCCCTCAACGCCGGCCTGGCAGCCCTAGCGCTGGCAACGACCGGGCTGTCGGCCGCAGCCGACGGTACCGGGCGGCCATTTGCCGGTCGCCTGGCCGCGCAACGTCGGCCAGATTCCGATCAACTACGCACAATCTGACCCAGGACGCGTCGAAGCAGGGGGAGCGCTATTGGAACGAACCCAGCACGCCGCTGTTCCCCTTTGGCTACGGATTGTCTTACTCGACCTTCACCTTTCAGAACCTCAAAGTCGACAAGAGAACTCCGCTACCGGTCCGGAGCTGAATGTAACAGCCGAGGTCACGAATACCGGCTCCGTTGCGGCCGATGAAGTGGACCAGCGCGCCGGCCGCTCCTCCCGCCCGGTGCGGGAACTCAAGGGTTTCGAGCGCGTTCATCTCAAACCAAGGGAGAACAGGACCATCCACTTCAAGCTGGGCCCGCAGGAGCTCCGCTACTGGAGCGCCACCGACCAGGGCTGGAGTGAAGATGCAGCCGTCTTTGATGTCTGGGTCGGCGCGGACTCGGTGGCATCGCTCCATGGCAGCTTTACTCGGGTGGCAGCAAAGTAATCTCGTTCGACTTAGAAGAGCAGCTTGACTCCGAACTGTATCTGCCGCGAAGTGGTGGCGGTTGCGGTGATCACGCCTGCTGTCGGGGAGAGGGCAGGCGGCGTATAGACGCCATTCAGCAAGCTCGGTGCAGCTGCAAAGGTCGTCTCGTTCGGGGTGGTCAAATTTGTGTGATTGAACACGTTGAAGAACTCTGCCCGGAACTGCAAATTGATCCTCTCGGATATGCGCGTGTTCTTGTGCAGCGCGGCATCCAGCTCCGCGAGACCAGGGCCTAGCAGGGTGTCACGCCGCGCATTCCCTACAGCGCCACCGGTGATTGCGCCAGAGGCGGAAAGCGTCGACAAAGGCGCGGAGAAGGCGGCGGGATTGAACCATTGGCTAACGGTGCGCGGATACAGGCGTCCTGAAAAGGATGGGTTCACATCCGGACGCACCGGGTTGCGGGTGTCGCCCGAACCGGTCGGGTTATATCCAAGCTGCGGGGAGAAAGGAAACCCGCTCTGGAGATCAGCGATCGCGCTCATGCTCCAGCCGCCGGCCGCGCGCGCCGCCAGGGAGGTACTGCCTGCCCCGGCAGATCGCCCTGCCTTAAACGGCAGATCGTACGTGCCGTTTAGCGATGCGATGTTGCGAACGTCGGTGGCGGCAGGCCCATAGTCGAGGTTGATCCTGCTGGGCACGGACACAAACGCAGGAGTGTTTGCAGACACACTGGTGTTCCATGCAGAGCCATTGTCGAGATTTTTGGACCAGGTATAGTTCCCGCGCAGCGTAAGCCCGTGAGCGTACACGTGCCGCACATCGACCTCGAGCGCATGGTAATTGCTCTTACCATGTGAAACCCAGGACGTAGTATTCGCGACCAGTGGATTGGCGCGCGTCGTGTTCGGATAAAACACAGTGCCCGACAGAGCAGCCGCGGGGCAGGCCGCATTGGGGCACACCACGCTTGCAGGTTCATTCTCATCTTCGGACACGATCTGATGGTAGCCGCGCGAGCCCGAGTATCGGAGGGTGAGTGTCGTCGAAGGCGCTACCTGCTGCTCGACTGCGAGCGCCCATGCCAGGACCGAGGGAGTTTCGATGTCTGTTTGCACCGTTGATGGAGAGACCAGGCTGCTCGCACTCGGCCTGGTCTGGGGCGTGACCTGGAGTGACGAGACAGCGACGTTCTTGAGAGACAAAGTAGTGTTGAACGGCGCGGCCTGGTCGAAACGGTAATCAAGCGTATCCAGGAGAGAGCGGTGCAATCCGAAGCTTGCGCGCACCACTGTGTCCGGACGCGGGCTCCACGCCAGAGCTACGCGCGGCTCCGGCAGAAAGCGTGCACGATTCTCGCTGAGGCCTGCAGATCCGGTTGTAGGCGTGGTGTCGATAATGCCGTCCGTGAATCCATATCGCGACGCGCGGCCCTGGACTTCGTTAAATCCGCTGGTCGACTCGAAGCGCAGCCCCGCGCGGAACTCGAGGGTAGGCAGCAAGCGAACCGTATCTTCAACATAGCCGGCGCCCAGAAACGATCGCCAACCTAGTTCCGTTGGCGCAGGCACCACGGTAAAGGTCGCGACAGTGCCTGCCAGAAAGCTCGCCAACGTTGAGAAGGAAGCCTGACCGAACTGATTTTGCGCAAGATTATCGTTCGATTGCAGGCGCTGGATCCATCCGCCTGCTTCGAGCTGCTGCCGTCCCTGCTCGTAGAAAATGTGATCGTCAAAGGTCAGCAGGTTGCGCGTAGTCGCATTGTTGGAGCCCACGTTTGCGCCTGCTCCGGTAATCTGTGACGATCCGTTGGAGGCCGTACTGCCCGCGATAACGATCGCACCCACCGGCTTGCCGACGACAAAGCCCGGCGCGGTGCTGCCGGCACTGGACCCGGTGAAGAAGAACTCGGCGCGGGAGAGACCGACGCGCGCTGTGTTCAGCAAGTGCGGTGAGACGACGTGCTGCTCCTCAATGCTCGCCACCTGTTCACGCAGCGACTCGTCCAACAGCGAGAGGGGGTTCTGCGTAGGAGTATGAGCGCTGGAATCATCGATGGTGTACACGGCAAAGAGTAAGTCGCTCGCAGAAAGATTCGCGTCCAGGCGGGTGGTGCCGAAGTCTTCGCGGATATGCTGCGTCGGGCTTGAATACGCAAGGGCGATACCCGTCGGGAGCCCCTTTGCGCTCAGCAGCTCAGGGCCATTCTGCGCAGGCCAGAGCGTGAGCAGCGGCGCGACACCGGCTCCGAGCGACACCGGTTGATACACGCCATCCTGGTCAGGATAAGAACCTGAGCGCACCTGGTTGTCGGGCACAAAGGTCACATCCGATAGTCCGAGATTTTGCCGGTATCCCTCGTAATTGCCAAAGAGGAACAGCTTATCCTTACGCACCGGGCCGCCGATCGACAGACCATAGTTGTTTCGCTGGAATTCAGGGATATGTGCCTGGTCGAAGTAGTTGCGGGCATCGAGCGCGGAGTTGCGCAGGAACTCATATGCTGCACCATGGAAGGTATTTGTACCGCTCGCGGTGACGATTGAAATCTGTCCGCCCTGGCGCTTGCCATAGGCGGCCGAGTAAGTGTCCGCGACCACGTTGAATTCCCGCACCGCATCAACTCCAAGCAGCTGGCCGCTGGTGCCACCGGGGGTCACGTTGATCAGCGAAGCACCGGTATACTCCACCCCATTCAGCAGGAAGAGGTTATCCTGCGGGCGATGACCGGAGATGGCAAACATGTTGCCGACAGACGAGTTGGAGGTCCCGATTGACCCCGAACGCTGCCCGGTATAGTTCACCGTACCTGGATTGAGAGTGATGAGCTGGTCGTAACTGCGCCCGTTGAGCGGCAGTTCCTTGACCTGTCGCTCGCTCACCAGGCCCGAGCTTGCCTGGGTGGTCGTCTCGACTCCGGACGGTGCGGCTGCGACCTGGATCTGGTTCGTCACGGTGCTCACGGTGAGCGCGATATCGACAACCGCACTCTGACCTACGGTGAGCGCGATGGTGCTTTGCCGGGTAGCGAAGCCATCATTGGACACGGTCACCGTGTAGCTGCCCACGGGCAGGGATGGAGCGCTGTAGCGGCCGTCCGCGGCAGTCTCAAGCAGCCGCTGGGTGCCGGTCTCCGTGTCACGCACAATGACGTGAGCATGCCCGAGGCTTGCGCCGGTCAAGTCAGTGACGACGCCGCTGATGTTGCCGCCAACGACCTGCGCATACAGGCCGGGCGGTGCAAGGAGAACAAGGAGTACAAGGAGTGAGGTGTGTCTAAGCATCTGGGTGCTCCTCTAAAGCCGGTGCTGAGTAGGGAGGAGAACGCACACGAAAAAGCCCACGCGTGCGCAGAGCCTTCGCGTGGGCAATCAGCTGACTTGGTGCTCGACTAGAGAGGGCAGTCAGAGAAGCGGAACCCGACGCGGCAGCCGTGCCGTTGACAACAACAGCAACAGGCGCCACGGACGTTCTGGGTTCCTAGCTTCATGACTTGCCTGGAAGGTAACGCGGATCGCTTCGCGAGTCAAGATGCCAGTCTGCTCAACGCAGTCGCGAGGCCGAAGTATTTGACAAAGCCACGGGAAGAGGGCAAGCTTGCAGCATGATTCGCCTCACTCTTGGAGCTTGCTGTCGTGCCTGCTGCAGCGTCTGTTGCTGTATGCAGCCAGCTCGGCTGATCCGTGGGTGCAGGTTCGTCAGATAACATCCGGCTGACTTCGCTGCAAGCGCACCCACACTCCACTTAGGATTGTGGGTTTTTTCTTTTGGGATTTGCGCACAGACTCAGAGACGGACCCCAGCACATGAGCACTCTGCTTCCCTCACCTCCGGCGCTAACCCATCTCGAGTTACTGGAGGCCGAGAGCATCCACATTTTTCGAGAAGTGGCGGCCGAGTTCCAGAATCCGGTGATGCTGTATTCCATCGGCAAGGACTCATCCGTCATGCTCCGCCTGGCACAGAAAGCTTTCTACCCAGGTCCGATTCCCTTTCCGCTGCTGCACATAGACACGGGCTACAAATTCCGCGAGATGCTGGAGTTTCGCGACCGCACGGCTCGTGAGTTAGACCTTGATCTGCGCGTGTGGCGCAACGAGGCGGCCCTCGCCGAGGGCGCAAATCCGGTGCGCTTAGGCACTCAGCGTTGCTGCGGACTGCTGAAAACTACCGCATTACTCGACGGTCTGCGTGCGCATGGCTTCGATGCCGCTTTCGGGGGCGCGCGCCGGGACGAGGAAAAATCGCGCGCCAAGGAACGTATCTTTTCCTTTCGCGATAAAGCCGGCCAGTGGGACCCGAAAAATCAGCGTCCCGAGATCTGGAATCTCTACAACGCACGCATCTCTCCCGGCGAGAGCATCCGCGTCTTTCCGCTGTCGAACTGGACCGAACTGGATGTCTGGCACTACATCCTGCTTGAAGAGATTCCGATTGTTCCACTGTACTTTGCCGCGGAGCGCCGCATGATTGTGCGCGGAGACTCGCTGATCCCAGTCGAGCAGGCCTTCGTCGAAAGCTTGCCCGGCGAGCAGCAGTGGGTCCGCTCGCGTTTGCGTTCGCTCGGCTGCAGCCCCTGCACCGGCGCCATCCGTTCCGATGCCGACACCCTGCCGAAGATCATTGCGGAGCTTATCGGCTTTCGCTCCTCCGAGCGCGCACATCGAGTGATCGATCATGATCAGGATGGCTCCATGGAGATCAAGAAGCGCGAAGGGTATTTCTGAATGCCGGGTCTCCTTGATACCAGCCGAGCGCCGTTTTCGATCGATGATTTCCTGGCGGCTGAACAGCAGAAAGACCTGCTGCGCTTCAGCACCGCGGGCAGTGTGGACGACGGCAAATCCACCCTGATCGGACGGCTTCTTTACGATTCCCGTAACGTGTACGAGGACCAGGTGCGCGCGGTTACCGGCGCTCCGATCGCCGGCCGCGAGCCTGCGATCGATTTCGCGAGACTTACCGATGGTCTGCGAGCAGAACGCGAGCAGGGTATCACCATCGATGTTGCATACCGCTACTTCTCGACCGAGCGGCGCAAGTTCATCATCGCGGACACTCCCGGGCACGAACAGTACACACGCAATATGGCGACGGGCGCCTCCACTGCCGACCTCGCCATCATCCTGGTCGATGCGCGTAAGGGCATTCTGATCCAGTCGCGGCGTCACGCCTATATTGCATCGCTGCTGGGCATCCACCACCTGGTGGTCGCAGTCAACAAGATGGACCTGGTCGACTTCTCTGAGGATGTATTCCGCGCTATTGAAATCGAGTTCGCCGCGCTGGTTCGCCAGCTCGGCGGTCAAAGCCTGCTTACCCTCCCGGTGAGTGCGCTTAATGGCGACAACGTGGTCGAGCGCAGCACACGCACGGAGTGGTATGAAGGCCCCACCTTGCTTGAGCACCTGGAAACGGTGCCGTCGCGCGTAGGGGGAGACGTCGCGCCCTTCCTGTTGCCGGTTCAGCGTGTCATTCGTCCGAACCAGTCTTATCGCGGCGTTGCCGGGCAGATCACTTCAGGAACGGTGCGCCCGGGCGATCAGGTCGTCGCGCTGCCTTCCAGGCGCACCAGTCGAGTAGCAGCCATCACTACTTATGACGGCGATCTCGAGCAGGCGAGTGCTCCTCGCTCGATTGCCCTGACGCTTGAGGACGAGCTCGATATCAGCCGCGGTGATGTGCTTGCCTCCACCGATCGGCCTCCGCAACAGGCAGATGCGGTCGAGGCATGGCTGGTCTGGTTCGCAGGCGAGCGACTCGAAAGCGAGCGCCCCTACCTGCTGAAACACGGAACCCAGACGATAGCAGCCCGTATCATCCGCGTCCTGTACAGGGTGAATATTCATTCGCTTGAGGAGGAGGCCGTCCACACGCTCAGCATGAACGAGATTGGCGTTGCAGAAATAGCCATGACCCGACCGATCTTTTTCGAGCCTTACTCAGCGAGTCGCAGCGCAGGCAGCTTCATCCTTATCGATCCGGCGACGAACTCTACGTTGGCCGCGGGGATGATAAGAGCCGGTGTGGAGGTCGGCGAGGTGGCCCGGTATAAGCCGTCCACCGTTGTGGCCGCCAATGATGCTCAGGCCTCTGCGTTGGAGTCCGCACTAACCGCCGAAGGTTGCGCAGTGGTCCGTACACAGATCGAATCTGAGGCCACGCTCCGGGCGGTGATGCAGGTCGGCGTATTTGTCATCGTGACCGGTACAGATAGGGAAATCGCGGGCGCACTGTTACTGGGCAAGGAGCAGTCCGCGGCCGACGCGGTAACTCTGCTGCGGCAACTTGGCCGCTTGCCGGAACGGGAGGAAACCCAGCTTGGCTGAAGATCTAATCGACCTCATAAAACCACTGAACTTCGAGGAACGGCAGGATGCTGCGCGCGCCTTCGTCAACCAGGAGATAGCTGCCGCGGGCAGTAGCCGCATCTGCGTCACCTGCAGTTTTCAAGCGGAAGATGTGCTGGTGCTGCAGATGGTACGCGAGCATCGGCCGCACGTACCCGTGATCTTCCTCGACACCGGCTACCACTTCGCCGAGGTATATGAGTACCGGGATCGGCTGACGCGCGAGTGGTCGCTGAACCTGGTGAACCTGACGCCTGCGCAAACGGTTCCGGAACAGGAAACTGCATTCGGCATCCTGCACCAGAGCGATCCTGGCCGCTGCTGCAACTTGCGCAAGGTCAAACCGCTGTTCTCGGCGCTCGAAGAGTTCGACGTATGGTTCACCGGGCTGCGTCGCGAGCAGGCGAAGAGCCGCGCAGCGCTCGTGCCCGTGGAAGTTTTCACGCTGCCGACAGGCAAGCGTATCCGGAAGCTAAGCCCGCTCGCGGACTGGGCGACGCGGGATGTGTGGACCAGCCCTCAGCTTTCCGGCGTTCCGCTGCTGCCCCTCTACGAGCGCGGTTATTCCAGCATCGGATGCGAGCCGTGTACCAGCCTGCCTACCGATCCAAACGATCCGCGCTCGGGCAGGTGGGGCGGACAAAAGCAGGAGTGCGGCATCCATGTGCAACCTGCATGAAGTACCAGACGGAAGAGGCGTGGGTGCATGGACGTTCTGATCGGCTTTGTCATTGCCTTGGTCATTGCGCTAACGGGAGTGGGCGCAGGGGTGATCACTGCGCCTCTGCTCATCCTTTTCCTGCACGTGCCGGTGGAGACTGCCGTGAGTACCGCGCTGGCCTATTCAGCAGTGGTGAAGTTGATCGTGGTCCCGGCGCAGATCGCGCGACGCCAGGTCTCCTGGCATGTGCTCAAGTACATGCTCGTAGGTGGCCTGCCAGGAGTCATAGCCGGATCCTTTTTCTTTCGGCATGTGGCAAGAACAGGCCCGAGCTATGCACTTTACTTCGTGCTCGGGGTTATCATTCTCTTCACCTCCGGCTGGCACCTGTTCCGGTACTTTCATCCGTCCGGGATCTCCCGACCTACGGTTGAGCGGCCGTGGTCGGTTGCAGCAATCATGCTGCCAGTCGGCGCGGAGGTCGGCTTCTCGTCCTCAGGCGCGGGAGCACTCGGCACGGTTGCCCTGCTGGGGCTCACCGGACTCCCCGCTGCACAGGTGGTAGGAACAGATCTGGCTTTTGGGCTTTGCATTGCGCTTGCAGGGACTGGAGTACACCTGTTCGGCGGCAGCTACCTAGGACAGTTGTTGCTCAAGCTGGCTATCGGCGGGATACTTGGCGGTATCGCCGGAACCATAGCAGCGCCGCGCATCCCGAATCGCCAGCTGCGACTCGCGCTTTCGCTGTGGCTGATCATCATCGGTGCGCAGTTCTGCTTTGAGGCAGCCAAGGACTGGCTGTTACATTCGCCGCCGCAACCGTTGCAGAAGGAAGTGACGCGCCTGCTTGAGCCGACCCGAATGAACCGGGGCTCTAACCTGACTCAGGGCTCAGGAGTTCGGCCACGGTCTACACGAAAGCTGATCGCCGACTTGAAGGCGGGTGGCTTGGACCCTGCCGGCGGCGAGCTCGAGTACGCTGGCAGTCCTGAGACTAAGTCCGCGGACGCGCCAGGGAGGTACCGCGGTCCAGGTCCCAGTCACGCGCATCGCACGGTCGAGTGCAACCACATCGATAGCGAAGCGCATGCCGAAGGTGTGTATCCCGGAGGAGGGTCGGATCAGCAGGCCTTCATCCACACCGAGGCCGGTGCTTCCCAGCAAACCGATCAGTCTCGGAAGGAAGCTGTCAGCGAGTCGTACGCAGCAAGAGACTGGCTCAGCCTGGGTTTCATTATGGACGACATAGCGTTCCACGAATGCACCGTGCGGGTAGGCTTGAACGAACACTAGGAGTGAGCAGGCAGCACCAGGGAGCTGCCTGCGGGACGAGGCGCGATGACGTGGGACCCGTTCCCATGGAGCTGATCCAGGTCGCTTGATTTGGAAGCGGGAACTCTGAGCGGACCCTGCGGCTGGGAACACTCGCTTGTTCAGCAGAGCGGCCTCTAAACCGTCCGCTTGCGGCGCATGACGATGACCAGCAGAACGACAAGAAACAATGCTCCTGCTGTTACACGGATAGCAAGTTCAGCACTCACAGGAAACTCCTTTCTCGCTCGTGGAGCGGTCTTCGCGAAGTGGTGGATACTTCATTGGGCCGGCTTATGATTGAAAGCAGAAGCGCGGATTAGGTCCGGTGTGCACAGCCACCTCAGCCGCGCGGCCCAAGCATTTGCCTGCGCACTTCCAGCTAATCATCTTCAGGTCGAAAGTGTCTGCCAAATCCGTGGCGATGGTTACTCTTGTCAGGGGATCTCAGCGCCATCGCCTGTTACTTACCCATGGTTGAAAGCCCGCGCATAATAGTTATGACTGCCGGCCCGACAAGTACAATAAAAATGCTGGGGAAAATAGTTAGAACAAGCGGGAAAATCATCTTTACCGTCGTCTTAGCTGCCATCTCTTCTGCCTTCTGGCGTCGCTTCTGCCGCACACCGTCAGCAAACTCGCTCAAGGCTTTCGCGATCGGCGTGCCAAAGCGTTCCGTCTGGGTCAGCATGTTGACAAACGCTTGAATGTCAGGCAACTGTGTTCTCTTGGTAAAGCCCTGCCAGGCATCAAGCCGAGTGCGACCCGCCCGCTGCTCTCGATTGATGTGCAGCAGCTCCTCTGTCATCTGCGGGTGGCTCACGCGCAGTTCCTGTCCAACGCGTAACATCGCCTGGTCAATGCCCAAACCGGCATCGACGCAGATAACAAGTAAGTCAACTGTGTCCGGAATACTGCGCCTTATCTGCTCGCGGCGCCTCTTGATGAGCCTCTGCAGAACGATGTCCGGCAGCAGGTAGCAGATAGCCGGCAGCGCGATCATTGAAAACATGCGGTTCCACGAGATGGTAGAGCCCAGCAGGAATGCAAGCAGCGGCAGCAGGACACGGGATGCAACGTACAGATCCACCGCGAGAGTCCCTTTAAAGCCGGCGCTCTCCACTCTCTCCCTGAGGGTGATGTCTTCGCTCAAGCCGAGCCGGGTGCGTACGTTATGAACCAGCTCGAGCAGCTGCTCGCCTAGTTCATGGCGCCGCTGCGATCGCATGACCCGATTCGATCCGGTCTGGGTTGCTTCAAGCACCCTTTGAAAGGTTGCTCGCGCCGTCCGCAGCGAGAGGAAGTAGCAGCCCAGCAGCATGGCCCAGAACAGGGTTCCGCCGAGCGCGATGTAAAAGCTGAGGGACATCGGCCCTAAACCTCCACCTTGACGATCCTGCTGATGGCAAACGCTCCCACGCACATCAGGCCGCCGCCGATGTAAAGCGCTACCTGTCCCATCGGATCGTGAAACAGCAGACTTGAGTAGCCCGGGCTGACGACATTGATGACTAGCAGAAGCACGAGCGGCAGCAGACTAAGGATCCATCCGGTGAGCCTTCCCTGTGCGGTCTTGGTTCGGACTTCGCCTTCAATGCGGATCCGGTCGCGGATGACTTCTGTCGTCCGGTCGAGAATTTCGATCAAATCGCCGCCTGTTTCCTTCTGCACCAGGATCGCGGTGATGAGAAACTGAAGGTCAGTCGACGGCACACGGTCTCCCAGCTCGAGCAGAGCGTCGCGAAAGCGAAGACCAAACTTCTGCTGCTGAAAGACGCGGTCAAATTCGGAGGCAAGCGGTTCGGGACTTTGCTCGGCAATGATCTCAACTGCAGAGCTGATTGAGTGACCTGCCCGAAGCGAGCGAGCCATCAGGTTCATGGCATCAGGCAGGGCGAGGTTAAAGGCCTTGAGGCGGCGCCCTCGCTTCCATCCAAGGACAGCATAGGGAGCCCAGATACCGATAGCGCCGGCTACCAGCTGCGCGGGCACGGAACGAGCAAAAAGACTCACCACCAGCAGTAAGCCCAGCGAGCTGGCCGCGCTGATAAGGACCAGCGATCCGACCGTCATTTCACTGCCCGCGTGAAGAATGACAATTTGCAAACGCCGCGATATGGGGTAGCGTTCCAGAAACTCGCCGATCCGGGTGGAGATGGTTCTCTCGGGGGTTTCTTCTAGTTCAAAAAGCTTGCCTTCTGCCTGGACAACCTGGCCGTAACTTTCTATGACGCGCAAGCGCTTTTTGAGCAGCTTCGGTTCCGGCTTGCTGCGCGTGGCCAGCAATGAGGTGACTAGGCTGACGAGCAGGACGAGGATGAAGGCAAATATCAGCATGATCCTCAGATCTCCAGCATCTCTTCATCAGGATCAATCGCGAATGGTATGCCGCAGGCTTTGAGTCGCTCCGCGAACTTGGGGATGATTCCCGTCGCCACGAACCGCCCCTTCACCTTTCCGTTCGGTGCCAGACCTTGCTTTTCGAACAGGTAGATATCCTGCATGCTGATCACGTCACCGCTGGTGCCGGTGATCTCGCTGATGTGCGTGATGCGTCGGCTGCCGTCGCTCATGCGGGAAACTTGCACGATCACGTCGATAGCCGAGGCGATCTGCGCGCGAATCGCCTTTTCCGGAAGAGCGACGCTGCCCATCATCGACATGGTTTCCATGCGGGAGATGGCGTCTCGGGGTGTATTTGCGTGCACCGTGGTGATAGACCCGTCGTGGCCCGTGTTCATCGCCTGGAGCATGTCCAGGGCTTCCTCGCCGCGCACCTCGCCCAGGATGATGCGATCGGGACGCATACGAAGAGCGTTGATGACCAGCTCGCGCTGGCGGATGGCGCCCCGCCCTTCAAGGTTGGGAGGACGGCATTCCAGGCGGACGACGTGCTCCTGCTTGATCTGCAGTTCAGCAGAGTCCTCTATGGTGCAGATTCTCTCATCGGGCGAGATAAAGCCGGAGATGACGTTGAGCAGCGTCGTCTTGCCGGCGCCCGTTCCGCCGGAAACCACGATGTTCAGCCGGGCGCGGACCGCTCCCCTAAGCAGTTCCAGCATCATCGGCGTCAGCGCGCGAAAACGTAGCAGGTCCTCTGCACCAAGGGGCTTTGAACCGAAACGGCGAATCGACAGGAGTGGACCATCTACGGCAAGCGGGGGGATGATGATGTTCACTCGCGAGCCGTCGAGCAAGCGCGCATCCACCATTGGAGAAGACTCGTCGATCCGCCGCCCTACAGCAGAAACGATCTTGTCGATGATGTGCATCAGGTGAGCATTGTCCTTGAACACGACGTCGGTCTTTTCCAGTACTCCGCGCCGCTCGACATAAACGGTGTGGAAGGTATTGACCAGAATGTCGTTGACAGATGGATCATGCAGAAGCGGTTCGAGCGGCCCAAGCCCGAAGACTTCATCGAGAACTTCGTTGGCGAGCTTGTCCCGGTCGCCCGAGCTGAGCGGCATGCTTTGTTCGCCGATCAGCTGAAGGATGACCAGGAGCAGACGCTGCCGGCCACCGGCGCCATCGCCCTGAAGCAGGGAGAGCTTCTCAAGATCCATTCTCTTGATCAGCTCATTATGAACAGCTGTTTTCAGGGTATGTCGCACCGAATCCGTCAGCACTGTATTTGCCCGGGCGTCGGGTGCCAGGGTAGGGCGAACGGGCGGGGTCATGTAGAGCGATTCAGCCATGCTTGTCCTTAGCTTTGCGCGCGCTAACTCTGTTGTTTGCGCCAGAATGCGAGTGTCTTTTTCGCCGATGTCTGCGCCGGAGCTCCGCCGCCGACGATGCGCGCCGACCATTGGAGAATTTGTTGCGTAAACAGAGAGTTTTTGTGCGGCGCAACCGGTTCGCCTTCATTGATGGCCCTGACGACTTCGCCGTAGCTGTTCGCGACCGCTGTGTAGACCGGAAAGCGGACCGCCTTCTGGATCTGCTCCTGCGAAAGAGAGTCGTTGGCAGTCGAGCGGTTGATGACCAGCCGGAGCTTGCTCATCGCTGAATCGCTCAGGCTCATACCCTCGACCAGGCGAGCCAGATCGCGCAATGAAGCCACGTCAGGAGTCGAGATCAGGTACACCTGGTCTGCCTGCTCAACAATCGACACCTTCGCCTCCTGGTAGCCAACCGAGGAATCAATCAGCACATAGTCATATTCCCTGCGCAGGAACTCCATGACGCGTTCGAGCTCGTTCCTCTTGCTCTCGGGGTGATTGACCGCCGTTTCTGGAGATGCGATGACGTCGAGGCCGCTGGGATGACGAATGACGAATCCGTTCAGAAGCTCTGTGTCCAGGCGGTCTGCGCTGCGCATCAGTTCGTCGAAGTGGTAGAGCGTGTCCTGCAAGCCGAGGTAGAGAGCCACGTGTCCGAGCTGATGTTTGTGGTCGATGAGCAAAGTCTTTTTATGCTGCTGACGAACGAGGTAGGTGGCCAGGTGCACAGCAAGCGTGGTCGTGCCGACGCCGCCCTTCGCACCGAACAGGGCAATCACGCTGCCCACGCTGCTCTGTGCAAGGGGGTTGACGAGTGTTGATTGATAAAAGCGAGTGAGAGCGGCGGAGAGTTCGGCAACGTCCACGGGCTTGGTCAGGCATTCCGCGCAGCCTGCTCGCATCGCTCTGCGCAGCAGCGAAGCATCCGGCGAAGCGCAGACTGCAATGATGCTGATCCGTTTGAGAAAGATCTCATGCAGGCGTTCCGCCGTTTTCAATGCTTGTTCCGGATCGCGATCGAAATCGATCAACGCGACACAGGAAGATGCGGTCTTTAATGAAGGAGAAAACTGGGGCCGTTTTTCTGCCGTGATGTAATCCCGGAACTCTCCGAAGAAGACTCCTCCGTTTACGGCGAGGGCAGCGGCATTGGCGGCGTTCACCACCCCCTCATCGGCACAGACGCAGAAAATGGCCTGCTTGGCGCGATCCGCCAGTGAGACCGCAGTGCTCATGGCTTTGCCACCTTGAGCGTTGGTGGTGCCGTCTGGAGAGCCCTCCCTGCTGAAGCGTCGAAAGCAGAGCTCTCCATGTTCGGAAAGACCATCTTTGGTTCAGTGGTCGGCTGCGGCTGGTTCAGCGGGTCTACTATGCTGGCCGTTACGATCACGACAAGCTCAACAATCGAACGATTGAGGCTTTTGGATTTGAAGAGCTGACCCAGAATAGGAATATCGCCGATTCCAGGAATCTTACTCAGGCTGTCCGTGGTTCTGTGGTCCAGCAGTCCGGAGACGACAAAGCTCTCCCCATCACGAATCTCGACTTCTGTCTCGGCACGCCGAGTGGATAGCGCAGGAATAGTAAATCCCGAGATGGTGACCGCATTGCTATAGTCTAGGGTGCTGACTTCCGGGCTGACCTTCAACCGTATCGAGCCATCTGCGTTTACGGTCGGAGTGAAATCGACCTTCACTCCATAAGGTCGGAACATGATCGTGATTGCTGTAGAGTTGCCTGTGCCTCCCTGGACGACAGGAAAGGGAAACTCGCCGCCGGAGAGAAAGCGAGCCGGCAGACCGCTCATAGTGGTCAAGGTCGGCTCGGCCAGGACCTGCAAGATCTGTTTTTCTTCGAGGTCTTGAATCGTCAGCCCAAGGCCGAACGGAATGTTGAAATAGGAAAGGTTCAGCGCGTCGCCGACGGTGGCTCCGGTACCGACGGGGTTATTGAAAAGCGGCGCAGTGTATTGGCCCGTTGTTGTACTTACACTGTTCTTCCCTGTGCTGATGAAATTAAGTCCAAACTGCTCCATCTTGGTTCGATCAACTTCAACGATGCGAAGTTTCAGTTGCACCTGTTTGCCGCGGGGCGGAGCCAACTGCAGCGAATTGACTACATCTTTGCTGTAGACAGCGGTGAGTTTGGAGATGCCATCGGAAACCGCCTCAGTCGGTACTAGTCCCGATAGCAGCACCTTGCCATCGACAGACTCTACCTTGACAGTAACACCGGGAAACGCATCATGAATCGAAGCTCTTAAGCCGTCCAGATCGATGGCGGCTGCGATTGAATAGAGCCGGCGTCCACCTTCCATGTCCCATAGCACCAGGCTGCTGATACCCGCGGCCTTGGCGGTAATGACCACTTCTTTTTGGCCCTGGGTGTAGGACTGCAGCACCGCGGGATTGCCGATGTAGATCCGTCGCAGGGGGACCGGTGAAGCTAACACTTGGGAACGGCCCACGTTCAGGTGAATCACCTCCTCGGAACCAAGAGAGGATGTTTCAGACGTGGCGTCGCCTGCGGCCAACTTCAGAGCACACGCCTTTGAGGCCGCAGGATAGAACGCGACCACCAGGAGGAGCGCGGTGGTCGCCATGACCACGCATCGTCCTGAAGACGGCTTGAGGAGCATCGTTAGACAACTCATGGCTGGACTCCGGCCCTTGGTGAGGAGGAGTCGCCCAGGATGGTCTCGATCTCTGGAGCGGGCGCAGCGCGATGGACAGGAGCGGCCGCAACTTGGGCGACCGGCGCTTTCACGGGAAGCGTAGGCAAGCCCGACAGTTCTGCAAGAGTAAGAGGAGCCACATGCGTCCGACCTTGATCGGCGCCGTTTCGCAGGACAAAATGTACGGTGCCCTGAGTGCTCGCAAGCACCGCGCGCGTCGAATCCTCGGGAGTCAGCAGGAGCGTCACGACGGTCGCAGCAGCAGGCCTTCCTTCAGGATCAGGCTCAACCTTCTGTCCTGCCGCGATGACCTCCGAGTTTTGCAGTACTGTGGCTGTGACAGGATCTGCAGAAGCGTTGCTGTGGTAGGTCACCAGAACGTCCACGTGAGAGCCGGGGATGAGAAAGCCGGCGACACCCACGATTTCGTCCGAACGCAGAGCGATCGCGCGCATGCCACTCGGAATCTTTGCTGCCAGCCCTGCCCCCGACCCCGCTGCCGAGACATCGCGCTCAAGCAGCGGCTGGCCTTGTTCAATGGGGTACAGCAGAGCGCGCCCTAACACATCTGACGGCTTCATGAAGGCTCCGTGGAGCGGATTGGTCGCCGGCCATTTGATCAGGTTCACCGCGTCAGCTTTCAACACCTCTCCCGCCTGCATTGATCGCACAGGCGCCACATACTGAAGGTCAAGCACCTTCTGCGTCGCTGCGTGCGCCTCGATTTTGCGGCTTAGCAACCACGTACATGCACCTGACAGGACGAGGGACATAGTAAGCGCCAAGAGGATGCGGCCCGGCTTCATGCTTTTCCCTCCAGGAGCAGAGTTCCCAGGTAAACTGCGCAGCCGGCAGCGATGGGCAGGGCGAAGGGCAGCCTCAGCGACTGTTCATTGTCGAGGTTCATCTCGGGATGCGGATCCAGACCGTGCCGGGAATGGTGACCCAGAAGCGCCGAGACGTTGCTGAGCGTCGTACGCAGACGGCCGTGGTAGACGGCTTTCGCGAGCGCGAATAAGGCGCCTGCAAAGACAGTCGACAACATCACCTGAGATAGTCCACCGAGTGCGACGATCCCGCCGACCGCAGCCATAAGCTTCACGTCTCCCGCGCCCATACCGCCGGCAACAAAGAAGACGAAGAACGCTAATCCGGCTAGCAATGCAGCGAGCGCAGAGGAGCCCAACCCGTTCCATCCTCCGAAGATCAGATGAAGGAGCAGCCCAGCAAACAAGGCCGGTCCCGTAAGAAGATTGGGAATTCTACGTTCACGGACGTCATGCCGCGAGGCAATGCCGGCGCAGAGCAGCGAAAAACCCGCGAAAACTATCTCCTGCGCTGAAGCCGCCATGATCCTACCTCACATTTCCTTGCGCCCTCAGCGCCACTCAAACACACCACCAGACGAACCAGGTACGACTCGACGCTGCGGATCAGCACCGCCTGCCATCCGCGCTGCACGGCCGCAGGCTTGCTCCAGACGATATGGAAGTCGTCAGCGCCGCCGCATCGAAAAGTCCTAAGTCGCACTGAGCAAGTTGCTTCCTATAATGTTCAGTGCGTTCTTAAGCTTGCCGGCCAGGCCTGAAATGGCTGCTATCGCACCCAGACCAACCAGCGCCATAATGAACGCATACTCCACAAGATCCTGCCCTGTCTCTTCGTAGAGCAAACGAAGCACGAGGCCTGTATGCCAGAGCGGGAACCTCTGTGAGCGTCGGTTTACAGCGCAATCCCGCTCCAGGGGGCGTGTCTCATCGGCGTAAGCCGGGATCACCTTGGCAGCAGGCAACTTCATTTTCTTGTCTGGCGCCAAGGACATACTGCTCCCGCATCACGCACGATTACACCCACAGAGAGGCTTTGCTGCTTAAACAGCGCTGGTAAGTTGGCTGCCGACCGAGTTGAATGCCGTCTTGATGCTGGTGGCGAGACCCGACATAGCAGTAATTGCGCCAAGCCCGATGAGACCTGCAACCAGCGCGTACTCGATAAGATCCTGGCCAGACTCGTCCTGCACAAACTGCTTGATTACTGCCTTGAACTTAACCATGATTGTTTCTCCCCTGTGGCTGCTTGATGAGGCTGGCTTAGCGCTTTCACGCTAAAGTAGCTTTGCTGCAATTATCGGGCGGCGGAGCAGACGGAGTAAGTCACGAACGTAATGTGGTCGATCCAACCTTTCATGATTCCCACTATGGAACTCCTTGTGCTTCCCTCTGCAGCTTGATGATCCTAATCTCGAGCCCGGTACCAAAGTGCTGTTCGCCCATGATTGTCCTGCCGTCTGTGAACCATCGCCGGTACGCTCTGGAAGTGGTCCCGATCCCGCTGAATCTATGGCCAGAGTGTCCACAGCACCGTTTGCTCCATTGCCGCCGCCTCAAGTAGGCGGGCAGGCGTCCGCCGCGCCCGCAGCCTCTTCACTCCGCTACGCAAACACTCTGCTCGGCTTCCCCGTCTTGCTGGGGGGCCTCATTGTGGCGTTTCTTTCGCTGTTTCTACCAGCCGCTATCGCGGACCCCGACATCTGGTGGCACCTGCGAAATGCCCAGCTGCAACTGACGTCCCACAGATTCCTTACACAGGACGTCTACTCGTCCACCGCCGCAGGCGCGCCCTGGACCAATCACGAGTGGCTGTCGGAGCTGCCTTTTTACATAGCCTGGAAAGTGGCAGGGCCCTCCGGCTTAAGAGTGCTGACCCTTGCTACTCTCGCCCTTCTGTTTATCGGCATTTTTGCGCTTGGCTATCTCTATTCCGCTAACCTGCGCAGCGCGTTTGCCTGCACGATAGTCTCCGTCTTTTTTTCTACCGTGTCCTTCGGACCTCGCACACTCATCTTCGGCTGGCTCTGTCTGACCGCTGAGCTTCTCGCAATCGAGCTTTACCAGCGTGCGCAGGCGCCTGCGCAGAGTTACTACGCCTGCATTTTCCCTCTACTTTTTCTTTTCTGGATCAATCTTCACGGGTCCTGGATCATCGGTATAGTCGTTTTTCTTGTTTGGTTCGGCGCCGGCATCGTTCGCTGTCATACCGGCGCTATTGCGAGCGAACCCTGGACACCCCGACAAGCGAGAACGCTTCTACTTTCCGGTGCTACGAGCGTGGGAGCGCTGCTTATCAATCCCTACGGATGGCGGCTGATTGCCTACCCCTTTGACCTTGCATTTCGCCAAAAGCTCAACATCGCTTCCGTTGAAGAATGGCGCACTCTGGATTTCCACTCCCCGCGAGGTAAAGCGTTCTTCCTGGTGTTTGCTCTGGTCATGATTGGTAGCCTGATCCGCACTCGTAAGTGGGCGCTCTATGAACTCGCATTCGTTGCTATAGGTACGTATTCCGCGCTTACCTACTCACGCTTTCTTTTCCTGGCTGCCTTACTTGCAATTCCCTTGTTCGCGAAAGACCTCTCTCTCTGGATCCCTGCCAGGCCTACTCCAGACCGCCCATGGCTGAACGGAATCATACTGGCAGGCCTGGTTTTGCTGGTGAGCGGCTGGCAACGGTCTTCACCGTCTTGTCTAAGCCCGGAGTACCCGACGCGCGCTGTTGGCTACCTCAAGGCATTTCGCCCCCGTGGAAGAGTATTCAACGATTATCTCTGGGGCGGTTATCTCATCTGGAATACTCCTCAGATCCCTGTCTTTATCGATTCTCGCGTCGACCTTTTCGAGAGAAACGGAGCGTTCAAAGACTATCTCGATGCCGCACACATCGTGAACAGCTTTGCGATCCT
>CAXUND010000017.1:0-42606 GCA_964252445.1 uncultured Acidobacteriaceae bacterium | reverse complement strand
GAGGCGTGAGGCGGCAGGGTCTCCGTGCGCGCCCTCCGACCCCCCGGCATCGCCGGCGCCCGGCGTGGGCATACCGGAGGGCAGGACCATCCTGCTGGCTGAAGACCAGCCCGCGATCCAGATCCTCATGGCGGAGTTTCTGAGGCAAGGCGGCTTCCACGTGCTCCGCGCCGGTGATGGCCGCGAGGCCCTGGAGCTTGCGCGCAGCTATCAAGGGCAGATCGATCTGCTGCTCAGCGATGTCATGATGCCGGGCATGGACGGGCTGGCGCTGGCGCTGGCGCTGAAGTCGACGCGCCCCGAGCTGAAGACGCTGCTGATGTCCGGGAACCCGGAAAGAATGCTGCCGGCGGTGGGCGAGAGCGGAGTGAAGGCAGGATTCCTGCAGAAGCCCTTCGGTCTTCCCCGGCTGCTCGAAAAGGTCCGGGAAATGACCGCTCCTGCCGGTCCGGTGGCGGAGCAGGGAAGCGGTTGCCGGCCTTCAACATCCGCAGAGGATCAATCGATTGAAGCGGATGTGTAGACAGGCCGTTTCTCGGATGCGGGCGGCCGCTTGATGGTGTGCACGGCGCGAAAGCTGTATAGCCCGATGAGGTTGTTCCCGGCTTTGAGGCCGGTTACTGAAATCCGCTGCGATCATGCGCGGGGACGATGTTTGAGGTAGAACGTCGAACCCTACAGTTGCGTGGCGGAAACAAGGCACGGGCGTTCGTATATCATCCGTTAGGCGAGTGCTTCAGTGCGGGAAGCGTGATTCTACGCCCAAGCGCTGGGCACAAAGAACGTCGGCAGGTCTTGCGGCGAGAAATGAGATTACTATGTGCCTGCGAAACCCTGACGACCTATTCGCTTCTGGTAAGGCCCTCTCTCGTCCACTTATCGGCAGAAGCTTGGAGCACAGGATTTGAGCACGCTGGTCGCGGCGCCCTTCGCTGCTGACCCTAGAATCAAGCGCCGACCGGACAGGCGCGCCGTCGAAGGTGGCTCGGCTCTGGTCGGCGCCTTGTTGGTGCTTTTGATTCACGGTTACCACCCCTATTCGTCGGACGGGTCTATCTACGTCACCGGCATCCAGAAAGCTCTCTCTCCGCAACTGTATGCCGGCGATGACGCCTTTGTTCGCGCACAGGCGCAGCTTTCCATCTTCTCGGATGTCGCCGCTCGTGCCATCGCGATGTTGCATGTTCCTCTCGATCTTTTCCTCTTTATCAGCTACTTTCTTCTAACCGCGCTGACCCTAATGTTGGCTGCACGACTGGGGTGTCGACTTTGGAACACTGGACAGGCCGGGTGGGGTGCGATGGCCTTGCTGGTGGTCTGCTACCCAATCCCTGTGGCTGCCACCTCGCTCCTGTTAGCCGATCCCTATATCACCGCGCGATCTGCTTCTACACCTTTAACGCTGCTGGCCCTGCTGGCTGCGAGCTCGCCCGATGTTCGCCGTTCGCGCTCTCTGGCTACGACTGCCTTGTACACCTTGCTGGCTGCGCTGTTTCATCCACTGATGGGTGTCTACCTGCTGCTGTTCTTGAGCGTGTTCTTCCTGGTTCGAACGGCTAGGTGGCGGATGGTTATCGGGCTATCGGTGGGCGTATTTGCTGTGGGCGCTGCGCTGCACTTTGCCCGCGTCGGCATAGGAGAGTCCGCTGCCTATCGTGAGGCCGTCGCGAGCAGGGATTGCTACTTTCTTGCGCATTGGGAGTGGTATGAAAAGTTTGGACTGGTTGCTCCGTTGGCTTTGCTGACAGGCGCCTGGTACCGCCTGAACAATGTAGCTGGACAGCTTGCTCTAACCTGCGTCATCGTCGGAGGGATCTGTACCCTTACCAGCGTTTGTTTCGTCCATCCCGCTCAGGCAGACCTGCTGATGCGCATACAACTGCTGCGAAGCTTCCATACTGTTTATCTGTTGGGCGCAATATTCCTCGGCAGCGCGCTGGCGGTTTCAACCCCGCCTCGGTTACGGGTTCCGCTTGCCGGTCTGCTGATTGCGGTCGCGGTCGGCATGTACCTGAACGAGCGCGCAACCTATCTGCCTGTTTCTCACCTGGAAGCGCCGGAGGCCTTCTCCCCGCGAGGGAGCGCCGCTTTAGATTCCTGGCAGAAAGCGTTCTCTTGGGTGCGCACCTACACGCCCGCGACGGCCAGCTTTGCGATCGATCCGCGCTTTATGCATGCGCAGGGCGAGTCCATGCCGGGCTTTCGGGCAGTGGCACAGCGCAGCATTCTCACTGATGTAAAGGATGAGGGCCCCGTATCGCTTTTCCCAAAGATCGCTCCTGCATGGTCCGCGCGTCGCGATCTCGAGACAGACCTTGATCGCTTGACCGATGCGGAAAGACGGACGCGTCTCCTTGCTAGCGGTGTGAACTGGCTGCTGCTTTCGCCAACAGCCATCACTACCCTCCCTTGCCCGTTCCGCAACCCTGCCGTGCAGGTATGTTCGATCGAGGCGCCGCCAAGAAACACTTTTTGACTAGCCTTGAACGCATGAGAAATCCGCTACTGACTTTACCTTTCCTCAGCCTCCTCTTGGCATGCGGCACCAGCGCTTCAACCGCGCAGCACGATGGCCGAACGGTTCTCCCATGTGACCGGGTGAGCCTCAGCGCCTCCTACCTGGCAATGGTGCCTGAGCCGGGAAGCAGCAGCGCCGGGCCGGGCTTTGACTTCGTACTGCGCAACGATACCGACCAACCCATCAAGCTGGCCCAGCCCATCCCCACCAGCGCTCACTGGTACGCGCTGGTCGGTGGCCGCTGGCTGTGGCGAGCTTCCAGCGGCGGCGGCGGCAGCCTGGTGAATGCCCTGCATGAAAGAGGGCCGATGTTCGCCTATCGGGCGACGGCGCCCGCGCGGCAGTACCTGATCGTCATGCCGCACGAGAAACATGAGTGGGTGGCGAGCGTCCAATCGAACCCGGCGCTCGTCTATCAACCGGGATGCGCTCGCTGTCGCAATCCGGGTGAGAGCGAATACCGGGCGATCTTTGCGTACGCCTATCTGCCGGCGCCGGCCGAGCAGGGAGGGCAACTGCTCGCTTGCGGACTTCGCTCAAGCCCGGTGGTGATGCCGCCACACCCTTAAGCTCCGCAACTCAACCGCGCGGCACGTGTTTTCTAAAGGGAAAGAGGAGGAATAACGGTATGCGTTCAAAGATTCAAGTACTCGCATTCAGCAGCTTACTGACGGTGGGCATGGGCGCCGTGTATGCCCAGTCCGGTGGCGCGTCCGGAAGCACAGATCAGAGCGCGCCACAGGCCCAGGGTCCCGGCGGCGAGGGCATGCACCATCGTGGTCCGATCTCGACCGATGAACAGTTGGCGCACCTGACCAAAGCTCTCACCCTGACCACCGACCAGCAGTCGCAGGTAAAGCCCATCCTCGAAGATCGCCGTCAGCAGATGATGCAGCTCCACCAGGACCAGAGCACCAGCCGCGAAGACAAGATGGCGAAGATGAAGACGATTGATCAGGATTCGCATGCGAAGATCGCCGCAATCCTGAATGACACGCAGAAGGCGAAGTTCCAGAAGATGATGGATCGCCAGGAAGAGCACGCGATGCATGGCGGCCCGGGTGGTCCCGGCGGCCAGGGCGGCGAGCAGTCTCCCGCTCCGCAGCAGTAATCAGACTGACAAAAGGAAACGGAACGCCGGCAGTCACCTGATTGGCGGCGTTCCGTCTTTCTGCTCCGCATCCGCGTGGAAGCGGCGGTATTCGTCATCGACCATGTGGATGTTGGCTCGATAGTTGAGGAAGCCGGCGGCCCGGGCTTCGACATGAATGGCAGTCCCGGTCGGCAGCCACAGCTCGTTGTTGACCAGCTTCTGATCAAAGACAAAGCTGCTGCCTTTTGAAAGCGCGAACAACCCGAAACCCAGCTTGTAGCCATCGTTGAGCCGAGCCTCTACCCGGCGCACCTGGCGATCCTGCTCGTCGATCCAGATGGTGCCGCTCAGTCGCTTGCAGGCGTCCTCCGCGATGCCGTGGGTCTTCGCATCTGGATCGCCGACAAAGTCAAAGGCCAGCATCGTGCGGTTGTCGAGCGTGACCCGGCGCGCGTTTGAGAACCGCTCAATGGCCAGCATGCGTCCTACGCTCGGCTGCCCGCTTGAGTCCGTCATCTGGCCGGGCGGCGTCTTCTGCGCCTTTTCTATCTCTCTCTTCACGCGCTCGGCTTCCTTCGCTTCGTCGGAGGGGCTGAGCGGCGCACCGGATTTTGCGACCAGACGCTCGATCTGGTGCGAGTTGACGAAGAAAACCTGCAGTTCGCGCGTTTCTGTTTTCTTTACGTTGCCGTTTCTGTCCAATTCCTCGATCGTCTGCCGCTCGCGGAAAGCGTAGCTGTCGCGCGTTTGTTCGAGGTCACGCTGATGCTGTTGTACCTGGTGCATCAGGGTCGCGATATCAGGGATGGGAGGGCTTTGCGTACTCGACGCGGCCAGCGAGATCAGAGTGATCCATGCAGGCAGTGAACTGATCAGCAGGCGCACAGCACGAAGGGCGGTACAAAGCATCAGGTTCTATCCCCAGGTCCGGGCCTTGCTGCTAATCGTAATACTGCCCCAGTTGGGCTATCATCTTGCGGAGACCTACCGCAACCTATGATATCGCTCTTCCTCTTCGCCCTGTCCTGGGCTGTGTATGCCGCGGTCTTCTTTGCAGCCACGCGGGTTATGCCCGCCTTTCATAGCGACTATCACGAAGCTACTCTGGCTATCGGCTTTCTTATCGGTTTCATCAATGCTATGTTCGTCAAGCTGATACGCTGGCTCCATTTTTCATTAAATTTTGTCGCGCTTGGTGGGATCGCATTTCTCCTGGATTGGGGGCTGGTGAAGGGCACCGGCGGCGGTGGCCCGGAGAGCAGCTATGGCAACTACTATGTCACCGGGAATGCTGCACCCGTCATCATCAGCGTGGTGCTGGCGTGCACCCTGCTGGTGATCGAAGCGATCAAGGAGAAGCTGGTGCTGGACCGCTGAGTCAGACCGCGCTCTTAAGTCTGTGAACTGAGGCCGCTACTAGTTAGACAGGAAATGTCGCGGCAGCTCGCCTAGCGGATCGGGAGCGGTCTCTCCGGCAGTACCACTCCGCTGGCCCGATGGGCATTGCGCGAGATCGCCGCGCGCCCTGCCCCGGGATGATGCTGATGAACGCGGCCGGGGGCATGCACGGGAACGCCTGCGAGCGGCGTCGCTCTCCCGGCGGCGGTGCTGAGCCCGGTCTGTGCCGAGGCGGTGATGGGAGCCGCTGACTGCAGGGGCGGCGGCGGGTTGCCGTGTCCGCTCATGCCGCCTGAATGCGTAGCCAGGACAGCAAGGACCCCGCATACAGCAGCGACCGCCCCGCCAAGCTCCCATTGCCCCAGGCGCCACCAGGCACGCTTCTTGGGAGAAGCCAGCGCCAGCCGGGCCTTCACCCGGCCTTCCAGCCCGGCGCGGGGCTCGGCGGTGCCAAGCAGCCGTAGCGCGGCGTCGACTTCGCGCAGGCGCTTCATGAGCGCGCCTCATCGAGCAGCATGGCGAGGGTCCGGCGCGCGCGAAAAATGCGTGAGCGTACCGACGACTCCGTGGTCGCGAGCACCGCCGCGATCTCAGCCGTGGTCAACTCCTCGACCGCGGACAGCAGCAGCGCCTCGCGCTCCTTACGGGGGAGAGTATCGATAAGGCCGAGGATCCGGCCATAGGCCTCGGTCGAAATCACCATGGTGTCCGCGCGCGGATGCTGCGAAGACAAAGTCCGCTCGACGACTGAAAGATCCTCAGACTCAGGCCGCGTCTTGAGCCGCCGCTTCTTGTCGAGAACGATGTTCCAGGCGATCCGCACCAGCCAGACTCGCAGATCGCGAACCTCGGCAAGCTTGGCCCGATGACGCAGTACCCGCAGGAAGGTCTCCTGCACCGCGTCCTCAGCCTCAGCCGCGTTGCGGGTAACCGAGTAGGCCACCCGGTAGAGGGAGCCGGAGTATTCAGCTACCAGGGAGCTGACCAGATCGAAACAGTCAACATCACCGGCTGCTGCGCCGGGATGCACATTCATCAGCCAGCCCGTAACTTGTCCTTCAAGAGTGCTCATGGGTGTTTTCTTCTGCTACAGACGCACACCATAGTCATTCCGCTCACCCTGCTTCAAGCGTGCGAGCGGCGAACCCGCCCCAAGGCGATCAGGCTACTTCTTGCCGTCCAGCTTTTTTGCGGCGATCTCGCCCGCGGCCGAGGTCTTGTCCGAGTCCTTAATCTGCGCGTACAGCTTGCGCGCCTCTTCCGGCCGGCTCGACTCATAGAGGCTTGCCAGCTCGAGTTTGGCAGAGCTGGCGGGCACCGTCAGCGTCGGCTTCGCGATCAGTTGTTGATAGAGGGCGATTGCCGCAGACTCGCGCTTGGTCTGGCGGTAGAGGCTCGCCAGAGCCATCTTCGCCAGCGCGGCTACCCCTGCATCGCGTGCGTCCGCTACCTTCTTCAGGGCAGCCTCTGCCTGGTCATTCTGCCCCATGTCCTCGTAGGTAAGCCCGGCGAAGTAGCGAGCGTTGAGCCCCGCCTTGAAGATTCCGTAGTGCTCGGCCGCATCGACAAACAGCGGGTTTGCAGCCTTGGCGCGGGCAGCGGCGGTCGCGTAGCTCGGCGAGTCCGGATCCACCGGCTGGCCGGGAACCGTCAGCGGTGTGTCGTACACATCCATCGCCTGGCTCAGGGCAGCGTCTGCCTTGGCAGACTGATTTTGCGCGTAGACGATCCCGATCAGCAGCAGCAGTGCGACCACCGCGATGGCGACACAGGCTCGAACAACGCTGGCGCGGTTGGCCTGCACCCAGGAGAAACTGGGTGCGGGACTCGCGAGAAAACCGTCCTTCTTTAAAGGAGATTGGGTCTGGATGTTCACGGGCTTCCTTGGGCCTTGCGGGCAGGAGATAGGGACCCTCGCAGGGGGCCAGGCCAACACCTCCAGAATACCGCAGAACACCGTACTTTGCTGTTCGCAGGTACGCAAGCCAGGATGAACGGTTGGCTCTAGCGGGAGGCCGGCCAGGTCGGGAGCCGCGCCCACGACCGGCCGACCTCAGGCAGCGCGCTCAGGATCATTGATTTCGCCGTTCTCGATCTTCTCCTGGCAGTTGATGCAATAAGGAGTCCACGGCACTGCCTCCAACCGCTTCGCGCCGATGGTCTCGCCGCACTGCAGGCACTCGCCAAAGGTTCCGTCTCCAAGGCGGCTCATCGCCGAGCGCACCTGCCCCAGCTGTGCGTGACCGTTGGTTCCCTGCAGGAAAAGCAGCTCCTTCTGATAGGACTGCACAGCGTGATCGGCTGAGTCCTGCAGGTCGTCGGTGCTCGACTGGCGCCCCTCCTGCACGGCGGTGGTCATGGCGCGCTCAAGCAGCGCCTGCTGCTGACGCAGCTTCTCTTCCAGGCGCTTGAGTGTTTCGGGGGATTGAGTCACGAGCAATGCTCCTTCTATCTTTCTTCTGGTTATCGCTGTGTTGGACGCACAAACGCGCCATTGCGTTGAGGAAAAAAACGGGGATTGTTCAGCGCACCGTGAGAGTGGATTGTTCTGGCGCATCGCCCCCCGGACGTGTGCTTGCCCTGCACCCGATGTGCGGGTACGCTGGTTGCACCATGTATGACGACTTCCACGTAACCGATCGCTGGACCGGCGAAGACCTTCACTGCCGCTGGAAAGCGAATTTCGTTGCCATCGCTACCCGCCATGCCGATGCCGTGGACATCCGCTACGATGTGAACGGACGACCGATGTGGATCGCGCTGCCCTGCACCGCGTGGGTCGAGCAGAAGCGCCGCACCGGGCACGTCATCACCGACCAGTTAGCCGCGCAGATTGCCGGTCGCTACCTGAAGCAGGCCATTGAGAACGGCTTTGACAGTACACGCGAAATGTATGTGATGAGCGTCGAGGAAGTGCTGGAGCAGCTCGAGGCGGTGATGAAGGAAGCCGGGCATACATCCAGGCTGCCGGTTCTGCCGCTTACCGGGGATGCGATCCCCCTGCCCTGAGTTCACCGCTTCTGTCTTCACTGCGTCCGCCGCGCCACCCGAGTGTCTGCTCGATGCCTCTCTCATAGGGCGTTTTCCCCAGGCCACCAAGCAGCTTGCTCAACCTGCAGTCGTCAAGCAGAACCGGTGTCTCCAGCAGGTACTGCATCTCCCGCAACTCCCGCACATAAGGGTTCATCATCGCCACGACGCGCAGCTTCCATCGCGAAGGAACTTCGTAGCGAGGCTCCTGCCCGGCAGCCGAGAAGATCGCCTCAGTCATCGCGCGCAGCGTGGTCGGCCCGCATCCGCCCAGGTTCCATGCCTGACCCCAGGCCGCGTCGGCTTCAAGAAAGCGGGCGATGGTCTCCGCCGCATCCGGCACAAAAACGAAGTCGTGAGGTGTGTCGACAGGGCTGAGCAGCTGCGCATGTTTCGCGGTGCGTACCGCGGTGAAAGGGCTCCAGAGATAGCTCGCTTCCACCAGCGGACCGTAGAAATCGCCGATGCGCAGAACCGAAGTTTGAAGCCCGTGCGGCGTGTGGGCGGAGAGCACCAGCGTCTCCTGCTCCCGGCGGATGCGACCCTTTACGGTTGTCGCCGCGAGCGGGTGTTCCTCGGTGACGCGCTCGGTCTGCGGGGCACCGTAAGCCCAGCCGGAGGAGACCAGCAGCAGCCGTCGGACGCCCGCTTTCCTGGCGGCAGCTACGACCCGCGCCATTAGCGGCACATGCTCGCTGAACTTCCACAGCGGCATGCCCACCAGGTAGACGACCGTGTCGGCTCCCATAACCGCCTGCTCGACAAACCGGTCGGGCTGGTTGCGCTTCACCGGCTCGGTCTCCCAGACGACGATCTCCGCGAGAGCATCGCCCTGGAAGCGCATCTGCAACGGGAGCAGCGTCCTTCCGACCACGCGGTAGGGGAGTCCGCGCCTTGAAAGCGCGGGAGCCAGGGCCCGGCCGAGCGCGCCGGTAGCCCCAAGCAGCGCAATCTTGTTGAGCGAGCCCATGGACTTACGCTACGTGCGACACATCCGGAGAGCAACCGTGGGACACTGGACCTGTATGTTCGCGCGCAGGCTTTCCATCAGCCGTATGGACCAGAATGGAGCTCTGCATCCCTGCCCGATCGGCTGGATCGACAATTTCGCCATGCGCAACTTCACCAATGACGCCATCTTCGACGACACGCTTCCGCTGGAAGACGGCCTGCTTGAGGTTGGAAGCCGCGTGCCGCTGGAGCGGCTTGAAGCGGCAATGGAGGAATGGTTCCGGCGCAAGGGCTACCTCAAGCCGGGTGAGCAGCTGAGCATCGTGGAAGTCTCCGGCTAAGCAGGACTGAGTGGCCTGATTCGAGACTTTTCCGCGCTTCCGTGCAAACGCCCGCGCTGCTTCTACATCCGACTCTGAGACAAACGTGTCGTGCGATCCGCGGTTAGTTCTGCCGCGGCGCGAAGGGAGAAACATCTTATGTGGTTGATCATCGCGTTGGTACTGGTGCTGGCCTGGGTCGGCGGTTTCGTGGCGTTCCATACAGCAGGCTTTCTGATCCACATCCTGCTGATCTTTGCGGTGATCTCGATCATCATGCACTTCGTGAGCGGACGATCGCGCGCCGTTTAAACTGGTGCCGCGAGAGGCGAGTGCACCGGAGCGCTCGCCTACTCGTCGTAGTGTAGAAGGCTGAAGACGTCATACTCCGCGAACTTCTCGCGGCCTTTCAGAAAGTCGAGCTCGACCGCGAACGCCAGACCGGCGATCTCGCCGCCCAGACGTTTTACCAGCTCAATGGTCGCCTGCATGGTCCCGCCCGTGGCGAGCAGGTCGTCAACCAGGATCACCTTCTGCCCCGGCCTGATGGCATCCCTGTGCAGCTCCAGTGTGTCTGAGCCGTATTCAAGTGCATACGTAACCTGGATGGTCTCTGCCGGCAGCTTTTTCGGCTTGCGCACCGGCACAAAGCCCGCATTCAATCGATAGGCGAGCGCCGGGCCGAAGATAAAGCCGCGCGCCTCAATGCCCAGCACCAGGTCGACATCCTGCCCGATATAGTGTGCCGCCAGCGCATCGATGAGCATGGCGAAACCAAGCTTGTCTTTAAGCAGGGTGGTGATGTCGTAGAACAGGATGCCCGGCTTGGGAAAGTCGGGCACGGTGCGCACCAGCTCCTTGAGCGGTTCGCAGTCGATCTTGCCAAGAAAGTGCGTGGCATGTGGAGCGGGAACTACGGTTTGCGACATCAGGATTTACCAGGCTCCTTCGATTTTGAACGGCCCAAGCTGCTCGGCTTCACTTTCAGCAAGCTCATGTTCTTCGATGCGATCCACGCGACTGCAGCGCGCCCCACGCTCGAGCGCCTTGCGCAGCTCGGCGAGTGGCTCAGCCTCGCCCGCCGCCACCACTTCGACGTGGCCGTCCTCGGTGTTGCGCACCCAGCCTGAGAGCGCAAGCGCGCTTGCCTCCCGGTGCACAAACCACCGAAAGCCAACTCCCTGCACCCGACCCTGCACTAAGTAGTGGCGAACCATTGCGGACTCAGGGGTAAGTGTTGCAGGTAGACAAGTTTGGTGCAAGGCTGCCGGCTTATCGCTTGGACTGCTTCTATCGAGGCGGCCGCCAAGGGAAGGCCCACGCCCGCCAAAGACTCGCCCTTTCGACCACGGAGCTCCAGGTCCGATTCCAGGATCGCGAGTCAACGGCCATGCAGTTGGATCCGTAGCGCTCCAGCGGTATCTCAGGCCCGGAAAGCTTCATTGCCGAGAGCTGTCGGCGGCGACTCCAGCTCCGACAAGGCCAGCGTCAGCGTGCGGATCGTATTCGCATCCCGCGCTTCTCCGTAGCTCTCAATCGTCTTGAGCGACTTTTCGATCGCTGCCTTCAGCTTGGCGCCCTGCGTCTGGCCGTACTTTCTTACCGCGCTTAACAGCGCCACGCTCGCGTGAAAGAAGATGAACGGCTGCTCTGTGCCCATGCGCTGGGCAAGCCAGTCGATGTAGTCGAGGTTGGGGGCGAGTTGCAGGATGCAGACTGCCGCCAGGCGCTGGCCGGGAGAGTCCGAGTCGTGCAGCTCGTGCAGGAACGGGTCGGCGGCGAGCGCGAGAGTGCGCATCTTCGCGGCGACGGCGTTCATCGCCCGGGTGCGCTCGGTGCCGGAGGGCATGTTGGCGCGGGTGGTTTCGTACTCCTGCGCGAAATCATAGAGCCGCTGCCGGATGGAGGCGAGCACGCCCGATCGGACGCTGTCGTCAGGAGCTTCGGCGAGCAGCGTGCGAACACGGGTCGCGGCCTGGACCTCTTCTTTCGGGATCGGGGAGCCGAGCAACTCCTCGGGAATGGTGTAGTGCGTGAGGTGGGCGAGCGCGGTGGTTTCGGAGTGAGCGAGCTCCTGCTTGACATCGCGATCAAACTCGATCTGCCAGATGCGCACCTTGCTCGCGGTTTCCGAGATCAGCACCGCCGCGGTTACAAATTGCCGGACAGGTCGCCGAAACCAGAAAAGTACGGCGCCGATCAGCACCGGCCAGGCGATGGCGGAGAGGACGGCGGCAAGTGCAGTCAGCAGGGCGGGTGTGTTGGGTGGGAGCGGCGGCATGGGGCTAGTGTATGCAATTCGAGGAAATGATGTGCAGGTTGTCCGAGGAGAGGACCGGGATCAAGATGCTTCGCACCGCCTTCACGATGACCGTTCTAGAGGTTCACGGTTGGAAGGTTCCGCGGGGCCGCGGCAGGTCCTCCGGCTTGTTCACCGACGCAGCATAGGATGAGGCGGGCCGACCGTGATCGGGATCAAAGCCGCGCAGGATCCAGGCGATGATCCACAGCGAGGCGCCCAGCACCAGCAAAACCAGACCCGCGGGCCACATCACCGCGTACACACTGACGAACATCGGGTCCGGGGCGTAGCCGAGCAGGTGGCTCCCGAGATTCACGCCCAGCAGCAGTGCTCCCGCCACAAAGCTCAGGGTTCCGGTCAGCTGCACACGCTTCAATCCATGCTGCCATGCCATGCCTGCCATCGTAGCGCATGGGCGGGTACACTGGACAGGATGGTCTTCGTGCTCGATAACTACGACTCCTTCACCTATAACCTCGTCCAATATATGGGTGAGCTGGGTGCGGAGATGATTATCCGTCGCAATGACGAACTAGCGGTTGAAGAGGTCGAGGCACTTGGTCCGGAGCGCATCGTGCTTTCCCCGGGACCCTGCACGCCGCAGGAGGCGGGTATCTCGATCAAATTGGTAAAGCACTTTGCCAACAAGGTCCCGATGCTGGGCGTGTGCCTGGGGCACCAGGCGATCGGGGCGGCCTTTGGCGGCGCAGTGGTGCGCGCGCCGAAGCTGATGCACGGAAAGACCAGCGCGGTCGAGCACGACGGGCGAACCATCTTTTCCGGGATCGACAGTCCGATGACCTGTACGCGCTATCACTCGCTGATCGTAGCGGATAAGCGATTTCCCTCGGCGCTTGAGGTCTCCGCGCGCACGGCGGACGGAACCATCATGGCATTGCGGCACCGCGAGTATCCGGTTGAAGGGGTGCAGTTTCATCCCGAAAGCGCGCTGACCGAAGACGGCAAGCGGTTGATTCAGAATTTCCTCGAACTATGACGGCGCGCTTTCCCTTGCTGATCGCCTTGGCCGCGCCCTTGGGAGCGACGGCACAAACGGCTCCCGCTGTGGCTTCGCCGATCGCCTCCGTGGCTACAGACGGAGTCACGCTGGCGGCGCCGCTCTCGGTCGCCAACGGGCGCGCGACCATCGGCAACAATGGCACTGTGACCGCCGGCGATCAGACGGCGTCGGTGACGCTCGCGCGCGGGGGCATCCTTCGCCTGTGCGCGACGACCGCGCTGCACATGGCGGTGGATCGCAGTGTCGAGAAGAGCGGCGACCCGGCCGGAACCTCGGCAGGACTGATGCTTTCGCTCGATCGCGGGGCTTTTGAGGCGACCTATACGCCCGGCCAGTATTCAGACGTGATTCTGACGCCCGATCTGCGCATCCTCGTCTCCGGTCCCGGTCATGCAGATCTAAAGCTGCGCGTGGGGCGCCAGGGCGACACCTGCATCGACAACCGCGCGGACACCAGCGGAGAAGCAGCCTACATCACCGTGACCAGCATGATGGAAGGAGGCATCTATCGGGTGCGCGCCGGGCAGCGGGTGCTCTTTGAGCATGGCAGCCTGCAGCAGGTAGTCGACAATGAGCAGGAGCCATGCGGCTGCCCCGCCGCTGCGACCACCCCGGTCGCCGAGAACTCGTTTCCGGTCGCCGTCAGCGAAGGCCTGACGCCTCCTCCCGCTCCGCAGTCCACGCCGATTGTGCCGGCAGGCCAGCCACACGCGCAGGTGACTGCGTCCCTCGGGTATGAGGCAGGTCAGCCGCTGCCGCCACCGCCTCCTGCGCCCGCTGCCGCACCCGCACCCGCGCCGCAGCCCAGGAAGGGGGTATTCAGTCGCATCGGCCATTTCTTCGGCCGACTTTTCGGCGCGTCGTGAACAGTGACGTGCTCAGATGAAGAATGAGGCGGCAGGGGCCCTTGAGATAGAATCGGAGAGTCGAACCAACCATGTAAACGCGCCGCCCCCGAGTGCGGGCCATGGTGCGGCACACCCCGGATGCACCCCTTAAGGAGCTTTATTCATGGCGATCCCCGCCACCCAGATGCGCCCCGGCATGATCATCAAGCACAATAATGAGCTGCACGCGGTCTTTTCCGTCGAACACCGTACACCTGGCAACCTGCGCGCTTTTATCCAGGCTAAGCTGCGCAATATTCGTACCGGCGCCATGTTTGAACATCGCTTCCGCTCGCCTGACCCGATCGAGCGAGTGGTCGTGGACGAGGTCTCGATGGAGTTTCTGTACAACGACGGTGACGATTACTACTTTATGGACACCACCAACTATGAGCAGACCAACCTCAAGCGAGACACACTGGGCGACGCCGTTGAATACCTGACGCCAAACCTGCAGATCACGGTCTCGTTCTTCGACGGGGTGCCGGTCGGCATTGACCTGCCGCAGATCGTCGAGTTGACCGTCATTGAGACTGAGCCGGGTCTCAAATCGGCGACTGCCTCATCGGTGACCAAGCCTGCGCGGCTGGAGACCGGGCTCATGGTCAATGTGCCGCCATTCATCAACGAAGGCGAAAAGATCCGGGTGGACACGGCCGAGGGAGTGTATCTGTCGCGAGCCTAAGTTATGCCGTCGAGCAAGCAAAACGGCGCAGCCTTTGGCTGCGCCGTTTGCTTGAGCCATGCCATTCCGGCTACCGACTCGAAAACGGTAGACCCGGAGTGATCGTGACTGCCACAACCGAGTAAGCCGGAACATCGACGGAGGTGATGTAACCGGTGGGTGTATGAAAAACGTTGATGGACTGCGTGGTGATCCCCACAGCACTGTCATTAATCGTGTCGACGGTCCCCTGCCCGAATGGAACGTTAGGATGGTTCGCGACAATGGAGACGCCAGTGTAGTCCGTGCCCGTAGGATTGGTAATCACGATCGCGTCGCCGGCATTATTCCAGAACGAAGTAGTCAACAATGCGGGGTCTGACGCCGAGGCCGGTGAAGGTGTCATGTAACCGCCATTCTGCAGTCCCAGATACGAGTTGGAGGCAAATAACTGCAACGCGTAATACTGAGGATAAGGGGTTGGAGCACCCGAGGATGGATACACGCAATCCATGTCCGCATCCCACACCCCGGCAATGCAGAAAGGATGATTGCTGATGGAGTAGTACAGGATCTTAGTGGGTACCTGAGGCGCACCGTCGTACACGCTGTTCAGCAGGTCCGCGAAGACCACCGAATTCCATACCGGCGAATAGGTGGGGCTGTTGCGGCAACAATCGTTTACAAAGGCCCAGTCAGAGTTGTACTCGTCCAGGTAAATCGGCGTGTTGGCTGCGTTGGGCTGCGAACCCTGGCTGACGAGTCCCGCGACCTCCTCGTAGACATTCTGCATCCCGATGCTGCGTGAGCTCTGGGTCATCGCAAATAGAGAGGGTGTGCCATTGCTGCCATCCCAGGTCATGCCGTTCGCGACATCGCCTGCGCCGCTGACGTAGTAGTGAAAGGAGACAAAGTTGACGAACGGGGCGGTGCTCGGATTGCTTAAGAGCGCTCCTAGCCACGCCGGCGCATGTGCGATCGGTGAGCCAAGGGTTGGACCGCCGGTATTGACCTGCACTCCATCCGCCGCGGCAGCCTGCTGGATTGCAGGAGCCATGGCCGCGAATATCTGCAGGTAGCTGGCGAGCTTCGCAGCCTGCGAATTGTCTCCGGCACACAAACCTCCGCCATCCGGCTCGTTCCAGATCTCGTAATCGGTGACCACGCCCGGGAAGTAGAGATCGATGTGGTGGACATAGGCGGTCGCCATGGCTGCTAGGCCCGACACACTGGTAGGCGCGGCGTGGTAAGCAGCAGTGCCTGCCGGGCAGGGGCTTGAAGCCGGCTGCAGCGATGCGGGGGTGTAGTCCATCTCAAGAATCACATTGAGACCGGCCGCCTGGATCGCGCTCAGCTTGGCATCCAGTTCAGACCAGTCCGGAGTGGAATTTGTAAAGGTGTCCTGCATCGATGCATGGAAGCGCGTATACGTCAGGCCGCCCTGGGTCATCAGCGGCAGCGTGCCCGGGTGCAGTCCGCCTCCGACACCAACACCAAACAAGTTAGCGGGGATCGGGTAACTGCTGACCGTGCGCGACCCGAAGTCCGTCGTGATCGTGGCTGTCTGTGCTGAAGCTTCAGAAACAATGGTCCCCGCAAGCAGGAGGGTTCCAGCTGCAAATACGCACATCTTCCATGTTGATGTCCGGTACATTTTGAATACTCCTCTGTTTTATCTGGAAGCCGGCGGTCCACAATCTATCTGCGGCAACGCCTCTGGGGTTTACTGCTAAGTGTTCTCAAGCCTGAATGCTCTTAGGATGCCTGTTTGATCACAAGGGCAAAGCTAAGGATAGAGAACTTTCTCTTCTAACATACATGTCCTCTTCGAGTATGAACACCGCCGACGATAGGAAACGGTAGCGGACCAGATGAGGCCGCTGAAGGTCCGTACCGCTAAGCCGGGCAAAGTACCAGCCTCGTCTCCCTCAGTAGTAACCGCATTCGATGAAGCTCTAAGACAGTTCTTACAGCTAAGTGCCCGAACCACATACAACAAAGCGCAACCTGTACCCACTCTGAAGGAGACCTATAAAAATTCTGCTCGCTCTTACGCTTGCCCGCTGTCTTCAGTAACTGCGTTTGCTGCTCACATAGTTACAAAGTCATCTATGAAGCCGGCTTGGTCGAAGACGTGAAAGCCGGGAACATCTGTCTCGATATCTACATTCGCGGTGACCGAACTATCCTGTGGGAAGGATGTACATCCGTGCGTACGATCAGCCATCTGCCTCGCGTGGTCTAGCTCGGCGGAGGCGCCTGATGGCACTTAGTAAATCAAAGAAGCATCGTGTCGGACTTACCCGGGAGCGCAGATGCGAAGGGCGGGTTTGCCATGCAGTGTGATAAGAACGACTAACGAAGTGTGCTTCCAAGCCTCAAAGGTGTAACCGCCAGAAGGCGGTCGACTCGGAAGCGAATCGGAAGCGATTCCGTCAAGAACAAAAATTGCTCTTATCTTCCTGAAGGCGTCTGACCTTCGTAACTTGCCGTGTAGCGCTCACGATAGCTAGCATCTGCGACATGACATGGAATAGGGGTTTAGCGCGCATTCGGTTCATCGGTATCGTCAGCCTGGTAATGGGGGTGGTGATGCTTGCAGTGGTGTGGTCGCTTCGGGCTGCCGGCATTGAGGCCGATCCGGTGTCGGCATTCTTTTGCTCGGTGGTCTGGTCCTCCGGCATCACCCTCATGGTTCTCGGCAACGTGCTTTGGATTGCCCTGTGGGTGGCAAAAGGATTTCTCCCGCCGAGCACGGCTGATCTGACAAGTGCCACATCACGAGCTTAGCGGTCCGCTGCGTGCGCGCTCAATCGCGCGCAGCACGGCGCTGGCCTTGCTGAGGCACTCCTCATGCTCGCGCTCGGGTACGGAGTCTGCAACGATCCCTGCCCCGGCCTGGATGTATCCCTGTCTGCCCTTCTGGAGCAGGGTGCGAATGGCGATGCAGCTGTCAAGATTGCCGCTAAAGTCCGCGTAAAGAATGCTGCCACCGTAGATGCCGCGGCGTGCCGGCTCCAGTTCCTCGATAATCTCCATGGCGCGGATCTTGGGCGCGCCGGAAAGCGTTCCGGCAGGGAAGCACGCCCGGAATGCGTCCACCGCGTCCAAGTCCGGGCGCAGGCGGCCCTCGATCGCGCTGACCAGGTGCATCACGTGCGAGTAGCGCTCAATGCGCATGAACTCCTTGAGCCTGACAGAACCGAATTCTGACACCCGTCCGACATCGTTGCGTCCCAGATCGACGAGCATGACATGCTCGGCTCGCTCCTTTTCATCCGCCAGCAGCTCCTCCCCGGCACGCAGGTCCTGTGCTTCATCCGGCGACCGCGGCCGGGTGCCCGCGATCGGGCGGTACTCGACCCTGCCTTGATTCACGCGCACCAGCAGCTCCGGCGACGAACCCACAATATGCGTGTCCGCCGGCTTCTCCAGTCCAAAACGGAGAAAGTACATGTACGGCGAGGGGTTGACGACGCGCAGCGACCGGTAAACGGAAAAAGGATCCACTCCCGGCACCACGTCGAAGCGCTGCGAAAGGACCACCTGAAAGATGTCCCCGGCGCCGATGTACTCCTTGGCACGCGCGACCGACTTGAGGTAGCTGCGTTTCGAAGTTCTGGAGTCAACCTTGAGCCGGGTGGATGTGCGCTTCTGGGTGAGCCTCGGCAGCGGTCGGGCGAGTCGCGCGGCCAATCCGTCGAGGCGCTTGGAGGCATCCTCATAAGCGGCCGCGGCTTTCCTGTCCCGCACATTCGCGGTAACAATCAGCAGCATTTCCTTCTTCACATGGTCAAAGGCCAGCACCTCGTCGAAGAACATCAGGCAGGCGTCGGGCATGTGCAGCTCGTCTTTGGCGCTGGAAGGCAGCCTCTCGATCTGCCGGACGACATCGTAGGAGAAGAAGCCGACGGCGCCGGCGGTAAACGGCGGCAGTCCCGGCAGCCGCGCCGGTGTGTGTCCGCTGAGCGCCTGCTTGAGCGCGGCAAAGACGTCGCCGGTTTCGCGGCGGACTTTTTTGCCCTCGGTGATGATCAGTGCCTTGCCGCGCGCGACGATGGTCCGATACGGCCGGATACCGATAAAGGTGTAGCGCCCGATCTTCTCCCCGCCTTCGACTGACTCAAGCAGAAAGCATTGCGGCTCGCCTGCGGCAAGACGCAGGAACGCGGTCACCGGCGTCTCCAGGTCAGCGTTCAGCGTGCGATAGAGCGGGATGAGCGTGTGCTTCTCGGCAAGGCGGAGAAACTCGGCGCGGTCGGGACGGGCAGGATGCGAATGCATTTTGGTCATGGTACATGCGCAGATTCAGGCCGCGGAGCGATCATGCAAATTGACCGCCCGCGCGCACCAGCGATAGCGACTCATATGCATATCAGTCGCTATCCCGCCGGCAGACTCGCGGCCGGAGCGGCACTCGTACACAACGGTCTGTGGTTTTGAATCCCACGGCAAAATCCTTACCTCGTCTATGGCCTGTATGAAAAATTCAAGCACGCTGCCGGCGTTCTAACGTTCACGGCCTGACAGATTTGGGACAGCCTCATTCGCCATCGTTCAAGATGGCACCGGCGGTAACCAAAGAGTCGCGCTTGATTGCTGTGGGCTTTGAGCGAAGCCTATACTCGGAACGTTTGGCCGCTCGCTGGTCGTGCCTGGCACAATCCTCCGGGAGCCCGCGCGGTCTAACCTAAGTATCGGAGAAGAAATGGCAACGATCACTCTCGAGCAGGAGATCAATCCCTGGGAAGCCCAGGCTGCTCGCTTTGACTATGCAGCACGCAAGTTGAACCTGGAAGACGGTTTGTGGAAGGTTCTTCGCTATCCCATGCGCGAGATCATCGTGCATTTTCCTGTGCAGATGGATGACGGTCGCTTTGAGGTGTTTACCGGCTTTCGCGTGCAGCACTCGCAGGCGCGCGGGCCGGGCAAGGGCGGCATCCGCTACGCGCCCGATGTGACGCTTGACGAGGTACGCGCGCTGGCCAGCTGGATGACCTGGAAATGCGCAGTCGTGAACATTCCTTTCGGCGGCGCCAAGGGCGGCGTTATCTGCGACCCCAAGACCATGTCGCAGGGCGAGCTGGAGCGCATGACCCGTCGCTACACGTCAGAACTGATCGATTTTTTCGGCCCGGAGAAGGATGTGCCCGCTCCGGACATGGGCACCAACGAGCAGACCATGGCGTGGATCATGGATACCTACTCGATGCACATGCGGCAGACGGTGACCAGTGTCGTCACCGGCAAGCCGCTGAACATCGGCGGCTCGCGCGGGCGCAAGGAAGCTACCGGCCGAGGAGTCTGCATTGTCTGCGACGAAGCGCTCCGTTTCCTCAAGATGCCGCGTGAAGGCTGCCGGGTCATCATTCAGGGCTTCGGCAACGTGGGCTCAAACGCCGCGCGGCTGATGATGGAAGCCGGCTACAGGATCATCGGCATCGCCGAGTTTGACGGCGGCTTGTCGAACACCAACGGCATCGATATCAACGCGCTTACCGAGTACCGCCAGCGCAACGGCACGGTCCTCGGCTTTCGCGGCGCCGAGGCGGCCGACCCCTACGATCTGCTGACCGAGGACTGCGAGATCCTCATCCCCGCCGCGGCCGAAAACGTTATCACCAGCCGCAACGCTGACCGCATCAAGGCGCGCATCATCGCCGAGGGCGCGAACGGCCCCACCACCGCCGTCGCCGACGAAATCCTGGCCGACAAAAAGATCTTCGTCATTCCGGACATCCTCGCGAACGCGGGCGGCGTCACTGCTTCCTACTTCGAATGGGTCCAGGATCGCCAGGGCTACTTCTGGAAGGAAGCCGTCGTCAATGAGCAGCTCGAGTCCATCCTGGCAGAGAGCTTCGACGATGTGGTGCGGTACTCCGAGGCGCATGATGTGAACAACCGGATCGCGGCGTACATGCTCGCGATTGATCGGGTTGCGTTCACTATTCGCCAGCGCGGGATTTACGCGTAGCGCTCGGCCGCAGTCCGGATTCTGCTGCACGGCGCTCCGGACCAGGGCACGCTTCGCCTGAGTGGCGAGAGTGCCCGGTTCACGAGGCGGCCCCTGATACCGCCCGAGGGCGAAGCTGGGCGCGGGGCATGAGAATGCCAGGCGTTCAAGCTCACGGTCTCCGCATTCGTGCCGATAATGCCGGTATGTACGAGACAATGACTCCCGTAAATTCCCAAACCCCGGCTGCGGGTGTGGGCGTGGCTGCGAGCCGGCAGCAGTTCCCAGTAGAGCTCGAGGCCGAATTCTCTGAGCTGCAGGCGGTCGCGCCCTGTCCCAGCTTTCTGCCGGGCGCCCTGGCTGCCGGCCTGCTCTTTCACTCGCTTCTGATCGCGGAGCGCCAGTTCCTGCACCTGGATGTCCCCCTCTTCGCGGTGCGTGCACTCGGGATCACTGCAGCACTCGTCTCCTTGATGCTCCTGCCTGCGGCGCATCGGGTTCGCACGCCCTGCCGCATCCTGGCGCTGGTCTCGGTGTCCATGATAATGCCCGCGCTGCTGGCCGGCGTCTCCTTCGACAACCCCATTGACCTGCTCGGGATCCAGACCGGCCTTGCGGCGTTGATCGTGCTGGCAGGCTTCAGCTTGCGGCTGCCTTTTGCCTGGAGCACACTGCTGGCCCTCGGTGCGCTCAGCACCGATGCAGCTGCATTGGGTTCTGTTTCCGCAGTCTCGCCCATGTTGCGCATCGAGTCCCTGTGGGCTCCGGCGCTGGCGGCGGCCTTCTCCATCATGTCCGGTTGGGTGCGTATGCAGGAGGCGCGACGCAGCTTTCTGGCCACCCGGCACGCGGCCTTTGCCGAGGTGCAGGCCACTCCCAGTCCCGACGCCCATCACCTGGACGAGGTCACCGGCATCGCGAACCGGACCGCCTTTGATATGCGCCTGCGCGCGGCATGGGAGAACGCGGTGGCCCGGCGCAACTCGGTCGCCCTGCTGGCCTTCTCGATCGACGAGTTTTCGCAGCAGAAGAAGCAGTATGGTCAGCGTTTCGGCGACATGCTGCAGACCCAGATCGCCTCGGTGCTCAAGGATGGGTTGCGCCGGTCGGACGATATGGTGGCGCGCTACGACATGCACCACTTCGTGGTCATGCTTCCGGGTGTCGGCCTGGACGGCGCGACCCAGATCGCCGAACGCCTGAGAGGCTGCGTCGAAGAGGTGGCTGTCTATGTCGGCACCCATCGCCACCGCGCGACCGTGACCGTTGGGGTCGCGAGCATGCGGGCGAAGCGCGGAGCTCATCGCGACCAGTTGGTCGAGGGGACGCTGGAGGCACTGGAGCAGGCGAAGGGTCAGGGCTCAAATCTGGTCTTTGTGGGTGGGCGCGGTTGTCTGCCGCGCATGGCTTAGGCAGGTCCGGAGTGTTCGGCGGCCGCCACAATGCGGCCGTCTTTCGCTTGAGCGAAGACCACCACGCGGCTCGGCCCTCTCTCAGCCGCCGGCATACGGATGCTGGTTTGCCCCGGCTTGAAAGGCACCAGCAGCCGCGCGACGGCTACGTGCTCGAGCGCATGTCCGGCGTTTTCACCAGCGGCCACCTTCGTGCGATCGTGTTCGTCGGCGAGCACCGCATAGAGCACGCTCCCCGTGTAAGGACCGCCAGCGACCGTCACTACGATCTCGCTGCCTTGCTTGTTGACGGAGCTGATTTCGAGCGGGCGCTTCGGGATCCCGGCGGCTGCGCTGATCTGGCCTCTGACTGCCTGCGAGTCGCTGCCAACTACTCCGTGGGCGCCGTCGATCACCGCCTCCGGCGTGTAGACTTCGCCATTCCGCAGCAATTCCGCATATTGTTGCTGCCGGCTCGTCCAACCGGGGCTTGAGAAAGCATCGCGCCAGCCGAGGTGATCCCAGTAGTCCACGTGTTCTGAGAGGACGATGACGTGGACGCCGGGAACGTCCTGGTGGGCGTCAAGTTCACGGAGTAGTCGGTCGGCGGGCGGGCAACTCGAGCACCCCTCCGAGGTAAAGAGCTCGACCAGCACCGGCGTGCTCGACGCCGCCCCTACCAGGAAATGATGACTGGTGAGCAGCAGCGCCGTTGCCGAAACACTTACCGCGATCCGTCCGACCCTCGATATCATCGCTCGCGCCCTTGCCTTCCTGTGGCTTCAACGCCCCTGGTGCATAATTGGCTAGAGCGAAGATACTCCCGAGCCGCGTGAATCTGCCGAACTCCATCACGACGAGCCGCATCTTCTGCGTCCCCTTGCTGATCTGGATGCTTTCGCCGCATTTCGCCTGGGTCTCGACACCGGGCGCTCAGGAGGTCGTCACTTCAATCTTCTTTATTCTGGCCTCGATCACCGACGGCGTCGACGGATACCTCGCGCGCAAGCGAGGACAGATCACCACCCTCGGCATGCTGCTCGACCCGCTTGCCGACAAGCTGATGATCACTGCAGCGTACATCGCGCTGGTTGAATTTAATCCCCACGTGGTCAAGCCCTGGATCGCGGTGGTGGTTATCGGGCGCGAGTTCCTGGTCAGCGGCCTGCGCTCGATCGCTAGCTCCGAAGGCTTCACCATTACGGCGAGCGACCTGGGCAAGCTGAAGACGGTGATCCAGATCGTTTCCGTGGTTGCGGCGGTGCTCGATCACCATTGGTACGCGTGGCACTTCGGCTGGTTCATCATGCCGGTCGATTCAATTGCCGTGACCTGCATCTACTTCATGACGATCGTGTCGGTCATCTCGGCCGTCGATTATTTCTGGGCTTTCTGGAGCAGGATCGAGCATGCAGCCGTAGACCGTGCCAAGGGCGGCGGATTTGTTCTAAGCCGCAAGTAGGACGGTGCGCATGTGAATGCTGAAGTGGTGAGGCTCGAGGGCCGTTCGCCGGGCGAGCGGCCCCCTCATGGCTAGTGGGCGGACTGCATCACCGAGGCGTTCACTGCAGCAGGCCGTGCCAGAGTGTGAACGAAATGGTACGGCGGCCACGGCCCCGAGAGTTGGAGCTTGCACTCCCGCATCGCTTCTTTGGCCGTCTGGAATTTGTTATTGTAGCGCTCCACCTGGCGGCGATCGATCAGGTGAGCGATGTCCAGGTACATCTTGCCGGAGTCGAGCCGCCTGCACGTGATTTCTTCCGCAAGCGGAGCAAACATCCGGTTCATCTGGACGGACAGCGTGCGCGCCCGGGTCTGCCGCTCCCTGGTTCGCGTGGCCGTCTCGCGCAGGTTGCTCAGGTAACCGCGGCCGGCGGTGGTATCCACAGGTTGATATCGCGCGATCTGCTCACGACAGCAGTCGTCAAGCGTCACCTTGATGTGCATCTCGGTGCGGCCACGCAGTCTTTCTATGTTTGACAAAAACTGCCGCTGGTTCGAGCGTACGGAACGCCGCAGGCCTTCATCATCGGCAAACACGGTCCCAAATCGAAAGGGGAGGACGGTTGAGCGTTTGAAGCAGTCTGCGATCACCCTGGCGTAGTCGCGGGCATCTTCTGGTTGGGGAGTTTGTTCCGGGGAGTGTTCACTTACTAGAACCGCCAGATCGCTGGCGGGATAGAGGAAGACCTGGTTGCGATGGATGCCGGTAACGGACTCCATCGGTATCGGTTTGCGGTGCCGCATCAATTCAGGGAAAGACTGCTTTTCAGTTACGCAATACGCATACCATGCCATATGGATCTCCGTGGGCCGGCTTTTTTTACGTTGAATCGCTGGTCTGACAAGAACAGTATTTCGGGGAACTGCTTTGATTGCACCGAATCGTAGCCTGAGCAGGGAGCCTTAGGCAACGATAATTTGTTACACGCTCCGCGAAAACCCTGCCGGAGCGCTTGGAGAAAACGGACGGACCATCCCGTGTTACCACAACCATCGTCGACCTGCGAACGCGTCTTACCGCACCCAAAACGTTGCCAAGCTCAGGCATGCAGAGTCATGAACAGAAGTACGACAAGCGCGATCACCAGGGGAAGAAGGAAGACGACGGCGATGGTTAACAGCCGAACCCGCTTGTTCAGCTTTGCCAGCCCCAGCGCCTGGATGGTCTGCTCGCTCTCGACTTGCGCGCCCTTCCAGCGAAGCTCTGTCAGCCGTTCCTCGACGGCGATCAGCTCTGACCGGAATTCATCGAGCTCCTTGCGATGCTCGCGTAATCCAGCCTCCAGCAGGGCCTGAGACTTCGTCGCCTCACTCGTGCTGGCCGGTGTGCCAAGGCCGGCCAGCAAAGGAAGCAGACGTGCGGCTGCCTGCACGGCTCCGTGATCAACCATGCGTAAAGCCGCGGTGACCGCGGGCAGCATCGGCCGGAGTGCAGACAGCACCCGCCCTGCCGTGTGCGCCGCTCCCGCTCGGGCGGCAGGTGCCGGTGGCAACGCAGGCAGCGCCGGAATCTCCGGGATCGCACGATCCGGCGGCAGTGACAGCGCGGACACGGGTGCGCGGTCGGAGCGCTTCGCGGTAGCCATGGCGATCAGCCGGTCCACGGCTTCAAAAGTCTCCGGATTCGGCGGCAGGCCTCTTCTCGGTTCAGGTGGATTCGGCATGGTGCGGCTTCGTTCTGGCATGGAAGGGCCTTTGAGTGATCTGGGGAGATTGACGAGCCTGGTCCGGATTGGGAACGCTCAGGAGCTTCCCGGCCCGTGTCTGAGTGCGTGGAGGACCACGCGGAGCATGTCTGCTTCCGGAGCAGGCTTGCCGGTCCAAATTTCAAATTGACGTGCTCCCTGGTGTACGAACATCTCCAGGCCGGGGATCACGGGTAGGCCTTTGGACCGGGCAAGACGCACCAGCGGCGTCTCGATTGGATTGTAGACCAGCTCATAGACCAGCCGGGCATTCAATTCGTCCGCCTCCAGCGCCGGCCCCGGCGCATGCCCGCGCATGCCGAGTGACGTGGCGTTCACGATGACGTCGAACTTCTGCTTGCGGAGCTGATCACGCCGCTGTACCCGCGCCCCGGACTGTCGGGCCAGCCGGTGCGCGGTCTCCGGCGTGCGATTAAGGATGGAGACGGTAGCACCCCGGTCTACCAGGCCGAACACCGCCGCCCGGGCCGCGCCGCCCGCACCCAGAACCAGGATGTTGGCGCCTTTCAGACGCAGTCGCTTCTCGAGCGGGTGAACGATTCCGGCCACGTCTGTGTTGAAGCCGTAGAGCTTACCCTCCTGCGACCGGACCACGGTGTTGCACGCGCCAATCCTTCCGCTCAGCGGGTCCGTCTTCTCCAGCTGAGAGATGATGCTCTGCTTGAGCGGCATGGTGACCGAAAGCCCATGCAGAGGAATCTCGCGCACCACCTTCAACAGGTCGGCAATCGGCTCCCGGGCAGGATCACCGGCCGACGGCGACGCCGCCCGCAGCGGCAGCAGAACCGCGTTGACGCTCTCCTTCCGAAAAGCCGCGTTGAGCATTAACGGTGACATGGATTGCCGGATCGGGTTGCCCACCACGCCGTAGACCCGGGTGGACCCGTCGATCTGCTCCAGCCGGTAGATATCGCGTAAGGCGCCGGCCGTCAGCTGTCCCGGGGCGGTTGCCTGGTCCTCGCTTGCCGCGGCAAAGGTGAAGATCGAGCCTGACCGGGGGCCCAGGACGCGGCTCAGCAGACCGCGCTCCCCCATGCAGATCGCCACCATGTTCGCCCGGTCGCTGTAACGTACCAGCAGGCGCAGCATGGCCAGGTTGTGCGCCAGGCGGCGAGCGGTAGAGACAATCTTGATGAAGTCCGGCCCGTGGCGCTCGATGCGATGGAAGAGGGCTTCAAGCGAGCGCGTGGTCTTCGGATCGTGATAGCTGATCAGCAGCGCCGCACCGTGTCCGCGCAGCGCATCGATCTGCCGGATGCGGTGCTCATGGGTCAGTGCTTCCACGGTTTCAAGCGACAGGTCGACGATCTGGCAGCCCGCCCCGGCTGCGTCCCGAAGCAGAGCGACTTCCTCGCCTGGCGAGCCTCTGAAGCCGCCACCTGCCGCCTGGCTGCGACAGGTAGCGATCACCACTGCTTCAGGATGCTCCGCCAAAAAGTCGCGCACCAGCGATATGGCGGCTGCGGGCTGGTCGAGCGCATCCAGCCGAAACTCCAGAAACGGCTGCTCCACGACCAACTCGTGCGCACGCGCAATCAGCTCTTCAGGCGTAGCGACTGCGACCGGGACGCAAACCTTGCGCAGGCGCGACCGGAGCTGCTGGAGAGAGTGCGAGGCCATACGGCGTTCCGCCATGCTAGCCGCTCAACCCAGGGGACGCAAACGTAAATCGATTGAGAATACCCGGTGCAGGTCTTCTGACCTGAAATGCTCCACTGAGGCAGACCGCAGCAAGTTCTCTCCGGGAAGTTGACCAAGGCTCAACATCTGGCCGGCGCCATGGTATCAAGTGCACCAGCGCCCCTAAGGATTATTTCACCGGGTTGAGTCGCCAGGAGATGGATCCTCCGACGAACGAGGCCATGCGTATACCGACGGCCCGCTCCACGGTTCCACAATCAAAGTCGTGGGGCGAGCCGCTGGGGCCCGATCCCGGCGCGCAGTAGGGCAGATTGGTAGCGCTGGTGGCCACGCTCCAGGTCGGGTCAAAGGTCTCCGTGGTCTGACCCGTGTAGCCCCTGCCTACCAGGCCGTCCGCGCCCAGCGTCAGCCGTCCATCCATAAAGGACCGCACGAGAGCGAGGCGCGTCTCTCCTACCGGGATGGCTTCATACTGCTGCGGATGGCCCGGATTTCCGGCGTCCAGAAATTTGTGCCCCACATACTCGTACTCAGCGCGCGCGTGCAGGCTTAAAGGCAGCCGGTCCATGGTTGCCAGCGTATCGAAGATGGTACGCGGCGCCTCCGGAACCACCGTTCCAGGAACCCCGTTGAAGGTGGCCAGCCGCGCGTCGGCCTTGGAGAAGACCCCCTGTACAGTCCCGAAGCTGAACTGGTGACGGATACTCGCTGTTAGAAATTTGATCGTGCTCGGCCCCAGATCGTCCGCCGAGCCATTATCGGGGTCGATTTTCGCCAGAGTCGCTGTGGTGGTGGTGCGACTCAGGGTCAACCGTGCGTCAGTCTTCAGCAAAGTCTTTTCAAGCACAAGCTGGTAAGCGTGAGATCGCTCCAGTGGGTTGGCGAAGAGAGCCGCTGTGTGAGTGGCTGCAGAACCGCGCGCCGACACGGCGAGATTGGTGCGCGGATCCTCAGTAAAGAACGCCTGCCCCAGGCTGAAAGAGGCCGAAGGCAGCCAGCGACCGGACGCGAAGGCCGGGAAATAGGTGATCGTGGCCTTCGGGTTCTCGAAGCGCCTCCACTCATCGAACGAATTTGTAGAAGTGATCTTGTCGGTATTCACAAACTGCACTTGCTCGTTGCGCAGTCCTCCATACACTTGCAGGTGCCGGCCGAAATTCGCGTGAACTGCAAAGTACGGCGCCACTTCCCGGATGGCGATGTTGTTTGCCAGAACCTTCAGGAACGCTCCGGACTCGGACGGACTATCGGAAAGATAATGATCGAGATTGTCGTTGCGGATGTCGTCTTCGTTATAGAGGACACCTGCCATTGCTTCCAGCCACGGAGCGAACCTGTGAGTATCCCGCGCCTCCCCGCCCTCCACAAAGCGGAACTCGCTCTGCCGGATCAGTCCTTCACCGAAGTCAGAGAACAGCGAGAGGTTGTATGTGCGGAAGTAACCTGAGAACCCCACTTCGTCGTTGCCCGATGCCTTCCACCGGTCGTTTGCAGCGACCAGAAACGTGTGCGTCTGATCCTGCTGTCGAGGGTCCACGGTGTCATTGACCTCGACGCCGAAGCCGGTCGGTACCAGGTTTCCCTCGTGAGAGTTGCCGTAGTAGCCCAGGTTGAACAGCGTGATCTCATGGTGTCCGGCATCGAAGACCCGCAGCCCGTTCCACTTGTATTGCTGACGATGCTCCAGCCTTCGCAGCAGTCCGTTGCCGGAGTTGGCTTCCACCGCCAGCCACTCCCGCTTGGACTCTTCGGCCGGCGCCAACCCCAGGGTTGCGTCGACGTCGCGATAGTCTCCGGTAACCGTTGCGAAGGTGTGCAGCAACGGTCTCAGTCCGTAGGTGGCGGCAAGATTCAGGGCGTGGTTGCCTTCGAGCACGTTGTAGGCGGCCCCGTCAGTCGCGACGCTGCCCAGTACTCCTGAAACATAGATGTTCGGATCTGCATAGCCATTACCGTGCGCATTGGCGGACAGGTTATTCGGGACCAGGAAACCTCCTACTGCGATGTACTGCGCAATGGGCTCCCCATGGTCGCCGGCCACGCCCGGCGCGAAGTATTGCGGAGCCTTGATGCCGCCGGACGCCGTCTCGATGGGCAGGCCCGGAATCGAAACCGGGGCGCCGGGACGGCCGGGGTTGGCGTCGAGCAGTTCTTCGCGCACCAGCACCTTTTGCGATGGGTCAGGAGATGCGATCTCGATCCGGCTGGCGTCGGCCGAGACCACAATCTCCTGACTGGCTGCGGCGATCTTTTCAAGGCCAAAGGTGAGGTCTGCCGCACCCCCATCAAGCTGCATGGTGCGGACCACGGGCGCAAACCCCGACGCTTCGATGCGCACGGTGTAAAGACCGTTCGCGGTCAGGTGGATGGTGAAGGTTCCCTGCCTCCCGGTCGCGCCGGACAGGTGTTCGCCTAAGGCCGAATCAAGCACGATCCTGGCGCCGGCGACCGGCAGGCCGGAAGGATCGAGCACGGAGCCGGAGATCCAACCCGCTCCGCTCTGTGCTCCTGCCATGCGGACAACAAAAGCAGCCGCCAGGAGAACAGTTCGCCACGTGAGGCGACTCCTCTTGCGACGGCCAGGTCTGGCTTCTTCTCCTGAACAGGTGATTTCGGAACCGGCCTTCAGCATAAGATGACCCCGTCCCAAGTGCGTCGGGGACCCTTGACCTACGACAGCTTGCAAGGACGTGCTACCTCGGATTTTAGATCCTTTCAGTCGCGAACCTTCTGCCGGGAAATTGCCGCAGAACCGGCGGGTAGGCTCGCAGCTCTCGCACCAACGACAGGGCGCGGCTCTTATTATCGCGGACGATGTAGAGAGCCATTTCACGAGCACCGGCTTTCGCCTCGGCCGAAAAACAACCTTCATAGGGTGGAGCGATGGGGAAGGGTCTCAAGCTCCGCTTCAAGGCCGTCAAACGGCATACAATCTGGCCTATGCTCGGCATACGCTTCGCGCCACCGCCGACGTGATGAACTGCGCTGTAATACAAAGCGACAGACTCGCCTGTTCTTCACCCGATAGAACTGCGTCTCAGTGAAGTGTGCGGTCCTTTGTTAGCCTTGCGGTGACGGGAGAGTTGCGATGTCGCAGATGATTCATGCAGAGAGTGTGCTGCACCTCTGGCCGGTGGCAGACAGCGCCGGGTTGACGGCGTGGGTAGACGAGCGGCTGGCGCGGCACACAGAGGCCTTGGCGGCTTTGGGCGCCGTGGAGGGCAGGCGAACCATCGACAACACGCTCGCCCGCTACGATCAGGCAGTCGCGGAGCTGAGCGCCGCCGGTTCGCAAACCGGCCTGCTTGACAGCGTGCACCCGGATAAGGCGATCCGCGACACGGCGCAGGCCGAGACCCAGAGGATCTCCCAGGCGGCTGTGGCCCTGGGCCTGAACCAGGAGGTCTTCGCAGCGCTCAGCGCCATTGACCCGGAGGGGCTGGACAGTGCCACCAGCCACTACTTGCAACGGACCCTGCTGCAATACCGGCTGGCCGGCGTCGACAAGGACGAGCCGACACGAGCGAAGCTGAAGGAGCTGCAGGACAAGGCAACGCTGCTGTCGCTGACCTTCAGCCGCACGGTGCAGGAAGACGTCAAGCAGGTGATGGTCGACGATCCCGCCGAACTGGAAGGGCTGCCGGCAGACTTTGTCGCCTCGCACCAGCCGAATGCCGAAGGCAAGATCGTGTTGACGACCGAGTTCCCGGACTACGCGCCGGTGATGACCTTCGCCAAGAGCGATGCCCTGAGAAGGCGGATGTTTCTGGCCTACCAGACACGCGCCTACCCGGCAAACAAGCAGGTGCTGCTCGATCTGCTGGCCATCCGGAAGGAGATCGCCGGAATCCTGGGCTTCGAGACCTGGGCCGATCTCGCGACCGCGGACCAGATGATGGGCTCCTCGGCGAAGATGCAGGCGTTTATTGATGAGCTCGACGTTGCCACCAAGGCCGCCGCTGAGCACGAGTACAAGCAGGTGCTGGACTTTGTGAATGCCCGCGCCGCCCAGCACGGCCAGCCTGAAATCGATGCCATCGATGGCGCCAGCCGCGGCTACTGGCTCGAGCTCTACCGGCGTTCCGAGTTTGACTTCGACTCGCAGTCCGTGCGGCCCTACTTCCCCTACGCCCGGGTCGAGGCCGGCATCCTCGAAACAGCCGAGAAGCTCTTCCGGGTCGCGTTCAAGCAGGTGAATGACGCGGAGGTGTGGCACGAATCAGTTCGCACCTTTGATGTCTACGATTCACTCGACGGCTCCTCGCACGGGCACCGCATCGGGCGGTTTTATCTCGACATGCATCCGCGTGAGGGTAAGGACAAGTGGTTTTCCGCTGCACCCCTGGTGCCCGGAATCTGCGACCGGCAGGTGCCCGAGGCGGCGCTGATCTGCAACTTCCCGGGCGGCGATGGCAAGGACGCCGGGCTGATGCAGCACTCCGATGTCGTCACCTACTTTCATGAGTTCGGGCACTTGATGCACGCGATCCTGGGTGGCCAGCAGCGCTGGGCCGGTATCAGCGGCATCGCGACCGAGGGCGACTTCGTGGAAGTCCCGTCGCAGATGCTTGAAGAGTTCTTCCGCGATCCGCGCCTGCTTGCGAGCTTCGCCCACCATCACGAGACCGAGGAGCCGATCCCGGCGGAGCTGGTGCTCAAGATGAATCGCGCCGGCGCTTTTGGAAGAGCGGACTCCGTCCGCACGCAGCTTTTCTACACCAGCTACTCGCTCGACGTGCACCGGCTCGATCCGGCAAGCCTGGATCTCGATGCGCTCTTGCTTGAGGACTACGGCCGCTTCCTGCCCTACACCTGGATCGACGGCAATCGCCTCTACGCCAGCTTCGGCCACCTGGTCGGCTACTCTTCGAACTACTACACCTATCTGTATGACAAGGTCATTGCGCTCGATTTCTTCAGCATTTTCCCGCGCGCTGACCTGCTTTCTGAAGACGTGGCCATCAAGTACCGCCGCAAGGTGCTCGAGCCCGGCGGCGGGAAGCCGGGCGCCGAGATCGTGCTCAGCTTTCTCAACCGCACCCAGAGCTTTGATCCCTTCGCCAAGTGGATCGGCGAAGCGCAGAGGCAGGAGCGCGGGGCTGCCGTGTACGACTAGACCGAGATCCTTAGTTCCACACCGCCATGACCGGGGATGGCCGGAAGCGGAACTCCGTTAGCCCTCGGGTTCAACCGGTTCCGCGCTTACGGACACGCCTTCCGCCAGGCTATCCAGCACCGCGCCGCGCATCCAGATAATCTCGCCCTGCCACTCGACCACCGGCCACCCGGCGCGATCCCCGGCTGCGATCCCCATTCGCTCCAGGACTTCCTTTACCTTCTTCGGCCCGCCCGAGTAGCGCAGCCGCACCCGGTCACCCGCCCGCGCCGCGCGCAGCGTCGCTGCCGGCAGCGTTTTCGCGGACACCGCCTGCACTCGCAGCCCGAAGCCCTCGACCTCGCCCGGGATGGGCAGGGCGTACTCGGCCGGAGCGCCCGCAGTCGTCACCTCGGCGTAGACCAGTCGCAGCTCCCGGGGGGTGCGCTCCGCGCGCAGCTCCGCGGTCAGCGTTTCGCGCCGCGCGACGTTGGTTGCAACCATCCCCAGCAGCCGGGCGGTCTGGTCGAAATCGATCGCCATGCCCAGCTGCCGCGCCGCCGCCCGCAGAATCCTCCGCTGCAACGCAGGGTGAAGCGCCCGCAGCCTCTCGACTTCAATTGCCAGCGTCCGCTCGCCGGGTAGCGTCGAGGCCGCGCGTCCACCCCCGCGCACCGGCCGCCCGGGCAGCAGCAGCCCGGGCAGGAGCCGCTTCAACTCCGCCTCCCAGTAGGCTTCCTCGTCCCGGGCGATGGTCGAGAGCCGGGCCAGCTGCTCTGCGATCCTCGGGTTGTACTCAGCCAGCGCCGGCAGCAGCTCATGCCGGATGCGGTTGCGGGTAAAGGTGGTGTCCTGGTTTGAAGAATCCTCCCGCCAGCTCTGCCCCAGCGCTCGCAGATAGGCGAAAACCTCCGCCCGGCGCACCCCCAGCATCGGCCGGACGATGACCCCTCGCGCCTTGGTCTGCACCGGTGCGATCCCGCCCAACCCTTCCGTCCAGGCGCCCCGCAGCAGCTTGTGCAGCACGGTCTCCGCCTGGTCATCAAGTGTATGCGCGGTGGCAACCACGTCGAACTCGCCCGAGCCAAGCAGTCTGTCGAGCCACTTGTACCGCAGGATGCGCGCGGCCTCTTCGAGCGACTGCCGCTCCCGGCGCGCCTCTGCCGGCGTGTCCACGTCATGGCGGAGGAAGCGAAACCCGAGCGCGTCCGCCAGCGCCTCGACGAAGGCAGCATCGGCGTCCGCCTCCTGGCCGCGGATGCCGTGATGAACGTGCACCACGGTCAGCGCCAGGCCCGGCTGACCTGCGAGCGCGCGGAGCAGCGCCACCGAGTCCGCCCCTCCGGACACCGCCACGGCGACCCGCATGCCCGGCCGCAAGTGCGTACTCAGGTGCGTACTATCGAGGACCAGCTTGTCGGGCGCGGGGCTCATGTGTGGTGTTATACCGCGCCGGGGCGCAGGCACCACGCGCATCCGCCTCCCGGCTTGGCGCGTTTTGCCTCCGGGCTCGGAATGACTAAAGTCTGTTTGAGCGTTCCATAGTGAGACGGAAGCGGGATTGCACCTGTAGATGGTTCCATGCATTGCCGAACAGGTTAGAATACGAGATACGCGTTTGGGCTCATTCCGCGCGGTTCGCAAAAGCTGTTCCGGGCTTCTTGCTTCTTCCTCAGGCTGATGTGCGTCTAAGAAGGACGCGGGCGACGCTCGGGTGTCGCTGGTGGTTAGAAATGAGGCTGTTCAAGTGAATCAGACGGTCAAGACGGTCATTTTCTGGGTGTTTATCTTTGCCTGCCTGGTACTCCTGTGGCAGGTCTTCCAGAAGGGCACGGGCAGCGCCAAGGAGTCCGAGATCCCCTTCTCGCAGTTCCTCCAGGATGCGCAGCAGGGTCAGGTCAATGAGGTCACCGTTAACGACAGTGTGGTGCATGGGCACCTGAAGGCCGGCAACAGCGCCTTCCGCGTCAACATACCCACCACTTACTCCCGCCTCTACGACGTGCTCGACCAGAACCATGTCTCGGTCACCGTCCGCAATACGGAGGGCAATTCCTGGCTGCCGATCCTCTTGAATTTCTCCCCGGTGATCATCATCGGCGCGCTGTGGTTCTTCATGCTGCGGCAGATGCAGTCGGGCGGCAACAAGGCCATGAGCTTCGGCAAAAGCCGCGCGCGCCTGCTCTCTATGCAGCAGAAGAAGGTCACGTTTAAGGACGTTGCCGGTGTCGATGAAGCCAAGGAAGAACTGAAGGAGATCATTGAATTCCTGCGCGAGGCGCAGAAGTTCCAGAAGCTCGGCGGCCGCATTCCCAAGGGTGTGCTGCTGGTCGGACCTCCGGGTACCGGCAAGACTCTGCTTGCCCGCGCCGTTGCCGGCGAAGCCAATGTTCCTTTTTTCTCGATTTCAGGCTCCGACTTCGTCGAGATGTTTGTCGGCGTCGGCGCCAGCCGTGTTCGCGACCTCTTTGAGCAGGGCAAGAAGAATGCCCCCTGCATCATCTTCATTGATGAAATTGACGCTGTCGGCCGGCATCGCGGTGCCGGTCTCGGCGGCGGCCACGACGAGCGCGAGCAGACCCTGAACCAGCTGCTGGTGGAGATGGACGGCTTCGAATCGAACGACGGCGTGATCCTGGTCGCCGCTACCAACCGTCCGGACGTGCTTGACCCGGCCCTGCTCCGCCCGGGCCGCTTTGACCGACGCGTGATCGTCGGCCGGCCCGATGTGCGTGGTCGCGAAGAAGTGCTGGCCGTGCATGCGAAGAAGGTTCCGCTTGACCCTGATGTCAACCTCAACGTGATGGCGCGCGGTACCCCCGGTTTCTCGGGCGCTGATCTCGCCAACATGGTCAACGAGGCTGCCCTGAACGCCGCCCGCGCCAACCGCAAGGCAGTGCTCATGATCGACTTTGAGCAGGCCAAGGACAAGGTCATGATGGGCGCCGAGCGCAAGTCCATGCTGCTCTCGGACGAAGAGAAGCGGGTCACCGCGTATCACGAGGCCGGCCATGCACTGGTCGCCGCCACCCGCGCCCACGCTGATCCGCTGCACAAGGTGACCATCATCCCCCGTGGCATGGCCCTTGGCGTCACCATGCAGCTGCCGACCGACGACAAGCACACCGTCACCAAGGATTATCTCGACACGCAGCTCGCCATCCTCATGGGCGGACGCATTGCCGAGGAGATCTTCCTCAAGCAGATGACCACCGGGGCCGGCAATGACATCGAGCGGGCTACGGAGCTGGCGCGCAAGATGGTCTGCGAGTTCGGCATGAGCCGGATGGGTCCGCTGACCTTCGGCAAGAAGGAAGAGCAGATCTTCCTCGGCCGCGAGATCTCGCAGCACCGCGACTTCTCAGAGGAGACGGCGCGGCAGATCGATGCCGAGGTTCGCTCCATGGTCGACGAGGCCTACCGTTCGGCCTACTCGATCCTTGACAACAACCACGATGCGATGCACCGCATGGCGCTCGCCCTGCTCGAGCGCGAGACCATCGATGCGAATGACATTCGCCTGATCATCGAAGGCAAGGACCTGCCGCCGATGAAGCCCCCGACAGGCACGGGCACGCCGGTTGAGGATGTCCAGCAGGTGCTCCGGCCGGAGCCCAAGCATGGCGGGGCCTTCCCCGAGGGCAGCCCGTCACCGGCGTAGCCACCATGCATGTACCACCGAGGGAGCAGCCAGCCGGCTTCTCCCTCTTTTTTGTGCAATGGTCGTCTGGCTCCTATCCTCCTGAACTTCGATCAAGCATGCGCAACAACCGGAGCGCGATGTAGCTGAGCACAGTGGCCACCGCAACCACGGCCGGCAAGGCGACTGCGCCCGCCAGTCCGAACAATGCCAGGCGTTGCGGCGATTTTGATCATGACGCGAGCGTGATCCGAAGTCCTGAGCTGGTGTTCAAGCAGGGAATCGGCTACGACTCGGCCAAGCTGCGGGCCTCGGTCGCCGGCGCGGTAGGTTTGCGGTAGGCGCTTATTTCCGCTTCCAGCGAACCCCGTCCTTAGAGTCCTCGATCAGGATGCCCTTGGCCTCGAGCTCCTTGCGGATCGCGTCGGCGCGCGCGAAGTTGCGCCGCTGCCGCGCCTGGTTGCGCTCCGCGATCAGCGCGTTGATCGCCTCATCGGTAAGCCCGCGCTGCGCCAGCACCTCCTCGGGAACCTGGTCCAGGCGTCCTTCTCGCTCGGCCCAGTCCAGCGCCGCTTTGGTGTACTCCGCGTCGCGGTCCACCAGCAGCTGAAACACGTAGTCGAAGCGCCCGAGTAGCGTCTCGATGGTGGCGACGTTTTCCGCTCCGAGCGCCCCATGGTCCGCCGCCGCATTGCCGGCGCGCACCAGCTCGAAGATCGCCGCCAGGGCCTTGGCGGTATTCAAGTCATGCTGGAGCGCTGCGTCGTAATTGGCTGCGCAGCGGGCCGTCTCCGCCAGCAGCGCCTGGTTGGTCTCCTCCGCGCGAGGCGCAGTCCGCACCCGCGCAGCGAAGGTACGCAGCCGTTCGACCGCCCCGGCCTCGGCCGCAAGCCCGTCAAAGGTGAAGTTCAGCTGCTGCCCATACGGCACCGAGATCAGCAGCGACCGGATCGCCGACGCCTTGTAGCCCTTCAGCAGCAGGTCGCGCAGCGTGTAGAAGTTCCCCTCGGACTTCGACATCTTGCGCCCCTCGACCAGCAGGAAGCGCACATGGAACCAGTGCCGCGCAAACGTCTTCCCGGTAGCACATTCTGACTGCGCGATCTCGTTCTCGTGGTGAGGAAACATCAGGTCTTCGCCGCCGGCATGCAGATCAAACGACTCACCAAGCAGCGCCATCGACATCGCCGAGCACTCGATGTGCCAGCCCGGCCTGCCGGGTCCAAGCGCCGTCTCCCAGTGGTGCTCGCCTGGCTTGGGTGCCTTCCACAGCGCAAAGTCGCGCACGGAATCCTTGTCGTAGTCGTCATGATCGATGCGCGCACTCTGGGTCATGCCCGCGAAGTCCTTGCGCGACAGCTTGCCGTACGCAGGGTCCCCCGCCACCCGGAAATACCACGACTTCTCCTCCGTCTGGTACGCCAGCCCTTGCGCGGCCAGCCGCCCGATCAGCGTGACCATGTCGCCGATATGGGCAGTTGCATGCGGCACATGCTCGGGCCGTTTGACGCCCAGCCAGGCCAGGTCCTCAAAAAAGGCGTCCTCATAACGCCTGGTGTAGTCGGCAATCGGCAGTCCGGCTGCGGCGGCATTGCGGATGATCTTGTCATCCACATCGGTGACGTTCATCACGTGCTCGACCGGAGTGCCAAAGAGCTCAAGCGCGCGCCGCAGTACGTCTACGTGCAGAAAGGTGCGGAAGTTGCCGATGTGGCCGTAGTCGTACACAGTCGGGCCGCACGCGTAGAGGCGCAGGGCCTTGCCGTCAGCGGGGTAAAGGGATTCGACTGAGTGGGAAAGGGTGTTGAAGAGTTGAATAGCCATGCCGCGGTCTGTTTGATTCTACAGTCCGCGGCTGGCGCGCTGGCGCCCTGCGCAATCCCGAACGACGAATATCGTTCTGAGCGGGAGCCAAGGATCTGCGATCCCCCTCCTCGCTCATCGATGCTCCTCGCTACGACACACTTTTTAGATGCACCGTTCGCTACGCTCCACAAAGCCAGGCAAACCGCTCCTGCGTCGCCAGGCAAGTGCAACCGCAGCTCACGATGACCGCGCCTTCTATAAGCGTCCGAGGCGTAGTGCCGGCTCGGCTGAAAGGTCATCCGGCGCGAAGTCGCGGGCCAGAAACTTAGGCCACGCCGCCGCGGCGATCATGGCCGCGTTGTCGGTCGAGAGGGCAAGTGAGGGGAACGCAATTGGGAGGTCTCGCTCCTGAGCCTCGGCAGTGAAGCGGACGCGCAGCTCGCGGTTAGCGGCGACTCCGCCTGAGACCAGAACGCTCCTCGCTCCAAAGGCTTCGGCCGCGGCAAACGTCCTCCGGCGCAGGTTTTCGACCACGGCACGCTGAAAGGACGCAACCAGCCCCAGCGTCTCGGAGTCGCAGAGCGCCACGGCATCCTGGGGCGAGGCGTCCTTGATCGCGGCCAGCGCTTCACGCCGCATCGCAATCGACTCCGCCAGCGCATGCGTCTCCGTATAGCGCAGGACGGCTGTCTTGATGCCGCTGAACGAAAACAGGAAGCGGCGCGCCGGGTCCTCGGCGTACACGTCCGCTCGGCGCGGCTTGGGCTTGATCTCGGCGAAGGAAAACGGAACGGCGCGGGAGTCGCCATGGCTGGCGAGTGCGTCAATCCACGGGCCGCCAGGGTAGCCCAGGCCCAGCAGCTTGGCCACCTTGTCAAAGGCTTCGCCGGCTGCGTCGTCGACCGTGCGGCCCACGTTGGTGTAGCTCCAGCTATCTTCGTGGCGCCGAGCCAGGTAGAGGTGCGTGTGGCCGCCGGAGACGACCAGTGCCAGCGCCGGCAGCGCCAGGCTCATCCCGGCTTGGCCCTCAGTCAGCAGCACCGCGTGGATGTGACCTTCCAGATGGTTCACGGCGATCAGCGGCTTGTTGAGCGCAAATGCGAGCGTCTTCGCGTAAGTGATGCCGACCAGCAGCGCGCCTGCGAGCCCCGGGCCTTCGGTCACGGCGATCGCGTCCAGGTCCTGGAACGCAACTCCGGCGCGCGCCATCGCCTCCTGCACCACCGGAACGATGTTGCGCAGGTGCTCGCGTGAGGCGAGCTCCGGCACCACCCCGCCGAACGGGGCATGCGTCTCAAATTGCGAGGCGACCACGGAGCTGAGAGTGCGGCGTCCGCGCTCGACCACTGCCGCTGCAGTCTCATCGCAGGAGCTCTCGATGCCGAGGATCAGCCGGCCAGCCCCGGCTGGAACGTACGTAGAGGCATCTTCGCGGGGGTTCGGGTACGTCATCTCTCTATACTAGTAACTTGCGGAGACGGTAACTTGGGTGCCATGAGAGCAACACTGCAGACGGCGGGCGAATTAGCGGCCATCGACATCGTCGACCGGCTGCGGTCGGCCGGGCATCAAGCCTACCTGGCGGGCGGCTGCGTGCGCGACCTTCTACTCGACCGCCGGCCGAAAGACTTCGACGTGGCGACCAGCGCTCGCCCGGAGACAGTGCTCGCCATGTTTCCGCAGACCTACGCCGTGGGTGCGCACTTCGGCGTGGTGCTGGTCATGACTGACCGCTGCGGCGAGCATTGCATGACCGAGGTTGCGACCTTCCGCTCGGACGGCGCCTACTCTGACGGGCGTCATCCGCAGACGGTACGCTTCTCCGACAGCCCGGAAGAGGACGTCCAGCGCCGGGATTTCACCATCAACGGCATGCTGCTTGATCCGATCGTGCTGCGGGAGACGGGCAGCATGGATCGCGCAGTGCTGGACTTCGTCGGCGGACGGCCGGATCTGGCCGCGCGCTGCCTGCGCGCCATCGGAGAGCCGGCGCTGCGCTTTGAGGAAGACAAGCTGCGCATGCTGCGCGCGGTGCGGTTCGCGGCACGCTTTGGATTCACCATCGCGAACTCAACAGAAGAGGCGATCCGCGCCGCCGCGTCCAAGATCAGCCAGGTAAGCCTTGAGCGCATTCGAGACGAGCTGACCCGCATGCTCACGGAGGGCCGCGCCCGGCGCGCCTTTGAATTGCTGGACAGAACGGGGCTCCTGAAAGAGGTCCTGCCGGAGGTGGACCGCATGCACGGGGTCGAGCAGCCGCCGGAGTACCATCCCGAGGGCGATGTGTGGGTGCACACACTCTTGCTGCTCGAGAAGCTGCCGGAGCGCGTGCAGACGACCCTCGCCTGGGCGGCGCTGCTGCATGATGTCGGGAAGCCGCCGACCTTTGTGCGCGCACCGGACCGGATCCGCTTCAACGGCCATGCGGAGGTCGGCACCGCCATCGCCGGGACCATCTGTCGGCGGCTGCGATTCTCGAATGAAGAAACCGCGCAGATCCTCTCGCTGGTCGCCAATCATATGCGCTTCGGGGACGTCGACAAGATGAAAGAGTCGACGCTGAAGCGGTTCTTCCGCCTGCCCAAGTTTGAGGAACACCTGGCGCTGCACGAAATGGATTGCCTTTCGAGCCACAGGTCGTTGCGGCTCTATGACTACGCCCGGGAGCGCTACGAGGCGATGGCGCAGGAGCAGGTGCGGCCCTCGCTGCTGGTCACGGGGCGAGACCTGATCGAGGCAGGCTACAAGCCAGGCCCGGATTTCAAACACCTGCTTGAAGCCGCGGAGGATGCGCAGCTTGAAGGCCGCATCACGACCAGGGAGGAGGGTCTGGCGCTGATCGGCTGGATCGCTCCGGAGCCGCATCCGCGCGCATCGGGAAAGGCCGACAAGTCCCCCGTCCGCCCCGCGCAGGACTTCACCGGCGAAACGGTGAAAGCTTAATAGCTCGAGGCTCTACCGCAGGACTTGACCCTGCGTTTGCGGCTGCTGCTGGGCGCCCGGTGCATCGGGCGGCGCCTGCCCCGGCGGCGGCGGTGTCGGCGGCGGGCGGTTGGTCAGGTGGAAGCCGTCGCGGATGACGTAGAAGTTCTGCAGAGAAAGGTCGGCTTCCATCAGCTGGTTGTCGGCCGTGTAGTAGAGCTCAAGCGTCACCGCATTCTGTGCCCCCAGCACGGCGGTGAGATGTTCGACCTGGACCTGCGATCCGTTCAGCGTTCCCGTGAGGCTGGATTTCGGCAGATAGGTCGCCGGTACCAGCAGGCCGTTTTCCTTCGGTATCAGCGCCCAGGCTGTCTGCGGCTTTTGAGAGGCGATGTGCACCATCAGCATGTACGCCGCGGGATCAAGGTCGGGGATCAGGACGGTATTGCGATGCCGGTCAACAGTGTTTGCTGATTGTTTTCCGGCGGAATCGACCTTGATCTGGACCTCGCGTCCAGACGAGTCCGATGCCGCGTCAAAGGCGACGGCCACGTTCTTGACCGTCCCGTTCAACTGGTCGTGGACCAGGTTCAGCTCTGAGTCCACGGTAACGCTGTTGTCGAAGCGATACTTGAACTGCGCCAGGCTCATCTCCCCGGACGAGACGATCCTGTATCCGCCGTCAACGGGTGTGACCGAGTACTGCGCGTTGCCGAGCGGCTTGCCTGTCTTGCCGCCTTGAACGATGTTGTAATGCGCCGAACCTGCAATCGAAGTCGACTGCGAAAAGGCCTGCGGTGCGGGACCGGAACCAAGCAAACAGACCAGCAGAAAGAACAGGGCGCGATGGCGCATAACGTGTCAGACTCCTGCCTTTATAGACCCGCGCAGGGGCAGAAAGTTGCCGATGCGGCCGGGCGTCTGCCAGCCTTTCAGACCAACGTTGAAGCCGAGTTCCTAACCTGAGTACAAGCGTTGGACCACTCGGCTTCTCTGCGAATTGGTCGCGACCTCATCGTCAAACTTACTGTTGGGCCTGGGCAAAGCGCTTGTTGATCTCGTCCCAGTTCACCGTGTTCCACCAGGCGGCAAGATAGTCAGGCCGCTTGTTCTGGTACTTCAGGTAGTAGGCATGCTCCCACACATCGTTGCCGAGAATCGGGAATTTTTCTGTCAGCAGCGGATTGTCCTGGTTTGGCGTGGTAATGATCGTGAGCTTGCCGCCGTCGAACACCAGCCAGCCCCAGCCGGAGCCGAACTGCTTCGCCGTTTTCTCGTTGAACTCCTTCTTGAAGGCCTCAAAGCTGCCGAAATCCTTGGTGATCTGCTCCGCGATCGCGCCCGTCGGCTCGCCGCCGCCGCCCGGCTTCATAATGGTCCAGAACATGGTGTGGTTCACATGACCGCCGCCGTTGTTGCGCACCACCGTGCGCACGTCCTCAGGAACGCTGTCGAGGTTCTTGAGCAGGTCTTCCGGCGAATGCTTCGCCAGGTCCGGGTGCTTCTCAACCGCGCCATTCAGGTTGGTGACATAGGTCTGGTGGTGCTTGTCATGGTGCAGCTTCATCGTCGCTTCGTCGATGTGTGGTTCCAGAGCCGCGTAATCGTAGGGAAGAGGTGCCAGTTCGTATGCCAAGGGGATTCTCCTGAGTCCTTCGTCGGTATAGGTCCGTAAATGTCCGCGGCAGGGCGCGCCGGGCGTCGCACTTACTTTACCTGTTCCCTCTAGGGATGCGCTGCGTCTGCTCAGGGGTTCGAGGAATCACTTTGAGCGGCAGCAGAGATTGCTGCTGCGTCCAACCAGTCAGGCAGTTACGTGAGAGAGTTACCCTGTCCTTTGCAGACCTGGTCCGATTTGCCTGGCTCGAGCATCGTGTCAGATGAGGAGATTCGCTCGATTGGCAAGAACACGACTCACAAGGCGAGAGCTGTTCCGCGAGGCCGCCGGCACCTCGGGCATGCTGGCGCTCGGGCTGGGAGCGGCCGCGCTCACAGCGCCCGCGGAGGCGCAAAACCAGCAGCAGCCGCCTCCGGCGAAAGCCGGACAGGGCCCGCAGCCGGAGGCTCTTGCCCAGGGCAAGTACACCCACCCGCCCGGGCAATTCATCAATCGACCGCTCACTCAGGTCTCGAAGCTCGCCGACGCGCTGCTCGAGGAGATGGAGGAGCGCGGCTGCCAGTTTTTCTGGAACGAAGCGAGCCCGAAGACAGGACTGGTTCGCGATCGCGCACCTTCGTCCGGATCCATCCCCGGCAAGACTGCCAGTCGCGCGGCGTCGATCGCAGCAACCGGATTCGGGCTCTCCTGCCTGTGCATCGCAGCCAAACGCGGCTACCTGCGCGCCTCGGACGTGGAAGCCAGGGTGGAAAGGACGCTCGCCTTCCTGCTTGAGGACTGCCCGCACGAGCATGGCTTCCTCTACCACTTCATCGACATCGAGAGCGGGCAGCGTATGTTCGAGAGCGAGCTCTCCTCGATCGATACCGCGCTGCTCTTGTGCGGGGTGCTGCTCTGTCGCCAGTACTTTGCCGGCAACACCCGCATCGCCGCGCTCGCAACCACGTTCTATCGCCGGGTCGACTGGCAGTGGATGCTCGACCAGGGGGATACGCTCTCGATGGGCTGGCTGCCGGATCAGGGTTTCCTGAAGCACCGCTGGGACATCTACGCCGAGCTGATGACCATGTACCTGATGGCCATCGGCTCGCCCACGCACCCCATCCCGGTCAGCACCTGGCGCGAGCTGCAGCGCCCGCTCGTGCAA
>CAXUND010000016.1:36763-44562 GCA_964252445.1 uncultured Acidobacteriaceae bacterium | reverse complement strand
CACCAGCATCACCTCGCGAATGACGATACCCTTGTCGAGCGCCTTGCACATGTCATAGACCGTGAGCGCGGCGACTGCGGCGGCGGTGAGCGCTTCCATCTCAACGCCGGTGCCGGCGGTGGTTGCCGCCGCGGCTGCAATGGCGATGCCTCCGGCTACGATCTTAAGCTCGACATCGAGGAAGCTCAGCGGCAGAGGGTGGCACATGGGGATCAGGTCGCTGGTGCGCTTGGCGGCCTGGATGCCGGCGAAGCGCGCGACCTCGAGCGGGTTGCCCTTGGGGTTCGACGGCAATGCCTGGAGCACTTCCGCGGAAAGCTCGACAAAGGCGTGCGCTTCGGCCTCGCGACGCGTCTCCGCCTTCGCGCTCACGTCGACCATGCGGGCAACGCCGTCGGCGTCGTAGTGCGAGAGCTTGCCGTCATCACTCATGTCTCAAGCCTACTCGGGCAGCAGGGCGGAGACTATGGTTCCCGCAGGGATCGCGCCGTCTGCGTCGCCCGGGACCACGACGAAGCAGTTGGCGCGCGCGATGGCAGCAAGGTCTCCTGAGCCCTGCCAGGAGATCGGCTCCGCGGTTGAGCCGGTGATCTCCGAGTGCAGACGGGCCGGCAGGAAGCGCGTCAGGCCGGCTTTTTGATCGACAGATGCGAGCAGCGTTGCCTGCACGAAGCGCGGCCCGGCTGCTTCGCCGCCAAGCGCCCGCAGCAGCGGCGCGACGAACAGGAGGAACGTCACCATGGTGGAGACGGGGTTTCCGGGAAGGCCGAAGAAGTAGCGCAACGTGCCGCGAACGGGGACTCGCCCGAAGACGACAGGCTTGCCGGGCTGAATTCTTACGCCAGTGAAGAAGAACTCCGCGCCCAGGTCGAGCAGGACCCGTTCGACAAAATCGAATTTGCCCATGGACACCCCGCCCGACAGCAGCAGGAGTTCGCTTTGCGTGAGCGCGTCTTCTATCGCAGTCCGCAATGCGGACAGGTCGTCGGGCGCCGGCGGCAGACAAACAGCCTCGCCGCCCGCGCCGGTGATCTGTGCAGCCAGTGAGTGCGTGTTCGAGTTGCGGATCTGAAATGGCTGGGGTGTCGCGTCTACGCTCACGAGTTCGTCTCCGGTCGCTAGCACCGCGACTCGGGGACGCTTCCAGACATCCATTTGCGCGTAGCCGCACATGGCCGCCACTGCGATCTGCGCTGCTGCAATGCGTGTGCCAGCAGGAACGACAACGGTTCCCGCTCTTGCTTCAGCGCCAGAGGGAACGATGTTGTCTCCATTCCTCATGGTTCGTCCGTCAGCGAGCTTAATGCTGTCCGCTGTGCGGATGACGTGCTCGATCATCGCCACGCAATCGGCATCTGCAGGCACTGGAGCTCCGGTCATGATCTCGAGTGCCTCGCCATGCGCTAGCGGCGTGGTCCAGCTTTCGCCCGCCCGCAGCAGGCCGAGGACGCGCAGGGCCGAGCCTGTCTCTGCCGCGCGGCAGGCAAAGCCGTCGCGGGTTGATCGCGCGAAGGGCGGCTGGTCACGATCAGCCAGCAGCGGTTCGGCCAGGACGCGGCCCAGGGCCGCAGGCAGCAGTGTCCGCTCACGCTCGCGAGACATGCGCAGCAGACTCGAAGCCTGATCCTTGACTACGGCTGAGGCTTCCCTGCAGCTTAGTACGCTCACCGCACCTCCCACAAGAAAAGGGGCATGGCGCGTGCCGCCATGCCCCGATCATCCTGGTACGCTACGCTCTACTTCTTTGCCTTGAAGGACGCTCTACTTCTTTGCCTTGAAGGAGGTCTTAACCGTCTGTCCCATCTCGGCGAGAATGGCCTTGGCGTCGTTGGCAAACTGCCCGTCCGGAGCCAGCTCCAGGTACTTCTGGTAGGCTTCCGCACAGCCCGGGGGAGCAACCAGTTTTTGCGTCTTGGGGTCGATGCTGGCCTTCTGGATCAAGGCCTGTCCCTTCAGGTAGTACGGGATCGGCTTGGCGGGATCGGCTGCGATGGCTTTGTCAGCAGCCGCCGCCGTTGCGTCGCCCCCGCCGCTGCGGCTCAGCACGATGGTCTCGTTGCTGTAGTACATACCGGCCTTGGGCGGGTCGACCTTGGCTGCCTCGTCGTAGGCCTTAGCGGCGTCGTCCGTCTTCTGCTGGCTTGCCAGCGCCTCGCCAAGCGAGTTGTAGGCAGCGGCTATGACTTCGGTGTTCGGTTTAGGAGAGGCCTTTTCAAGGTCAATGGCCTTCTGGTACGAGGTCGATGCGTCTGGCCACTTCTTCTCGCCGGCTTGCGCCTCGCCCAGCGTCACCCACAGCACTGAAGCGTCGGGCTTGGCTGCCGTGTCCTTGAGCATCAGCTGTTCGGCTTCGGTGTAGTTCTTGCTCTTGTTGTCGGAGCGTGCGGTCGCTAGGTCGGCGTTCAAGTTCTTGATGACGCTGTTGGCCTTTAGTGCCTCGGCGTTCTTCGCCTTCACCTCCTCCATGGCCTTGCGCTGTTCGGGAGTCATCTTGGCGATGTAGTCCGCGCGGGAGAGATCAAAGGTCTCCACCTGGTCGGTCCCGGCGGCGATCTTGGCTGAGGGAATTTCGTCGATAGTCTTGTTGTCCTTCGAGTAGAGCACCAGGATGTAGGTGCCCGGGGCGATACCGTCGCCCTTGTAGTCACCATTGGTGTCAACCGTGAACGTGTACTTGGTGTCCTTGCCGTCCGTACTGACGTGTACGGTCGCGCCCGTCAGCGGATTGCCGAGCGGATCCTGGGCATGCCCGTGGATCGCGCCTGTCGGCGCCTGTGCTCCTGCGAAACCTGTACTGGCGAAGGCCATCGCCATCGCCAAAGCTGTCCTGCTGTTCATCGTGTCTCCTTCATGCCCCTCAACCGAGAAAGTCTGTTGCGCCGTGCCCCTATTGGATCTGGTCCTCGTACCGGCTTTCTAAGTGCTTGCGACCGCAGCCGGCAGTCTTCACATCCATCGCACGCCAGATGCGACCCTGATAGCACGACCACGTTACATGGTCCGATGCGCACAGTTCAAATCCCAAGTCTCGCAAGCTCCTGCTTGCGTAGTCGGATGAGCGGCGTCTCGACTGCGATGTCTCCGAAACACGCGACCTATTCACTGAGCTGCTTGGAAGGTCCCCGTAGCCACCGGAGTGGCGGTCGTGACATCGGGCTACTGCGGGTACGTTGCAGGGGTCTACCTGACCGTGCCTGATCTTCGTCGGAAGGCGTGATCTGCTGCGTGTTGAGCGCAGGGCAGGATTTAGGACGTCGGAGAACACAACGGCCGATCTCGGACAGTGCAGCAGGATTCAACCCTCCTGCTTCGGCAGGGCAGCTTCAGGCTGCCGCGGGAGAACCTCAGGCTGACGCAGGCTTAGCAGGTCCCTTTGATAAATGAAACTGATGCCAAGCAGCAGGAGCCCCAGGCCAAGGAAGCTGAGAACCCGGTAACCCTGGTCGAGGCGTGACATGTCGACCAGGAAGACCTTGGCCGCGGCTACGGACAGCAGTACCAGCCCTTGCCAGCGCAACGCCGGGCGCCCCTGCCAGAAGCCCAGCGCCAACAAGGCTGCGCCCAGCAGCATGAACCAGGCCGAGTAGCTGATCTGGGTCGAGAAGGCCGCGTCCGCAGTTCCCAGCCAGTACTGGTGAATAGCAAAACATACCCCGGCAAGAAGAAAGCCGTTGCTCACCACCCCCTGCACGGTAGGGAGCGCGTGATCACTTTCATCGCGCTCCGGTACCCGGGCCAGGGCGAAGAACAGCACCGCCAGCAGCAACTCTGCCCAGGCGCGGCCGCTGCCGTGGAATAGCAGCACCACGGCCGCGAATCCGCTCGCTGCCGTTGTCAGCGGCAGCCAGACGCGGATCAATATGTCCGCGCCTTTGAGCAGGTAGGGCACCGCCGTAAACAGCAGGAAGGTTCCGGCCGCAAACACAAGTGTCTCCGCGAACTGGTCGTGCGAGTACCAGCGCTGGTACCAGCCTACCGCGTACAGACCGGTGCCCAGGAGCAATCCCAAAGCCAGCCGCGGCCAGGGCTTGCGCACCACCAGGACTAAGGCGGCCACATCCATTACCAGCAGGTACCCAAAGAGCGAGCCCTCATGGTTGCGTCCATTTGAGAGGAGCAGCGGAGAAAGAAAGCCGCCAAACAAGGCATAGGCAAGCAGCAGTTCCGAGTCCTGCACCCAGGCAAGCGCACCCAGTGCCGCTGTCACCAGGATCATGGCTGCGGCAGCCGCTGAAAGGCCGATGATGTTGAACAGGGCGTAGGCCGCCCATATGGACAAAAAGAGCACGCCCCCGCCGACCGCCTTGAGCGAATATGAGAAAGCCGCGAAACCCTGCGCCCGGAACTTCTCCGATCCGGCGATCAAGGCGATTCCCACCGACACACCCACCAGCACCCGCGCCGCCGGACCCAGGTAGCCGCGATCGATAGCCAGTTTGAGGAACCAGGCTGCCGCGATCAGCACGGCAACAATGCCGATACGATTGAACAGCTGCGATCCAATTCTTGATTCAAGCGAGGGTTCGGGGTAAGCCGGAGGTACCGTCGGGCTCGCCGAACGCCTGCCTCCGCGCCACTGTTCAACCTCAGCTTCAAGCGCGGCGACGCGGCTGGTGAGTGCCAGAAGCCGGCGGTTCAGCTCTTCAGCATCCATGTGCGCCCTCAACCTGAATGTACATCGCAGACGCCTTTCATCCTGCGGCTGCCTATGACTCTGGATTTCGCAGGAGCCAGGAAAGTCGCACTTTGGTAATCCAAGTCGTTTAAAAGCGCTACACTAAACTCGTTTGTGAGTAGGAAATAGATATGTACGATCCCCACACCCGTGCGGAGCGGAGCAAGGTAACACCTATTGTTCCGTAGCGGGGGGCGGGCATGTTGAGCTTCAGACTCGGATCCTTGCTTGCGTACGGGAGGGAAGTGCATGATCGTCCACGAATCCCAGTCCGCTCTCAACGACTCGCTTGCTGTTCATGCGGAAAAACCGGGGCGATGGGCAATTCTCGATCGCGAGATCTTCGAAACGCTCCATACGACTCTTCCTACCTCTGCTCTGCAGGAGATCTTCGCGATCTTCCTTGCGGATACCCGTCAACGTCTCGCGGTGCTAGCCGAGTCAAAAGCGGCAGGTTCTATGCCCCACGTTGTACATTCCATTCGTGGAAGCGCGGGCATGATCGGCGCCGTCGCGATTGCCGCGCTCGCGGAGCGCCTGGAGTGTGACCCGGAGGCACCAGGCAGGATGCTGGAGGCATGCGAGCAACTTCAGCTGACGCTCCGAGCTGAGGGGTTGAGCCTGTGAGTATGCAACCCGTAACCTCCGGCTTTGGCAAGCCCCAGGATGGGGCCGCGCTGCATGGAAATACGGCTGCCGGCATCCCCATCCGGGTGTTGATTGCCGATGATCACCCGGTGGTGCGCATCGGCGTGCGCAACATGCTCAGCGCGCATGGGCGCTTCGCCGTCATCAGCGAGGCAACAAACGGAGAGGAAGCGATCCTGCAAACCACTCGGCTGCTTCCGGACATCCTGCTGATGGACGTGCAGATGCCGCGGTTGCCCGGCATCGAGGCGCTTCGTGCGCTGACCATCAGCAATCCGCGCGTCAAGATCGTGCTGCTTACGGGCAGCATCAGCGCCCAGCAGGTAGTCGAAGCCATTCAGATTGGGGGACGCGGCGTGATCTACAAGGACACGCTGACCGACCAGTTGACCGCAGCGCTGCTCGCAGTTGCCGGCGGTATGTACTGGATCAACGGGCAGCGCCTGCAGACGCTGGATGATGTGCTGAAAACACTCGAGCCGCCCGCGGCGGAGAAGCAGCGTTTCCGGCTTACCCGACGCGAAATGGAGGTGGTCCAGCTGATTGCGCGAGGCTACTCCAATCGCGAACTTGCGAAGGAACTCAGCCTGAGCGAAGAGACCGTGAAGCGGCACCTGTCGAATACGTTTGACAAAACCGGTGTATCGACCCGCCTGGAACTGGCGCTGTTTGCCATGGCGCACAACCTGATCGCGTCAGACTAGGGGTCCGGACGCTCGCGCGAGGCTGGCGCCCGACACCCCGCTCCACCACTCTTCGAAGGCCCCAAGCGCCCGCTCACACTGCAGACGGTGGCGCGCGCGCTTGTCGCGGATCTTCTTGCGCGTCTCTTCATCGAGCGGCACCAGCAGATCGAAGGTGATGTTGGCCGGCTGAAAGGTTTGAGCTTCAGCATGAGTGATGTAGTGCACCAGGGAGCCGAGTGCTGTCTGGCGTGGGAGCGGCGGGTGCGGGATGCGGAGCGCCTCGCTTGCAGCAAAAATGCCGGCGAGCAGGCCGGTTCCAATCGACTCCGTGTAGCCTTCCACTCCGGAGATTTGTCCGGCGAAAAAGACCTTCGGGTGCGTGTGCAGCGCCAGCGTCTCCCCGAGGACGCTGGGCGAGTTGATATAGGTGTTGCGATGGATCTGCCCGTAGCGCAGGAACTTTGCGTTTTCAAGGCCGGGGATCATGCGCAGCACGCGCTGCTGCTCACCGAACTTGAGGTGATTCTGAAAGCCGACCAGGTTGTAGGAGTCGGCGCGCAGGTTTTCAGAGCGCAACTGAACCACGGCCCAGGGCGTCTTGCCGGTGCGCGGGTCGCGCAGGCCCACCGGCTTCATCGGGCCGTAGCGTGGAGTGTCGCGGCCCCGGCGAGCCAGCTCTTCAATCGGCAGGCAGGCTTCAAAATACTGCAGTTGCTCCCACTCCTTGCCCTCGACCCGCTCAGCCAAGACCACGGCATCGTAGAAGGCGTCGTACTCCTCACGCGTCATCGGACAGTTGATGTAGTCGGCCGAGCCCTTATCCCAGCGTGCGGCGTAGTAGACCTTGTCCATGTTGATTGAGTCGGTCTCGACGATCGGCGAAATGGAGTCGTAGAAAGCCAGATGGTCGCCGCCAGTGAGCTTCGCGATCTCGAACGACAGCGCGGACGAGGTCAGTGGTCCGCTGGCGACGACGGTGATGCCGTCTTCAGGATCGAGCGTGGTGACCTCTTCCCGATGGACGGTGATCAGCGGCTCCAGCGAGATCGTCTCCGCGATGAGCCGGGAAAACTCGACGCGGTCGACGGCAAGAGCGTGACCTGCGGGCACCGCGCAGGCGTCAGCGCAGGCCAGCAGTGGCGAGCCCGCACGCCGCATCTCCTGCTTCAGCAGCCAGGGCGCGGTCTGCTCGCTCTCGCTCTTGAGCGAGTTGGAACAGACCAGCTCGCCGAAGTCGGCGGTCTGGTGCGCGGGCGTCATGCGCACCGGGCGCATCTCGTACAGGTCGACGGCGACACCCATGCGCGCCGCGACCAAGGCTGCTTCCGGCCCCGCGAGTCCACCGCCGATGACGCGAATGCGCGGCTTCATGGCTCCACCTCCGCCGCTAAGCATCCCGGCTGCCCCATGTCTCGCGCCTGCGGTATCGAATCAGCGGCAGCCTGCAACGCCGCACCAGACAGCCGCAGCTTGCGCCACTCCTCCAGCCGCTCGGCCCGCAGCGCGGCATAGAAGTTCAGCGCCGGCTCATTCCATGCGAGCACGCTCCAGTCCAGCCGCACCGCACCGCGGCTGACGGCGATCCGTGCCACCTCGGTGAGCAGCGCGCGGCCCGCTCCCACGCCGCGCGCCTCCGGACGCACAAACAGGTCTTCGAGATAGACCCCGCGGCCCTCCCAGGTCGAGTAGCAGGGGAAAAACAGCGCGAGCCCGACGCCCGCACCGTTGACCTCAGCGATCAGGCATTCAAACTCAGGCTGCACACCGAAGCCGTCGCGCGCAAAGTCCTC
>CAXUND010000016.1:12007-36663 GCA_964252445.1 uncultured Acidobacteriaceae bacterium | reverse complement strand
GCCTTCAAAGCCGAACTCTGCGCGTATCTGGTTGGTCAGAAAGCGCTCAAAAGAAAAGTGCAGGCCGACGTCGCGATTGGTGAAGAGCACAAATGTCGGCGGCGCGACCGCTGCCTGCGTCATGTAGAAGATACGCATCTTCTTGGCCATGGGCACGGTCGCGCGCTGGAAGTCGACTTTCTCGAGAAAGCGATTCATCTGTCCGGTGGAGATGCGCTTGCGCCGCTCGGCCGCGACGCGCTGCACGGCCTCAAGCACGCGCTGGATGCCCTTGCCCTCGGCGGCCGAGATGAAGACCACCGGCGCATATTCCAGGTACTTGAGAACGTTTCTTACCTGCGCCTCAAAAATCGTCCGATCCGCGTGCGGCTTGCCGTCGGTGCGCGCCGTGGTGACCAGGTCCCACTTGTTCACGACAATGACGATCGAGCGCCCGCTCTCATGCGCGTACCCGCCGATGGTCGCGTCCGACGAGGTGACGCCCTCGGTCGCGTCGATCATCAAGAGCGACACGTCTGAGGCTTCAAGGTGCCGCCGCGCCATCACCACCGACATCTTCTCCGCGAGCTCGGTGGTCTTCCCGCGTCGTCGGATGCCTGCGGTGTCGACGATGCGCAGCGTTTTGCCCTCGTACTCGAGCACCTCATCGACCGCATCGCGGGTGGTCCCGGCGATGGGAGAGACAATGGCCCGGGCCGTGCCGGTGAGCGCATTCAGCAGGGTCGATTTGCCGACATTCGGGCGGCCGATGATGGCGACGCGTGTCTCCCGCTGCTCGAACTCGCCGTGCGTGCGGTGCAGCTTCGGCGCGTCTTCGTCATCGTCTCGCTCGAGTTCGTCGCCGTCTGCGATGGTGAAGTCGCCCGCGTCGAAGGTCTCGGCGCGCGCAAACTCGACCGTTGCGTCTGTCTTCTCCGGAAACGGCAGCACCGCGAAGACCTCATCGAGCAGGTCGCCAATGTTGTGCCCATGCTCCGACGAAATCGCAATGAGGTTCGTCAGCCCCAGCCGGCGAAAGTTCTCAGCCGCAGCGCTCAGGCCTTCGACGTCCACCTTGTTGACCGCGAGAAAGATGGGCTTCCCCAGCCGCCGCAGCAGTTGCGCCAGGTCCATGTCGGGCGAGGCGAGTTCGGTCCGCCCGTCGACCACCATGATGATCGCCGCGGCCTCGTCGAGTGCAAACCGTGCCTGCGAAAAGATCTCTGTCGGAATCAGCGCGTCGTCGTCGGGCACAATGCCGCCGGTGTCGACGATGCGCGCGACCTTCCCCTGCCACTCGATCTCGCCGTAGATGCGGTCGCGGGTGATGCCGGGCTCATCGCCGACGATCGAGCGCCGCGTGCCGGTAAGCCGGTTGAACAAGGTCGACTTGCCCACATTCGGCCGCCCGCAGATGGCAATCAGGGGCATCCCCTCAGCCGCCTCGGTGTGGGGCAGCGGGTTTGGCTGGCGTACATGCTTCTTACTCAAGGGATCACTCCGGACTCGGTACAGGATGGCAAGGCAAGCCCGGCACTGCTTTTATTATAGGAAGTTGCGTCGCGCGCCCTCCGCTACAGCGCAACCGACACGCCGCCCCAGCTCTCCGGTTCCCCTGTGCGAAGCTCCATCAGTCTTCGTTGCTTCCTAGAAGAGTTCAGCCTGCAGTTTCTCCGCTATGGTCTTGCCGTTTGGAGATTGGGAGAATCTCACCTTGCTTGTTTCCAGATACTCCGGAACCTGCTCCATCGCAATCCATCGACGCTTAAGACCTTCGGCTACCACGCCCGTGGTGTTTGATCCGGCAAACGGATCAATAACTAAATCCCCAGGCTCTGTTAAAAGTTTGATGAAGAACGCTGGGAGCGCGGCGGGGAAGCGAGCGGGATGCATTTTGAGGCCTAGTTCCTTACTTTGTTTAGCATAATTGTCATTTGCCGCGTTATTCCCGAACTTCAGCATGGCCTCCGCCACCGGCTCGCCGCCATCGTTCGCCATCGCATCCTCAATCACATTCGAGGGTATGGCGCCTCCGGCCTCAATCTTGTGGAAGGAATCTCGGATTACGTGTCCCGACGGACGAACTGTGGCACGAACGCCTCGGCGATTTAGCCGAATCATGTCAGGGCTGTATTCCTTGAGAACGCGCCCGTTGCTAGCTTTCGGCCACGGCGTCTTTGAAAACCACCAGACGTACTCGACGGAATCCTTTATCCGGATGCGGCGAACGGTCACCCATTCTGCAGGCATAGGCATCTTTGCGGGGTTGTACCAGAAACATTCTTGCGCAAGGTGGAAACCAACCTCCTCAACGAGCGCGATAAGCAGATGGAAGTGATAGAGAGATCGCGTCGGCAATCCTTTATTAAAACTCCCACCGATGTTCAGAACGAAGCTTCCATCGTCACGCAAAACTCGGAATATCTCCCGGGCGAAAGGGAGAAACCACTGGACGTAATCGACCTTTTCGGCGTTTCCGTATTCCTTCTTAAAATGAAGAGCATACGGCGGGGAGGTAAACACGAGATTTGCACTCGAATCCGGAAGACGCGCAAGAAGTTCCTGTGAGTCCCCAATGAACGCGGTGCCATATTCAGTCTCGTACAGGGGTTCCTCCGCGACTTTTCTGTGCATGTCCACCATACCTACTCTATCGGCGCCGGGCGTACGCTTCACGAGAGGCGGACGCTTAATGGATACAATACGCATATCTCATAGAGGTAGCATTAAAGGTTGACAATGTCAATCAGTTTAGAAGATTTAACCGAATGGGTCTCACAAGCCGAAGCCGCGCGTATTCGAGGCGTCTCACGGCAGGCGATCACGGTTCTCGTGCGTAAGGGGCGTTTGAAAACGCTTGAAATTGGCGGAAGGACATTCGTGCGGCGCAAAGAAGTCGAGGAATTCACTCCCGAACCAGGCGGCAGACCGCCAAGATGAGCGCGCTTACAGACGAGGTATACGCGCTCATCGACCGCGCGACGGAGGAAGAACGTAAGGTTATCCTCACTTATCTTCGTCAGCGTCTCCAACTGCATCCACTGGAACAGGAGTGGAGCACAAGCGCGGAATTGATTATGACCGCCATCGCGCGTTCGGCGGACATCACGCTTCGCGGCGTGAGGGGCATACTTGCGGAAGCGATCTTTCAAGAATACCCACTAACGGATATCGTGGCCGAGGGATGGGCTATCAAAAAGATTATTGGCGATCAGTCCTACGATTTTCTGATCGAGCGTGGCGGGCGTGAGATCAAAATTCAAGTAAAGCTTCAGCGCCAAGAGAAACAGATTCCCAAGGAATATACTGCAAAATCGCGGTGTCTCTTGAATTACGCCGTCGAGCCTCTATATGTCGTCGAGGTTCAGAAGACGCGCGGAGGCAAGAAGAACGGTATAGCGACGCGACCTTATCGCTTCGGCGACTTTGACATTCTTGCGGTGAATCTTCACCCGGCTACCCGCGACTGGAAGCGGTTCATGTACACGGTCGGCACGTGGCTTCTGCCGCGCAAGACGGAACCAGAACTTATCGGGATCATGCAGCCCGTGCCGCTTAGCCCGGACGATTACTGGACGGATGATCTAAGAACCTGTATCCGATGGATCCTCGAAGGCCGGGAGCGGAAGATGTACTCATAGAATGCACCTTGCACGATGAAGAAGCCACGGTTGGAGCCCTCCCCACTCACAAGCGATACTGAAAGTGTGCCCCGCAGCGCCCCATCTGCCCCACCCGAACCCAGCCTACCCGCGCGCAAGCTGCCCAGCCTGCATGACTTCTTCGCGCCCGGTGGCCTGCTCGCGCGCTCCACCCTGCCGTATGAGTTCCGCAGCGGGCAGCTGGCCATGGCCAAGGCGGTCGAGCGCGCGCTCGCCGAGCATCGGCACCTGATTGTCGAGGCCGGCACCGGTACCGGCAAGACGCTCGCCTACCTCCTGCCCGCGCTGCGCACCGGGCAGAGGGTCCTCATCTCGACGGGCACCAAAAATCTACAAGAGCAGCTCTTCTTCAAGGACATCCCGTTTCTGGAGTCGCTGCTCGGCTCCTTGCGGGTAACCTACATGAAGGGTCGCGGCAATTACCTGTGCCGCAAGAAGCTCTACGCGCTGGGCGCAGAGCCGATTCTCACCGGCCTTGAAGAGATCGAGCAGTACCAGGCCATCGCGGCCTGGGAGAAGGAGACCGAGACGGGCGACCGCGCGGAGATATCTGCGCTGCCGGAAAACAGCCCGCTGTGGACCAAGCTCGATGCGCGGTCTGAAACCTGTCTGGGCCAGACCTGTCCCGACTTTGAGCGCTGCTTCATCACCAACATGCGCCGCGCGGCGGCCGAGTCTGACATCATCATCGTCAATCACCACCTCTTCTTCGCCGATCTTGCGATCAAGCAGCAGGCGCAGAATGCGCCCGACGCGGGCATCCTTCCGGAGGCCGCGGCGGTGATCTTCGATGAGGCGCACGAGCTTGAAGACGTAGCCTCGAGCTACTTCGGCATCTCGCTCTCGAACGTGCGCTTTGAGGAGCTCGCGCGCGACACCGACATGATGCTGCGCTCGAAGCACGCCATGAGCGCGGGGCCGAAGTCGGCCGCAGAGACCATGCGCGAGCGCGCGCGGATGTTCTTCGCCGCGCTGCCGATCCAAGGCGAGAACCGCTGCCAGTTCACCATGCGCGAAGAGTTCCTGGAGCAGCAGGGCGAGCTCTACCTCGGCCTGCTGAATGCCGTGCAGCGGCTTGAGAATGAGCTCGAGCGCATGCGCAACGTGGAGGAAGCGCCAGGGCTGAAGCGCCGGGCTGTGGACCTGCACGAGCGGCTGCAGTTCCTGATGGAGTCGGAGGACAGGAACACCGTCTTCTGGCTCGAGAGCCGCGCCGCCGGGCGCGGACGCGAGTTTGCGCGCAACACCTACCTGCAGGCGACGCCGATCGATGTGTCTGGACTGCTGGCCGGGGTGCTCTTCGACACCTTTCCGTCGGCCATTCTCACCTCGGCGACCCTTACTGTCGAAGGCGGCTTTGCGCACCTGCGCAAGCGGCTCGGCATGGAAGACGCGCGCGAGCTGGTGGTGCCTTCGCACTTCGACTATGCGAAGCAGGCGCTGCTCTACCTGCCGCCCGACATGCCTGACCCCCGGGACGGCAACTTCCTCGCGCGCGCGGTGAAAGAAACGCGTCGCCTGCTCGATATCACCCAAGGCCGGACGTTTTGTCTCTTCACCAGCTACGCAGCCATGCGCGAAACGTATGAGCGACTGCTGGCCGAGGTGCCCTGGCCGCTGCTTCTGCAAGGTACGGCGCCGCGCCAGGCGCTGCTTGAAGACTTTCGCCAGACGCCGAATGCGGTGCTGCTGGGCACGTCGAGCTTCTGGCAGGGGATTGACGTCCAGGGCGAAGCGTTGTCGTCGGTCATCATCGACCGGCTGCCGTTCGCGGTCCCGTCAGACCCGGTGGTGCAGGCGCGGATGCGCGCGATTGAGGAAGCAGGGGGCAAGCCTTTCTTTGACTACCAGGTTCCTTCCGCGGTCATCACGCTCAAGCAGGGCTTCGGCCGGTTGATCCGCTCGCTCGAAGACCGCGGAGTGCTCACGCTGCTCGATCCGCGGATGGAGCGTCAGCGCTACGGCAAGGTCTTCCTCGCGAGCCTGCCGCCTTACCGCGTCACCCGCGACATCGCCGAGGTGGAGGCGTTCTTCTCGCCTGAAGGAAAACACCGTTGATCCAGATTCTTACTCGACAGCAGACTGCCTGCTCCAGTTAAAGCGCCGCCCAAGGATGCCTTTGACGATGAGGTGATCGGTTCCGGCGGTCGGTCCTACACCCACGCCGATGTTGATCTCCCACTTCGGCGAGACGTTCAAGTCTGTCACCGCAAAGATCTGTTGCTGCTGATTGTGGAGCGTGTCGAAATTGCCCAGGCGGCCATAGTCCGCGTAATACTCAAGGCCGCCGCTGATCTCGCGGTTGAAGTCGTAGCTGATCTTCGCGCCGGGAGCAAAGCCGAGTCCCTGCTTCACGTCCGGTCCGTGCCAGGTGCGCTCGAGAGCAGGATTGACGGCCCAGTACCAGCGGCCGGCTGTCTTGTCGATGATGGGGCGAATCTCCCAAGTCCAGGTGTCCGGCGAGTAGACGGCGCGCTGGTAGCCAATCTCGGTCGACAGGCTGAGCCCGACAGGCAGATGCCAGCTGTCGGGCGCGCGCACGCGAGGCCGGATGTGATCGCCCACCCACTGAACGCCGCGGCCGTCCTGCCAGCTGGTAAAGACGTAAAAGCCGACCTCTGACCAACTGGTGATGCCTTCCGTCAGCTCCAGCGTCTCATGCTCTTGATGGTTGGTCGGGATCACCCCGTCGACGTAGTTCTTCTGGCCTTCCGGGGTGAAGTTCGAGTGCAGCTCCGTCATCAGGTTGTGCGGCGCAACCGTGTCGGAGCCGTACACCTGTATCTCGTAGTTGCCCTGGGCGCGAGCGACTCCGCCAGCCAAAGCCAGCAAGGCAATGCCGAGCACCGCCGGAGTTACGCCGAGCCTACGCATACTTGAAGACCATCATAAAGCCGCGATCCATGTGGTTTTGCTGGTGGCAGTGGAAGAGCGTACGGCCGGGATTATTAGCAGTGAACTCGACCTCCGCCGTGGTCTTGCTGGGAACCAGGACCACATCCTTGATCAGTCCGCTCATCTCCGGGCTGCGGTCGACCGTCCTGACCTCAAAGCTATGACGGTGTAGATGCATCGGGTGGTCATCCATGCTGGCGTTTTTCATGATCAGCCGGTAGCGCTCGCCCTGCCTGAGGATCGGCTCTGACGTCTGCGGATAGGACTGCCCATTAATGCGCCAAAGCTCTTCATTGCCGTGGCCCCGGAACTTCGAGTCGAAGACGAGTTCGATGCGGTTCACGTTGGGGCTCGCTTCAGCCGGACCGGGCGCAGCAAATTGGCGGTAGTTCCAGACCAGATCCTCAGGCTGGTTCCACACCGGCTTGCCGGAGGCGCCGGCGTACTCGATCACCATGCCCATCCCGGATGCCTGCACATGCTTTCGCACTTCGCCGAAGATCCACACGCCCGGGGCGTTCATCTCGACCACCGCGCAGACGCGCTCGGCCGGCGCCAGGCGCAGCATCTCGACGGTCTGCGGCGTCGGCACGGGATTGCCATCAAGCGCGATGACCCGCAAGCGATGCCCGGCCAACGAGACCCAGTGAACCTCGGTCGGGCTCGAGTTCAGCACGTGCATCAGCACCCGCTGGCCTTGCCTTACCCGGACCGGATCGCCGAAGCCGAGCATCTTGCCGTTGACCGTCGTCACCTCGTAGGTCGGGTTCATGGAGCCGTCATCGCTCGCCATGTCGCGGGCTTCCCAGTCGTGAAGGTTGAGAAAGATCTCCTGGTCGTAGTCGCCGGGCTCACGCGCAGCTTCAACCATCAGGAATCCATGCTGGCCGCCGTACTGCGCCTTGCGCAGGTTCTTGCCGGCAAAGGTGTGCGTGTGGAACCACCGAAAACCGGCAGGATTGGGCGTGAAGCTGTAGCGGGTGGACGCGCCCGGCGCAATCATCGGTGTGCCTTCTTCCATGGCGCCGTCGATCTCCGACGGCAGAGACAGACCGTGCCAATGCACCACTTCGGGGTCGCTGGTGCGGTTTATGATCTCGACCGTCACTGGATGGCCGTGCTTGAAGCGGACCAGGGGTCCGGGGACCTGGCCGTTGTACGCGATGGTTTGGATCTTGTGCTTGGATGACGCTTCAAGAAGATACGGTGCGATCTCAAGAGAGATGTCCGGCGTTGCCGCTGCTGCGGCCGAGCGCAAGAGAGCCGCCGTGGCGGTCATGGCCGAGAGCTTTCCAAACTCGCGCCGGGTCAGCATGCAGTTCTTAGTTTCGCTCGGCTCTGGGGCTTCGTGCTCGCGAAAGTGCAGATTGTTGGGCTGCTCCAACTGACCAAAGCTGATCGTCATCCAGTCCGGAGCCGGCGCACCGGTGCTCAGGCCAGCCCGGTGTTCCAAAGATCGTGCAGGTGGAGCACTCCGGCGATCGCGCCGTCGTCGACCACAATGAGCGAGGTGATCCGCGCCTCTTCCATTACGCCAAGCGCTCGTACCGCAAGTTCGGCAGGTGCAATCGTCCTGGGCCCGGCATGCATCACCTCCCCTGCCGTGCGCTCGAGGCCATGCGGCCCTTCGCGCTCCAGCAATCGTCGCAGGTCGCCGTCGCTGATGATGCCGGTGAGGACGTTTTCCCGCGCCACCACCGTCATCCCCAGCCCTTTGCGCGACATTTCGTAGATCACGTCCTTCATTGCCGTCTCCGGAGTGACCATGGGGATCGCCTCGCCAGAATGCATCAGCTGGCCCACCGTGGCCAGCCGCCGGCCGAGCTTGCCGCCCGGGTGCAGGTGAGCGAAATCCTCCTCGCGAAAGCCCTTGCGCAGCGAGACGGCAATGGCCAGCGCGTCGCCGAGCGCGAGCATGGCTGTGGTCGAGGCAGTGGGCGCCAGGCCCAGCCCGCAGGCCTCCTCGGCCACCGAGCAGTCGAGCGCCACATCGCTGGCCCGAGCCAGCGTTGAATCCATGCAGCAGCACAAGGAGATGATGCCATCGCCGATGCGCCGCAGCGCAGCCAGCAGCCGCAGGATCTCTTCCGTCTCGCCGCTGGCCGAGAGCGCGATCACCAGGTCACCCCTGGCCAGCATGCCGATGTCGCCGTGCACGGCCTCGGCCGGGTGCAGGAACAGCGCGGGTGAGCCGGTCGAGCTCAGCGTGGCGGCAATCTTTTGCGCGATGATGCCGCTCTTGCCCATCCCCGTGACGACCACTCGTCCGCGGGCTTCTCCGCAGGCCAGGATCAGTGTGACCGCCCGTTCAAAGTCGGCAGCCATCGCCCCTTCCAGGCGCTCGGCCAGCGACAGCAAGGCTTCAGCTTCAATGCGCACCAGCCGCGCCGGCGTCTTGTCGTGTTTTGCTGAGCCTTCCGCCATCTCTGTCGTATCAGAACAGTTAGCGGTCCTGCCCGCAACTTACCCGGCGCCGCATGGATCGTCTAAACTGCTGACACAGAGGGTCTCGCCGTGCCACGCAAAGCTCTTGTTGTTCTGCTCATCGTCACCGCGCTAGGTTTGATTGTCTGGTCCGGTATCACGAACTACAAGGCGCGGCAGTCGCAGCAGAGGCTCCGCGCTCAGCAAAAACAGCTAGTTCTCACGCCTGACAGCGGCTCAGCCGGTGCGGGTGACAGCATGCAGATGCCGCCCAGTCCGCTTGAGGGTAAGACCGCGCCTAATTTCAAGCTGGAGGATACGTCGGGCAAGAAGGTGTCCCTGTCCGACTACCGCGGCAAGGCGGTGCTGGTCAATTTTTGGGCGACGTGGTGCGGTCCTTGCAAGGTCGAGATTCCGTGGTTTGAGAAGCTGCGTGACCAGTATGCAGGGCAGGGGTTTGAGATTCTCGGTATATCTTCAGACCAGCTGGACGCCGACGACAAAGGTCGCCTGGCCAGCGAAAAAGCCGACGTGGCGAAGTTTGCTTCCGGGATGCACATCAACTACCCGGTGCTGCTGGGTGGCGAGGATATTTCAAAGGATTGGGGCGGCGTCGACTCCTTGCCGGAGTCGTTCTACATCGACAAGACGGGCAAGATCGTTGCCGTGGTGACTGGCCTGGGCACGCGCGACGAGGTAGAGGCAAATATCCGGAAAGTGCTTGGCGTCACAACGCCCGCGGGCGCGCATGCGGGTGAGTAAGTGCTGGGTGCTGCTGCCGGTGCTGGGCGGCTGCGCGCTGGCGCAGCAGATGCCTTGGCAGACGGAGAGCGCCCATCCCGCGGCGGTTCGCTATGAGTATCCGGAGCAGGTCTCGGTTGTCGCGGGGAAGCCGGCTACCATCGACCTGCACTTTCGCGTTGCCGACGGGTTGCACATCAACTCGCACACGCCCCTGCAGAAGAGCCTCATCCGCACGGAATTGGCAGTCGCGGAGCCGCGCGGGGTGCGGTTCGATACGGTGGACTTCCCGGCGGGCTCGGACTTTGCCCTGAAGGCCTTGCCGAGTGAGAGGCTGAGTGTCTACCAGGGCGAGTTTGTACTGCACGCCCACATTACTGCTGCTGCGGGCGAGCACCTGGTGGAAGCCGGGCTGCGCTACCAGGCGTGCACGGCTGACACCTGTTACCCCCCAAAGACCGCGCCTGTGGCTATCGACATCGTCGCTCGCTAGGCCACCTTTGCCGCGCTTTCGAGGCGTGAGACCACGCGGTCGCGACCAAGCGCCAGCATCACCGCGAACAGGCTGGGAGCTACACCCTGGCCAGTCAGCGCCACGCGTGCGCCGTTGATCAGCACCCCTGCTTTTACGCTTTTTTCTTCAGCAAAGGCGCGCAGCGTCGCCTCAGAGGAGGCTTCGGTGAACTCATCGGCAGAGGCGTAGCAGCGGCCCAGCTCGGCGACCAGCGCGCGGGTCTCAGCGGTGCTGAGAAATTTCGCAACAGCCGCTGTATCGTATTCGAAATTATCCGAAAAATAGGCGCGGAAGGTGGTTGCGAAATCCTTGAGCGAACGCGCGCGGGTCTTGAGCAGATCAATGGCGCTGAGGATTTCCTCACGCGTGCGATCCGGTTCAAAAGCCGCCCGCGCCCACTCGTCTTCGATCAACGGCAATAATTGCTCGGCGCTGTAAGCGCGAATATATTCGGAATTAAACCACGCTAATTTGTCATTATCGAACACCGAATTAGAACGTGAGATCCCGTCAAGAGTGAAAAGCTTGATTAACTCGTCGGAGGAGAATACTTCCCGATCCTTGCCGGCCTCGTCTTTAAGCTGGCCGGGCGTCCAGCCGAGCAGCGCGAGGAAGTTGCGAAACGCCTCGGGCACAATGCCCATGTCCTTGTAGGAGATAACGCTGGTGGCGCCGTGGCGTTTCGAGAGGCGCGTCTTATCCGGACCCAGGATCAGGGGCACATGCGCAAACACCGGTAAGTCTGCTCCCAGCGCCAGATATTGGAGCACCTGCTTGGGTGTATTTGACAGGTGATCCGCACCGCGAATGATGTGCGTTAAGTGCATATCGATATCGTCAGCAACGACGCTTAAGTGATAGGTCGGGATGCCATCGGAGCGGAGCAAGACAAAGTCTTCTAGTTCGGCATTACGAAATTCGACCCGCCCAAAGACCGCGTCATCAAAGCCGGTCGCGCCTCCATCGGGAACGGCAAAGCGCACCGCTGCCGGCTCGCCGGCCGCGCAGCGGTCAGCCGCGATCCCGGGCGCAATCGCGCGGCAGCGGCGGTCGTACATGGGCGGCCGGCCTGCTGCGGTCGCCGCCGCACGGCGCGCTTCAAGTTCCTCCTTCGTGCAGAAGCAGCGATATGCGCGGCCACTCGCGAGCAGCTTCTCCGCAGTCGCATTGTATAAGTCGAGCCGTCGGGACTGATAGAACGGGCCCTCATCCCAGTCGATCCCGAGCCAGCGCATGCCTTCAAGGATGCCCTCGACCATGGCCTCGGACGAGCGCTCAAAATCCGTGTCTTCGATACGGAGAATGAACGTGCCGCCGAAGTGACGCGCAAACAGCCAGTTGAACAGCGCTGTGCGCGCGCCCCCGACGTGCAGATATCCGGTGGGTGAGGGGGCAAAGCGAACGCGGGGAGAAAGTGGAGTCACCTCTTGATGCTAGGCAAGAGGTGCTCCGGACGCAACTTTCACCGAGGCTGCTCTACTCGTGCGGCAGGGTTCCGGTAAAGGGGCTGCAGCAGGGGTCCTTGACCGGCGCAAACTCCATGATCTCCACACGCGTCGCAAGCGGATCATGCAGGTTGATTTGCCACTTGCTGTCCAAGCCTAACCGTGGCGCACCATTTGCGGGGTTCCAGCCGTAATTGAGCAGCATTTTGTTCGCGGCCTGAATATCGTTCACGTCGAGCGAGATGTGGTAGGCGCCGCCGAGCGTGCGCGCGTCGGCGTTCTCGGGCACGTTGAGCATGTACTCAATCCAGTCGGCGCCCTCCGGCACCTGCATGTTCACCCAGTCGTCGATGCCGTCCTTGTAGCCGCCATGCCAGTAGACGTGGCAGTCGAGCACATCCTTGTAGAAATGATCTTCTGCCGCGCGATCATGCACCACGATCCCGGCATGGACAAGGCGATGCGAGACCTGGGGTCCGTAGCCTTTTGCCGGAGCTTCGGCGATGACAGGAGCCAAGCGAAAGACGATGACGTGTTCTTCAGGGTCATGCACCTCAAGGCCGTCCGGAGTCACGCGGCTCGGCACGCCCTTGCTCTTGAGATACGCCGCCATGGCATCGAGACTGGTGGTGTAGAGGCCGATCTGCAGCAGCTGGCTTCCCGGTCTGGGTGTCGCGACGGGAACCACTTCGACCGATTGCGTTGACGAAACGAGGAAGATATTCATGCCGTTGCGCTTGACGCCCGGAAGGCCCAGCGTATGCATGTAGAAGTTGTCGGTTGCGTCCCCCGCCAGTCCTTCAAACCGTACGTAGGCAATGCCGGTGATCGGGGGTCGCGGTGGTGTTGCGGCTCCCATTATCAGGCCTGGCGCGAGGCCCAGAAACAGTCCCATCCGACGAACAAATTTTGCCAAGCGCATCATTTTGATCTCCACTACTTCGCGGCCGGAACTCCATCAAGGCTCGTCAACCGACCCACAGGATACAGCCCGACACGATTGGCTGCATAGAAGGGTGAGTGATCGTAGAAAAAGTTGAGACGCGCCTCGGGGCTGGCGGCGAAGAGCGGATCAGCCTGCACCTTGCGCTCGAATTCTTCCTTCAAGCGCGGGTCTTTCGCCATCATGTCGCGTGCGAGTTTTTCGACCACGTAGGCTTCGCCGTACTCGCGCTGCTCAAAGATAGGATCGAACAGGCCCCAGGCTAGGGCCGAATCTGGTCCCCGCGGTTCAAGCCACTGCACGGCCACTTTCGACAAACGCTGGTTCAGTCGGACGACCGCCGAGCCCGCGGGATAGGTCGCCGTCTCCGTGACCAGGTCGCAGTGCCCGAACTTGCCCGGCTCCCCGTTTGCGCCTTCGCCGCCGAAGATGGGATGGTGCCCTTCAAACGGCGGCCGCTGCCACTGCATGCCTCCGCAGTGGTAGCGCTCGACGGTGCCGGTCCAGGCAGCCGTGGTGCGTTCGATCTCAACCTGGTGTGCTTCAAGGACGTCAATCACTTTCGTCCACTGGCGCGGAATAATGTATGCGGCCGGCGGCACGACGGAAGCCAGCACCTTAGCGCCTCGTGACATGGGCAGCGACTTATCCCAGGGCTCATGCGAGTAGGAGATCCACATCGTGCCCGAGATCGGACTTAGTTCGCGCGTGTACTTGTAGCCGCGGAATAAAAACGGAGTGGTTTCGCCGTTCCAGCCTAGCGCGAGCGGAAACTGCTGATTGCCGAGCGGGTGCGCGCCCAGCTGCTCCGCATCCTTGTCAGCAGCCGTATTCAGATCGATCAGTGTGTCCGCTTCGCGATTCACCACCTCGAAAAGGCCGCGCAGCAGCTCGTAATTGCCGGTTACGCGAGTCTTGTAGTCCTTCAGCATGTGCAGCTCGACTAACATGCCGGGGCGGTCTTCAAGGATCATGTAACCGGTCGAGAAGCGGGGAGGGTTTGGATTGAAGGCGAGTCCCTGCGCCGGATCTGTATCGTCGTTCAGGAAAATATAAGTCGGGGAAGCTAAGTGGCCGGGTACCGCATCTACTGTTTTTTCTAAGTCGGGGATCACCTTCGAAGTAAGCCAGCGCGCCGTCGGCTGGTAAACATCCGGACCGTGGTCGATTTCAAAGGTGACGTCGTACTGGAAGTCTGCGCCGTCGGTGACGTGATCGTCGACGAAGAAGTCCGGCAGCCAGGTGTGGAACATCTTGAGAAACGCGCGGGCTTCGGGCGTGTCGGCTTTCAGGTAGTCGCGATTGAGGTTCTGGTTGGTGCCGTTGCCGCGCCAGCCCATCTCCTGCGGGCCATTCTGGTTGATGCGGTTGTAAGCGGAGCGGCGCTCGTGGCCGTCGGCGTTGTAGATGGGGATGAAAACAAAGACGGCGCGGTCCAGGAGTTTGGCCTGTGATCGAGTAATGACCATGTCGCGGAGCAGCGCCAGGCAGGAGTCCTTGCCGTCCATTTCGCCGGCGTGGATCGAGTTCTGCACCAGCACAATCGGCCGTCGCGCGGCATGCAGCTTGGCCGGATCAAAGACGCCGTCCTTGGATGCGATGACGATATCCAGTTCTCGCCCTTCGCCCGACATCCCAAAGGATTGGATCTTCACCTGCGCCGGCGCTGCTGCTTCGACGCGCCTCAGGTAGGCCATGGTCGCGGCGTAGTCGGGCGTGGTGCGATAGCCGGACTGCTCTGTCGGGGTAGCCCAATCCTGGCCGCGAGCGGAGGCTGCGAATGCGGCGAAGAGCAACAAAACTGCGGAGCGGTTCATGCTTCGGCCTCAGACTACGAGTGTATGGTGCGAGAAGGTAGTACGATTCTTCGCTTCGCTCAGGATGACAACGCACTCGCTCCGGACGACAACGCCTTTCGCTCAGAATGGTGACGTTGTCGCTCCGCATGACGAAGCTTCTTAAGACCTATGGAGCGTTGCCGCGGCTTGCTTCTTGCGGCTAGGTAATGTCGTCGATATCGAAGGTAGGCACCAGCGTCCGCTGCTGCCTGGTCTCATGCGCCTGGCTGATCAGGTCCTTTACCACGTCCTCAAGCTGCTTGTGGCTCTCGATGACAGCGCTGAGGCTCTTCACGTCCGCGGGGTCTTCGACGCGCTCCAGCAGTACCACGGCATGCGCCTGGGCCACGTCATCATGGTGCAAGCCTTCGGGGGTCTTGGCCTTGATGCTGATCACCTGCGGCAGTACATCAAGGAGGATGGCCAGGCGCTCCCGCATTTCGCCCGCGATCGGCGAAATCTTTGGTGCCGCCAGGATCAGCGTCGCGTCCACGTTCACAATCTGATAGCCGGCATGCTGAATCTCTTCAAGCGCCAGGTTGAGGAAGATGGACGATTCGGCATCTTTCCAGCGCGCATCGCTGGGCGGGAAAAAGGTGCCGATATCGCCTGCCGCGACTGCGCCCAGCAGCGCGTCGGTGATGGCATGCAGCAGGACATCGCCATCTGAATGGCCAGCTAAGCCCTGCGGATGGTCGATGGCAAGGCCGCCGATGAAGAGCGGAACGCCCGCCTTGAACGAGTGCGAGTCAAAGCCGTGTCCGATGCGAAGGTTCATCCGTGTCTCTCGTTCTCTAGACTAATGCCTTCCCATTAACGTGGGAGCCGGTTCAGCAGAAACTCCGCCAGCTCCAGGTCTCCGGGCTGCGTGATTTTGAAGTTTGCCGGCGAACCCTGGACCACGGCGACCGTCGCTCCAAAGCGCTCGACGAGCGATGCTTCGTCTGTGCCTTCAAAGCCGTCGGCGTCCGCCTCGGCGAAGGCGCGGCGCAGGATGGCCGAGCGAAAAGCCTGCGGGGTCTGCGCGTGGACGACAGACTCACGCGGGAGGGTTGCCGTGATGATCGCTCCTATGGCCGTGCGTTCCACCATCTTGATGGTATCGATCGCCGGCAGGCCGGCAATGGCCGCTCCCTGGTTCGAGGCTGCGGCGATGACGCGACTGATCAAGGCCGCGGAGGCGAGCGGCCGCACGGCATCGTGCACCGCGATTACGTCGGTCGCCGCGTCTCCCTGAAGGGCAGCGAGAGCTGCACCAACGCTTGCCTGGCGCGTGTCGCCGCCTGCGACTACGTGCACGTCAATCTTTGTGGCAACTTGTTCCTGTGCGAGCAGCGTGGACACGCGATCGACTTCTGATGGGCGCACGGCAACGTAGACAGCGGCAATCGGGATCGCAGCCGTGCCCGCGGCCAGCGAGGCCCTTAAGCTGTGGATGAGTATGGGCACGCCGCTGAGCGCAAGGTACTGCTTGGCCGAGGGGCCTGCCATGCGCGTGCCAAGACCGGCGGCGGGCAGGATGATGAAGGCACGCATAGCAGCCACGATATCAAATACGGCGAGGCCACCCAGAGCGTGCCTGGATTGAGCATGAGCGGCGTACACTGGCGAGGCTGAGAAACCTTCGCCGGAGCCGCTTCGTCATGCTCGCAACGTCGAGAAAACACCTGTTGCCGCCCATGATCGCCGCCGTGATGGTCTTGTGGGCTGCATCATCTGCCGGCGCCGGGAGTGTAAAGCCGGAGCCACTGCCGCCTGTTGCGCCCACTCCGCCGATGGGTTGGAACAGTTGGGACGCCTGGGGGATGACCATCACCGGCGAACAGTTCAAACAGAGTGTGGACTGGCTGCACGCGCACCTCCAGCAATACGGTTGGCAGTACGCCATTATTGACGAGGGATGGTACCTGCAGCATCCCGAGAAAGCCGGCAAGCCGGGCCAAGGCTTTACGATTGATTCGACCAGCCGCTTCATCCCTGATCCAGGGCGCTTCCCGGGCGGTCTGAAGGCCCTAGCCGACTACACGCACGCACAAGGAATGAAGTTTGGTATCCACCTGGTGCGCGGGATACCGCGCGAAGCAGTCGAGAAGAATTTGCCGATCGGCGACGCCACTTATCACGCGAAGGACGCGGCTGATCTGGACGACAAATGTCGCTGGAACGACGACAACTACGGAGTGAAGGATAATGCCGCGGGTCGCGCCTACTATGATTCGCTGGGCTCGCTCTACGCCGAGTGGGGCGTCGATTACCTGAAGATCGACTGCATATCGCAGCCGTACAACCAGCATGAGATCCATATGGTTTCGTCAGCATTGGTAAAGTCTGGGCGCTCGATCGTGCTGAGTCTTTCGCCCGGGCCGACGCCGCTCACGGACGCGGACGACGTCGTCTCGCAGGCCAATCTCTGGCGGATCTCGGACGACTTCTGGGATGTGTGGACCAGGCTGGACGCGGACACCAAGACGTTCCCCCAGACGGTCGTGCGGCAGTTCAAACTGCTGTCTGCGTGGGAGCCGCACGTCAGTCCCGGTCATTGGGCAGATGCGGACATGCTCCCGATCGGCTACCTGGGACCGCGTCCCGGGTGGGGCGCGCCGCGGGTCTCGCGGCTTACCTTCGACGAGCAGCGCACGGTGCTCACGCTTTGGTCGATGGCGCGCTCTCCGCTGATCCTGGGTGCCAACGTGCTGCAGATGGACTCCTTCACCGAGTCGCTGCTGACCAACCCGGAAGTGATTGCGGTTGACCAGCACAGTACCGGCAACACGCCCGTGATCGCAGAAGAAAAAGCGGTGGTCTGGCGCGCGGAGCCGGCAGACGGAAAGGGAACTTACCTTTCCGTTTCAAACCTCGGCGATGAGGCCGCGCCGTTCAGCTACTCCTGGAAGCAGCTTGGTCTCAAGAGCTCTCACTACACTGTCCGGGACCTCTGGCTGCACCAGGACCTGGGACGGGTGCCGGAGCTGAGGGGCACGCTGCCGGCGCACGGTTCCATACTGTTCAGGGTCGAGTCGGCACGGTACTGAGGTGTAGAAATCAGGTGGGAACAGCCCAGAATGGAACATTGAAGATGACCTTCTGGGGAGTGAGTTCCGTTTTGGGAACGCCGTACCAGGCCCGAAATGGTCCAAAGGCCTGTCCTTTGAACCGCTTCCGGATTGCCTGCCATGTTCCCGCACATATTCAACCGGTGACAGCGGCCTCTAAATTGCGTATAGTCTGACTAACACTAGAGGCAACTCACGTACCTCACTCCCTCCTCAAGGTAGCGAACCCGTTTCAACCCCGTCCCCTTCTCCGTCCTGGCTTCCTCTCATTTGATTGCCTCTAAGCTGGGCCCGTCAGAAAACGGGCCCTTTGCTTTAAGGGTCGCGGCAAACGGAAACAACCGTCCTGCACTTCGCTCGTGGATGACGCCGATCGGGAGCGCTCAACTCTACTCGCGGACGCTGATGCCGAGTGAGCGCATTTTTCGGTACAGGTGAGAGCGCTCGAGGCCTAGGGACTCCGCGGCGCGGCTCATATTGTGGTGGCACTCATCGATTTTCTTGAGGATGTAATCGCGCTCGTAGGCTTCACGTGCCTGTTGCAGAGTGGAAAACTCATCGCCGGCGCGCCCGCGATGCATCAGCATGGGCAGATGCTTGCGCTCCAGACGAGTGACCTGCGGGTTCAGGATCAACACGCGCTCGATCATGTTCTTCAGTTCGCGGACGTTGCCCGGCCAGGCGTACTGGCGCATGGTCTCAAGCGCCTCTTCTGACAGTTCCACCCGCGGACGGCCGTACTCTCTGCCGATCTCGCGCAGGAAAAATCGGGCCAGGGGACCGATGTCCTGGGCCCGCTCGCGCAGCGGAGGCACAAAAAATGGAATGACGTTCAAGCGATAAAAGAGGTCTTCACGGAAGTTGCCGCGCGCAATCTCTTCTTCGAGATTTTTGTTGGTCGCGGCAATCACGCGCACGTCGATGCGCAGGGAGTGGGTGCCGCCGACCGGCGTAAAGCGCTGCTCGTCGAGCGCCCGCAGCACACGCGCCTGCGTCTTCAAGCTCATGTCGCCCACCTCGTCAAGGAAGAGCGTTCCACCGTCCGCCCGCTCAAAGGTTCCTCGCTTTTCGGGTGTCCCGCCCGGTAACGCGCTGTTGCGATAACCGAAGAGCTCGCTCTCGATGTAATCCTCGGGGATGGCGGCGCATTTCAACTCGACGAAGACTCGGTCGGCGCGCAGGCTTTCGGCGTGCATGGCCCGCGCGATCAACTCCTTGCCCGAGCCGGACTCGCCAAAGATGAGCACTCGTCCGTTGGTCGGCGCCATGAGCCGGATCTGCTGCCGCAGCGCCTTGGCGGAGATGCTGTCGCCGGTAATCGAGACGGATTCCCTCTGTCGCTGGAACTCATGGTTGTCGGCTCGCAGTCGACGGGCTTCGACGGCGTTCTTGAGCACGATCAGGGTGCGGTCGAGCGAGAGCGGCTTCTCGAGAAAGTCGAAGGCCCCGAGCTTGGTGGCGCGTACCGCGGTTTCAATGGTGCCGTGGCCGGAGATCATGACCACTTCCGGCCGGGACTCAAGCTCAAAGCCATTCAGGCGCGCCAGCACCTCCAATCCATCCAGATCGGGCAGCCAGATATCGAGCAGGACCACGTCGTACTGAGCATCGCGCACGAGGACCAGCGCCTCTTCGGCGCTGGCGGTTGCGGTGATCGAGTAACCCTCCTCGGCCAGAATTTCCGAGAGCGACTCGCGGATGTCACTTTCGTCATCGACCACCAGGATGTGGTTCATGCCGACACCCTGGCAGGCCTCGCCAGGCTTACCGCCGGCAGAGGTTCAGCGTAAGGGATCTCGACGATAAAGCTTGCGCCCGTCGGGGAATTTTGTTCGGCGCGGATGGCCCCATTGTGATCCTGGATGATCTTGGCGGCAATCGGCAGACCCAGGCCGGTGCCACGCTGCTTGGTCGAAAAGTAAGGCAGAAATAGTCTCTCGCGCACCTCCGGGCTCAGACCGGCACCGGTGTCCGAAAGCACCAGCTCGGCCATGCCCGTGCGCTCGCCCGGGCGCGTCTCTAAGGTGAGCACGCGCAGCAGGCTGTCCTGCATAGCTTCCGCCGCATTGTCGATGAGGTTGGTAAGCGCACGCTTCAGGGCTTCGGGGTCGGCGAGCACCGCGGGCAGATTTGTGTCCAGGCGCAGGTCGATGCGGATGCCTTCCAGGCGTCCGTGGAAGAGCAGCAGTGCACTCTCAGCGATCTGGTTGAGGTCTGCCTGGCGAGGTTGCGCCGCCGGAAACTGCGCGAGGGCGGCAAACTGATCGACAAGGCCGCGCATGCTCTCGACTGAACCGAGTATCACGTCGGCGCACTTGCGAATCACTGAAGAAGACTCGGCGCTTCCCCGGTCGAGATGTCGCCGGATCCGCTCGGCCGACAGGGCGATCGGGGTCAACGGGTTTTTGATCTCGTGAGCGATGCGCTGGGCGACTTCCTTCCAGGCGACCTGCCGCTGGGCTTCGAGAACTTCCGAAACATCCTCGACAACCAGAATGGATCCTCGCCGGTCTGCGCCAAGCTCAAGCACAGCGATCGTGACAGAAAGGCTGCGGACGGCGGACTCCTTGCTGCGCAGTTCGAGCTCAGCGCCGGCTACGCCCATGCGCTGGGCGCGCCGCGCCAGGCGGCTCACATCATTAAGTAGTTCTGTGGGAAGCAGGTTCTCCAGCCGCTGCCCAGACGTGGAGGATGCCAGCGGAGCAAACAGCTCGAGGAACGCGCGGTTGACCTGCAGGATACGGCGTTCGGCATCGAGGACGGCGACGCCAGAGGGAATGGTTTCGAGGATGCGCTCAAGCTCGCGGCGGCGTTCCTCCAGCGAGCGATTAGCGGCTGAAAGCTGCAGAGTCGATGAGTCCGCCAGGCGTCGGCTTTGTTCAAGGTCAGCCGCCATCTGGTTGAAAGATCCAACCAGGTCGCCGAGCTCCTCGGTAGCTGACAGGTTGACGCGCTGTCGATAATCCCCGGCAGCAATCTCGTCCATCGCGTCCGCGAGCGCCTCGACCGGCCGCGTGATCTGTTTTGAAAGATAGAGCGCGAGCCAGCTCGAAGCGAAGAAAGTCAGAACCGTGAGCAACAGCAGCATCAGCAGGTAGGTGGTGCGAATGGTGCGGCGCTGCCGATACACCGAAGAGTACTGGCGCGCGGCCGAGCCGATCTGGCCGACCAGATCACTGAGGTCGCCCGGCAGCGGCAGCCCGACCACCACCAGGCCACCGCCTGCGGTAGTGGAGGTTCCAAGAGCGAACTGCAATGGCTGGCCTGTTTCGCCAGGACCGAGTTCGAGCACGGGCTCATCGCTGCGCTGGGCCGCCTTGAGCAGGACAGCGGAGAGCGCAGTACCGGGAATGCTCTCTGCGGTGGCGTCGCGGTCGAGCCAAGGCCGCACGGTCGTCACCGTGGATTCCGGTGGCAGCTGGTAGTTTGCCACCGGAGCGTTGTCCCGGTATACGGCAGCAAACCCGCCCTCCAGAGTAATGCGGCGGTTGCGCAGCTGGCTGGTCATCCCGTCGGCATCGCCGTTGTCATAGGCAGTGGAAAGAGCATTGGAGCGGGCGAGCGCCTCGGCTTCCACGCGCGCGTTCTGGGCGACGTAGTGCGAAAGCTCCAGCGCAATGCGGGTCGAGTCATCGCGCAGGCGCGAGATCGGCTCCGAGAACCAGCGGTCGATCGAGCGGTTCATCAGCAGATAGCTGAAGAGAAACATGAAAAGCGTCGGCGCGAAGGAGAGCAGCAGCGCCCCGACCAACATGCGGGTGCGCAGCCGTGAACCAAGAACCCGGGAACGCTGGTCCGCATAGAGACGCAGGATGTTGCGGGCGAAGAGCACCAGCAGCATCAACAACAGCAGAAAGATGAGCGAGGTGACGCCGGCGAACAGGAACAAGGCCGCGGTTGAGCCGGGACTGAGTCGCGGCAGATTGAAGGCGTTCAATGCCCCCAGTACAAGTAGCAGCAACAGCAGTGCGGCGGCGAGGCCTGCGAGTGTAATCTTGCTTCGAGTGGAATTCGGCACGCTGAGCCGCCTTGTTCTAGCTGAATGGCTGGTAAAAGTATAGGCGGCACCACCTTGCTTGAGGTTGTCGAAAGCAGCTCGAGACTTCGCGTCAGCCAGGAAAGCCGAAACTTGCGTGAGTTGAGCAACATCGAAAGGGAGAATATGAAAACATTCCGGTTCTCGTTCCCAGCTTCTTCTTCAGCGCTCGGCCTGGCGCTGGCAGCGACCCTCGCGCTGAGCGGGTGCACCAAGAACCAGCCGCCTGCGGCGCAGCAAAGTCAAACCCAGCCCATGACACAGCAGCCTGCTCCGCAGAACGCGAACCAGGCTATGGCTCCGCAGCAATCTCCACAGCAGGCGGTGCAAGCCCCACCGCCGCAAAATGCGATGCAGCGCCAGCCGCAACAGCCTGCTCCGCCACCGGCGCCGCTGGTCATTCCAGCTGGAACCCATATCCGTGTCACCACCGGCCAGGATCTTGGCTCCAAGCTGAGCCAACCCGGGCAAAGTTTCTCGGCCACTGTTGCCGGCCCTGTGGTGATACGAGGAGTCACCGTCATCCGCAGTGGTGCTAGTGCGACTGGAACGGTAGTTGATGCCAAGCCGCTGGGCCGCTTCAAGGGCGGCGCCACCCTGCAGCTACGGCTGGACAGCGTACGCGCCGAGGGCCGGACGTATGAAGTCGCGAGCAGCACGATTGATCGCGTTGAGAACGGCAAAGGGAAGCGGACCGCGACCATGGTCGGCGGCGGAGGCGGGCTTGGCGCAATCATCGGCGGCATTGCCGGCGGCGGCAAGGGTGCCCTGATCGGCGGCCTGGCGGGTGCCGGCGCCGGCCCCGCCGGTGCGGCCGTCTCCGGGCTCAAGGAGAGCGTGGTGCCGGCCGAAACCCCGCTTACCTTCAGGCTGGAACGGGCGGTCACGGTTAGTCGGTAGATCTGCAACGAAGTGAAAAAGGCAACGAAGCCAGTTCTGGCCCGTTGCCCTTTGCTGTTGCCGCGCTGATAGGTCTCTGCTGAGCTCTCTGAGTCCCTCCACTCTAGCCCGGTAAGTGTGAGTGCCGGCGCACGCCAACACTAGCCGGCGTGGCGCGTTCATTGCAGCAGGGTGGCAACCGGCTCCCAGCTCTTGCCCTGTGAGTTCGCCACCGGTTCGCAGGTGAGTGTCCCGCCGTGCGTGTTCACTCCTTCGGCCAGTCCGCCATCGGCAAGGAGCGCGGCCGTCGGTCCTGTGGCTAGTCTCTGCAGGTAAGGGAAGGTCGCATTCGTCAGCGCCAGGGTCGACGTGTTGGGAACGGCGGCCGGCATGTTCGTTACGCAGTAGTGGACGACCCCATCGACGACGTAGGACGGATCGCTGTGAGTCGTTGGATGCGCGGTCTCGATGCAGCCGCCCTGATCGATCGCAACGTCCACTATTACGGCGCCAACCTTCATCATTGACACCATTTCGGCCGTGACAATTTTGGGGGCGGCGGCCCCCGGGATGAGCACGCCTCCGATGACCAGATCTGCTTTGATGATCGCTTCGGTGACGTTGTGAGTGTTCGACACCAGTGTGTGCACGCGACCCCCGAAAATGTCGTCAAGCTCGCGCAACCGGTGCAGGCTCTTGTCGATGATGGTGACTGCGGCGCCCATGCCCAGCGCAATCTTTGCGGCATTGGTGCCCACGATGCCCCCGCCGATGATACAGACGCTTGCCGGCAGCACGCCTGGAACGCCGCCCAGCAGCAGGCCGCGGCCGCCTTTGCTCTTTTCAAGGTAGGCGGCGCCCACCTGGACGGACATGCGTCCGGCCACTTCGGACATGGGCGTGAGCAGCGGCAGAGTGCCCGCTGCGTCGCGGATCGTTTCGTAGGCGATGCCGGTGACCCTCCTGCTCAGCAATGCCTCTGTCAGTGCCGGCAGCGGCGCCAGGTGCAGGTACGTGAACAGGACCAATCCCTCACGGAAGAACCCATACTCCTTCTCGACGGGCTCCTTCACCTTAACGATCAGCTCGGCGTTGCCCCAGACATTGTGCGCGGAGCCGACAATCTCGGCGCCAGCTGCCTGGTATTCGTCGTCAGTGAAGGCTGAGAGATCGCCTGCGCGGTGCTCGACAAGCACCGTGTGACCGGCGCGAGCCAGGTCCTTGACGCCAGCGGGGGTTACGCCGACTCGGGTTTCGTGATCTTTTACTTCCCTGGGCACGCCGATGATCATGAGGTTCCTTCGATTTTCATCGTAAACGACACCCCATCAAGGCGCTGCTCGTCAGCGGAGACCGGCCGGGTGACAAGTGTCAGGTCGGTTTGATGACAAAGGGTACAGGCATCTGGAGGGGTCGACGAAGGATACTTTTTTCGAGACACGGCAGAGGCCGTAGCGAAAGAGAAAAGGAGAAGATAATGGGTGCGAATGACTCGCTGAAGGCGGTACATGGCAGGGCAACGGGAGTTCTGTTTTTTGCTGGGTTCGGAGGATTGTGGCTATGGATGGGACTGGTCGGGATGCACCGCGGGACGGCTCTTTCAGCAGCAGCCATTCTGGGCTTGCTTACCGCGCTGATCATTCCCGCAGTACGGCTCATTCGTCGGGTCGGCGGCGGCCAAGCTGGGACCGAAGATGCTGCGATCGAGAGTGCCTTCCAGAAAATCAACATGGCGCAATGGATCGCCATTCCGATTGCCGTTTCGCTGCTGATCGTATTCGGGAGGCCGGAGTACATCGTGGCCGCGATCGCCACCATCGTCGGTGTCCACCTGTTCCCTCTCGCATACCTGTTTCGCTACCGGGTGCATGTGGTGACCGGCCTGCTGCTGGTGGGCTGGTCCTCAGCTTCCGTGCTGCTGCTGCCGCGGGCGGAAATGGGTTCGATCGGTGCAGTCGGCACTTCAGTGATCCTGCTAGGCAGCGCGGCCTTCACACTTATCCGGGCAAGCCGCACAGCTGTACGGCTTACTGCGTGCTGATCTTGACCCGGCGGTAGCTGCCCGAGGAAGGCAGCTGCAGGACACGGCCTCTTGACCCCGATCGCCGCTCAAGCTGCTTGAGCAGACCCCGTCTGACACAAACGTGCGCCTGAGTCAGCCCAGATGTGGTAACGGGTCGAAGCCTCATCGCTGGGCTGCCAACATCGTGACCGACGTCTTAGCCGCCTCAGGCGTTGCGGGGAGCG
>CAXUND010000016.1:0-11907 GCA_964252445.1 uncultured Acidobacteriaceae bacterium | reverse complement strand
ATGGCGCGCACAATCAGTCGGCTTGCTGGGCGAAGATGGACGTCACGGATCAACTCCATGTCCAGCTTCAGGATGTCCGGCTGAAAGTCTGCCAGCAATGTCAGCTGAGCGTAGCCCGCGCCGAAATCGTCGATGGCCGTCAACAGACCATGCGTGCGGTACTCGCGGAAGATGTTCTTCAGGTGCCCGCGATCGATGATGCGCTCGCCTTCTGTGACTTCGAAAACGATGCTCGAGAGCGGCGTACCGACCCGGGACGCAGTTTCAAGGGTGCGGCGGATGCAGTTCTCCGGCTTGTAGACCGCGCCTGGTATGAAGTTGATCGACACCGGTACACGCGTGTTCTCAGGGCTCAGCGCAGCAGCCATCTCGATTGCACGGACACGGCAGGCCTGATCAAAGGTGTAGAGGTTCTGTGGGGTAAGCTGCTTAAGCACAGTAGCTGCGCCTTCCCGGTTGGGGCCTCGGACCAGAGCTTCCTGCGCGAAGACCGAGCGCGTAGGAAGGTGGACGATCGGTTGGAAGGCCATCGAAAACTTGATCGCTCCGGGTGCGTCCGTACGACACTCAGAGCAGCCCGTGCGCACCACCGGTAGCCCATTCTCATAGCTCATGCCAACTCTATCGGCTTCTTGTCAACCGCGGTCCAGAGCTTCTTGCTGCAAGAAATCAGATTTTCTCGCGGCAGGGGTTACGTCGGTCTGAGCGAAGGCCGAGGTTGAAGCCGGGTTTGATATTCCGCCGGCTGTCTACTCCTAAGTACCTACTTTGATCCGGCAACACCTGTTCCGATATGGAACAAGCCGTACAATTAGCGTTGACTATCAGGAAAAGACCCTCGCGTTCATGTCATCAAATGGCTTTCAATCACGTTCTTCGCGTTCGCACGGCGTGCGGTCGCTGTTCAGCGTCTTTTCTAGCGATCTAGCCATCGACCTCGGGACTGCGAATACCCTGGTCTACGCCCGTGGCAAGGGCATCGTCGTGAATGAGCCGTCCATCGTCGCCATCAACAAGAACACGGGCGAAGTCGAGGCGGTAGGCAAAGAAGCAAAAGAGATGCTCGGCCGCACACCGGGCAACATTGTCGCCATACGGCCGATGAAGGACGGCGTCATCGCCGACTTCAAGATTACCGAAAAGATGCTCAACTACTTCATTCAGAAGGCGCATAACCGCAAAATGATGGTCCATCCGCGGATTGTCATCGGTGTGCCTTCGGAGATCACCCAGGTCGAGAAGCGCGCAGTCGAGGATTCGGCCTACCGCGCCAAGGCCTCAGAGGTCTTCCTGGTCGAACAGGCAATGGTCGCCGCAATCGGCGCCGGTTTGCCGATCACCGAGCCCCAGGGCAACATGGTGGTCGACATCGGAGGCGGGACGACCGACATCGCCGTCATTTCGCTCTCCGGCATCGTCTACTCTCGGTCTGTGCGCATGGCCGGCAACCAGATGGACGAGTCCATCATGAACTACCTGAAGCGCAAATATAACCTCCTGATCGGCGAGCGTACGGCAGAGCAGATCAAGATTGAAATCGGGTCCGCCTATCCCTTGGAACGGCCGCTGACGATGGAGATCAAGGGCCGTAACCTGATCGAGGGCGTACCGAAGACCATCACCATTGAGGATTCAGAGATCCGCGAAGCGCTGGCGGAATCCATATCGACCATCATGAACGCGATCCGGGTAGCGCTGGAGCGCACCCCGCCTGAGCTTTCTGCCGATATTTCCGACCGCGGCATCGTACTCACCGGCGGAGGCGCGCTGATCAAGAACCTGGACAAACGCATCCGCGAGGAGACCGGCCTGCCCGTCTCCGTAGCGGACGACCCGCTGGCGTCAGTCGTGCTCGGAACCGGCAAAATGCTTTCTGATTTCCGGTTGCTGAGAAAAATCAAGATCGACTAAGCAATGGCATCCTTCCTCAGCCGCTACAAGAACCCTTTGGTGCTGGTGCTGCTACTGGCGCTGCAGTTCGTCGTGCTGGCGGTCCAGGTGCGCAGCAGCACGGACTCAAGAGCGCATGCGGTCGACCAGGCCGGGGTTCGGGTGATCCGGCTGGGCGTGGCCACGGTGGTCACTCCGCCCGAAAGCGTGGTCCACTCGGGCGGTCTCAGCCTGCGCCAGATCTGGGGGCACTATATCGGCCTGGTAGGGCTGAAGCAGGAGAATGACGAGCTGAAGGAGCAGGTTGAGCGCTTGCAGCTGGAGCAGGCAGCCTTGGCTGAAGACGCGCGCCAGGGTCAACGTCTCGAAGAGCTGCTGGCTTTTAAGCAGAACTACATCTACTCGACCGTGCCGGCGCAGGTGGTGGGCGGATCGGGAACTGACCGGTCCAGGGTATTGTTCCTTGATAAAGGTTCTGAAGACGGTATTGCGGTAGAGATGCCGGTCATTACGCCGGATGGGATCGTAGGCAAGATCCGCGAGGTTTTCCCGCACTCGAGCCAGGTGCTGGTGATCTCTGACCCTACCAGCGCGTTCGGCGCCTTGCTTGAAGAGACGCGCACCCGAGGCGTAGTCAAGGGCAACGCCGCGGGGCAGCCGCAGATCGTGAACCTGATGCCGGATGACCGCATTAAGCCGGGGCAGAAGGTGGTCACTTCCGGCGGGGATCAGATCTTCCCGCGGGGCCTGCCTGTGGGCGAGGTGCAGCGCATCCAGACCGATCCTGAGAACGAGCCGATGGTGGACGTGGTGCTGAAGCCGGCGGCTAATCTTTCACGCCTGGAAGAGGTGCTGGTGGTGACCAGTACGGCGCCCAGGCCTCCTCCGAAGGTGAAGGAAGACCTGGCGCAGAGTCAGAGCGTGGCAGCGGGTATTGCCGCGGCGAAGAAAGCAGCAGAAGAAGCGGCGGCCGCAAAGGCGCAGCAGGCGCTGGATGCGCAGCGTGCCTCTGACGTGCTGGCGCAGCGGCTGCCTGGCAAGAACGACGACACCGACAATCCGGACGCTCCTGATGCGGCGGCCGACGCCTCGCCAACCACCGAAGCGGAGGGCGCGAAGCCGCTCCATCCGCCTTCGGCGGTGCATCCGGACCATTACACGCCGCTGACGGTTCCCCCGGCGGACTCACTTACGCCCGGACAGCGGTACGCTCCGTTGGCGGAGGGAACGCTTGAATCTACACGGCCGAAGAAAGCGGCTCCGGCTGCGGGAGATAGCGAGAGTGCTACCGGTGCTGAGACTGCGACCGGGAGCGCACCCGCAACGGCTGCTCCGAAGCCGCGGCGGATGATCACAACGACGCTTGCAGATGGAACCGTAGTGACTCGACCGGCGCCGCTTAAGCCTCCCACAGCGCCTGGAACTGCTGGCACAACTGGGGCAGCTTCGACGACGACGATCCCGCGCACAGTAACGACTACCCTAGCGGATGGAACCGTGGTGACGCGAACGATCGCACCGAAACCGGCTACGACGGGCGCGAATGCCTCTGCTGGAACGGGTACGGCCACGGCACCGCGCCGCATGATCACGACCACGCTGGCGGACGGAACTGTGGTGACGCGGCCGGCCCCGGCGAGCGCTCCCGCCACGGGGAGCGCTGCAAATCCCGCACCGCGCCGCATGATCACGACCACGCTGGCGGACGGAACTGTGGTGACGCGGCCGGCCCCGGCGAGCGCTCCCGCCACGGGGAGCGCTGCGAATCCCGCACCGCGCCGCATGATCACGACCACCCTTGCTGACGGAACCGTGGTGACACGGCAAGCCCCGCCAACGACGGCTCCCACCGCAGGGGGCGTGACCAATCCTGCTACGCGCCGTGTGGTCCTGCCGGACGGGACAGTAGTGACGCGGCCGGCCGTGGCTCCGGCGTCGCCTGCCGCCGGAAGTGCTGCGAATCCCACCCCGCGCACCGCGGCCACAACAACCCTGCCGAACGGGATCGTAGTCACACGTCCCGCACCGCGCCCGCCTGCAACTGCGGCTCCAGGCACAACGCCCTCGACCGCTCCCTCATCGGTACCCCGGTCCACCACACCGCGCATCGTGACAGACGGCCCCTTGCCGACGCGTCCGGGGGGCACCACGACCGCGGCCCCGAACGCCACCATCCCGGCTGCCAAGCCGCCAGTCAAGCGAAAGTCGCCGGAGCTGGTGCCGGATGACGGGAGCCGTCCGCCTGCGCGCCCGGCTCCTACGGCGCAGCCTGCGCCTCAGGGACGCAACTAACATGGCGCTGATGGCGGCCTCCAGCCGTGAGGTCGAAGTCCGGACTCTTCCCGCCTGGATAGTCATCCTCCTTCCTGTCGTGGCCCTGGGCTTGCAGTCTTTTCTGCCCGTCCATTTTGCGCCGTTTGCGCTTCTGGACCTTCCGTTACTGGTCACGATCTATTTCTCGATCACGCGGGCAAGCCCCATTATCGGGGCAGTGGGCGGAGTCCTCATCGGCACGTTGCAGGATGCGCTGACCGGGCTGCCGCTAGGTGTCTTCGGGATCACCAAGTCTGTCACCGGCTACATGGCAGGATCAATCGGCACCTGGCTTGATACGGATAACTATGGGGCGCGCCTGCTGTTCACCTTTGTCTTCAGCTTTCTGCACAGTGTGCTGTACTGGCTGTTGATGCGTCGCCTGCTGGCGCAGCCGGCAGACTGGAGCTGGGTTCGGGAACCCATAAGGGCGCTCATCAATGCGATCGCGGGGCTGGTGCTGTTTGCGGTTCTCGATATGCTGCGAAAGACTGAGTACTAGGGATTGACCCCCTTGCGCAAAGTCGTCCGGAAGCTGCCATCAACGGCTATCCTGTGATAGGAGCTACCATGACTGACCTGCAAACGGCGTTGATCGTCGGCATCCCTACGCTGAGTGTCCTGGGTGCGATGTGGAGAGCAGATAAGCGGATCGACAGCCTGGCATTTAAGCCCGATGCCGGTTCTTCCAAGATCGATCGGTTCGATCAGGTAGATGCTGAGCATCGCTTCTTCCGCGGCACGATGGGTGAGCTCAAACAGGCCCTAGCTGCTGTAGCGCAAGGCTGGGCCATGACGACCACCACGGAGACGGTGAAGGCCGGGAGAAGGGTGCGGAGGGAAGATTGTGGTGGAAGCGGTGCGAGAGCAAGATCACGGCACACCAAGGCCAATCTAGCATCCGCTCGAGAGACGTACTGTAACCATGGCTAACAAGGAACAAGAGCTGTCCGCCGTCAAGCTGGCTGTCTTTCAGTACGTCATCGTCGGCGTGCTGCTGGTCCTGGTTTCGGGCCTCTGGCGCCTCCAGGTGGTGGGCAAAGAGAACTATCGCGCGCTGGCCGAGGCCAACCGCATCCGCAAGGTCCCCATCCTCGCGCCCCGCGGGCGGTTGCTCGACCGGGACGGCCGCCTGATCGTGGACAACTATCCTTCTGTCTCCTGCTTCCTGGTCGCCGAAAAGGGACATGACGTCACCCCTGATCTGCCGATGATCGCACGCGGGTTGAACATGACCGTCGACCAGATAGACGGCATCCTCAAAAAATACCGCATTTCAGCCAAGTATCAGCCCATCCCCCTCAAACAGGACATCACGCCGGACGAGCAGGAGTTCATTGAGGCGCATCGCGACCAGTTGCCGGAACTGGAGACTATTAATGAGCAGCGGCGCCTCTACCCGCGCGATGGCTTCGCTGCCCATCTGGTCGGGTACGTCGGCGAAGTCTCCGAAGAGATGCTGACCAACCCGCAGTACGCCTACTACGAGCCCGGAGACGTCGTGGGCCGCTCGGGTGTCGAGCAGACCTACGACCAACTGCTGCGCGGGACCGACGGCTCACATGACGTGCTGGTCGACTCGCATGGGCGCGAGGTCGGCCGTCTAGGTACGGAGCATGCCATCCCCGGACAGGACCTGAAGCTGACCATCGACCTTGATGTGCAGCGCGCGGCGGAGAACGCGCTGGGCGACAGAAACGGCGCCATCGTCGCCATGGACCCGCACACCGGCGAGATCCTGGCGCTGGTCTCGCGCCCCACCTTTGATCCCAACCGCTTCGCGGTGCGGATCGGGCGGGACGACTGGAACGCGCTGATCACGGATCCCAACCATCCACTGCTCGACAAGGCGATCCAGGCGCAGCTGGCACCCGGGTCGACCTTCAAGATCCTGATGTCCGTGGCCGGACTTGAGGAAAATGTGGCCCAGACACTCAAGGTCAACTGCCAGGGCGGCGCCAGCTTCTACGGGCACTTCTTTGCCTGTGACGCGCACCACGGAAATGTCAACATCAACAACGCCATCCCGCTCTCATGCGATACGTACTACTACACGCTCGCGCAGAGGCTGGGCATCGAGACCATGGCCAAGTGGGCGCACCGGCTGGGACTAGGCGGAAAAACCGGGATTGACCTGCCGAATGAAGCTTCCGGCGTAATGCCCTCCGAAGAGTGGAAAATGAAGACCTTCCACGAGAAGTGGTATGCGGGTGAGACGATTTCGGTCGGCATCGGGCAGGGCGCTGTTGCGGTGACGCCGATCCAACTGGCGCGCGCGATTGGCGGCATCGCTTCCGGGGGCGCGCTCAAGCGGCCTCACGTGGTGTTTCCGCAGGAGGTGCCCGCCCAGTATCACGAGGCGATCCTCGACACCTTTGCCGGTTCAGGCGATCAGGCGGTGCAGATCTCCACGGCTGCATGGGAGACGATCACCGATGGCATGGCGCAGACGACCAGCGGCTCGGGAACCGCTCATGCTTCGCATCTTGAAGGCATTGACTTTGCGGGAAAGACCGGTACCGCGCAGGTGGTCAGCCACTCCTTTGGCGACAAAAGTGTCTCCAAGGATAAAAACTCCCGCTCAAACGCGTGGTTTGTGGGTGTAGCGCCGCGGCGTAATCCCGACATCGTGGTCGCCGTCCTGTGGGAGCATGGCGGATGGGGCGCGGGCTCCGCGCATCTGGCAGCACAGGTAATCGAGACCTTTGTTGACAAGCAGCGCCGCCTGCAGCACAACCTGCAGGCGCCGGCAGCCGCTGCGACAGTCGAAGTGGGCGCGGTCTACTCCGCTCCGGGCGAGCAGGATGCGACCGCAAAGGCAGTGAGACCGGCCGCAGCAGGCGAACCAAGCCCCCCCTCCAAACCCGTGCAGAAGAAGCCCATTGAACCCTCGGTTCAGCCGACCGCGATGCGCGGGGAGCACTTCTTCCTGCCGATTTCGCCCGGAACAGCTGCGCTCGCGATCGTCGGATCAGATCGAACGCCCCCGCTTCCGGCGAGGCAGCCCGGCATCGATTCAGGATCGCAGCTTGTCTCGCTCGCACGCCAGGAGGCGCATGCGTCGGCTCATTAGCTTCCGCGACTTCGACTGGACGTTGCTCGGCTTCGTCCTGGTTCTCTCGGTGATCTCGATCCTGGAGATCTACTCGGCCACCATGCACACCAAATTTGTCGGTTTTGAGAAGATGCAGATCTTCTGGCTGCTCGGCGGTTTGATTGCGATGTTTGTTTTCTCGATGATCGACTACCATGCGCTGTTGAACTCAATCCGCTGGGTGTACGGCTTCTGCCTGGTTTCGTTGATCGCGGTCCTGGTCGTGGGCACCAAGGTTCTGGGAGCGCGCCGCTGGATCAAGCTCCCGGGAGGCATCCACTTCCAGCCTTCGGAGTGGGTCAAGCTGGTCCTGGTGGTAGCAGTGGCTCGCTATTTTGCCGGCCTGGTGGGCAAGAACATGTCCTGGGCGGACATCGGCAAAGGAATCGCCATGGTCGCTGTTCCGATGCTTCTGGTGCTTAAGCAGCCTGATCTCGGCACCGCGCTCACCTACTCGCCCATCCTTTTGGCCGGACTGTTCCTGGGGGGCATCTCCTGGCAAAAGGGTGGCATTCTGGTGCTGGGAGCGCTGATCGCGATCGGCGGCGTCTGGGGTTCCGGCAAGGTCTTGAAGCCGTACCAGAAGCAGCGGCTCACCAGTTTCCTTAACCCCGACGACGACCCCAAAGGCTCCGGTTATCAGATTCGCCAATCGCTGATCGCCGTTGGGGATGGCGGCATCCTGGGCCGCGGTGCCACCAAGGGCACGCAGACCCAGGGAGATTTTCTGCCTATCCCCTACACAGATTTCATCTTTGCGGCATTCTGTGAAGAACATGGCTTCATTGGAGCCCTGTTTGTGCTGCTGCTATACTTCCTTATATTGATGCGTTTGATCCAGAACGCTCAAACCGCCGCCGACCTCCCCGGCACACTTCTCGTGATGGGCGTTGTGGCCGTCTTGATCTTCCAGATCGCGGTCAATGTCGGCATGGTCATCGGCCTGATGCCGGTCACCGGAATCCCCCTGCCCTTGATGAGCTATGGGGGATCCTCAGTGTTGTTCACGTTCCTGGCGCTCGGCATGGTCATGAACGTTCGTATGAACCGCTTCGTCAACTAGCGGGTTCCGGAAAAGGGCCTTGTCGCCCAAGTTTGAAGTACGAGTAGCACCGAGTTCACGTAAGAAGAACCGGCCTGGTGGATCACCCGGGCCGGGCAGGATCCTGGGAATGAGCGCTCTGAGAGGGGGAACGGCCCCGCCAGATACATCGGCTGAAGCGGTCACAAACTCTCTGCGCTCCCACGATGTTCGGATAGACAGCCCCCCAAAACTCTTCTCGCACCTGGCCGCGCTGTTGCGCGCCTCGCAGAAAACGGCCATCGCTCCGTCTCCCCACGTTTTCGCCCGGTACCGATTTGTGATCTGCCTCGCCCCATAGAGAGGCAGTATGGCAAAGGAAATTTGTATTTCGACCACGCCGCATGAGACGCGGCTGGCCATTTTAGAGGACGATCAGCTCGCCGAGATCTACTACGAGCGCGAAAACGAGTACACTCTCGCTGGCTCTATTTACAAGGGTCGCGTCACCCGCGTGCTTCCCGGCATGCAGTCCGCGTTTGTCGACGTAGGGCTGGAGCGCGATGCCTTCCTCTACGTCACTGATTTTCTCGAAGAGCAGGACGACTCCGAAGACTACGAGAGATCTACGGACGGCGCGTCGAAGACGCGGGAACCGCGCGTGCGCTCGACTGATGAGCCTGGAGTCGAAACCGCTGTCGAGCCGCGCGAGGAAGCCCGTCCAGGGCCCGGGGACCGCGGCGGACGTAATCGACGGGAGTCCGCGCCGCGCGAGACAGTCCAGCCGGAGCGGACGCGCCGTATTGAGGCTCAGACAATGCCGGAGGCCTCCCAGATACCCGCTGCCATGGCTGAAAAGGGCGATGAGGAGTCAGCCGACGGCACTCGCCGCTGGCGGGGCCGCCGGGGCCGCCGGCGCGGCGTTCGCGGGAGCCAGGTGGCGGCCAGGGAGCCTCAGGCGGATCTCTCGGTTGATGCCGCTTCCGAGGCGGCAGAGTCTCCGGACCTGCTTGATACCCCCGAGCGTGGTGCTCCAGGCGGCATTGCCTCGCTTCACGCTGCGATCGAAAGTCCCGAGCATGCGGTCAGGACGCCTCGTGGCTTTCAGGGGTCTTTGAGGATGCCTCACTTCGCCGATGGTGACGTCACAGCTGGGGCAGAACCGGCTTCCTCCGCCAATCCGCACCAGCCCGTGATTGTTTTGCCTGGAGAGTCTCTCTCGAAGTACGGCGGTGCTCCGGTAGTCTCGACGCCCGCGACAGCCGCTGCTCCCACGCTTTCGCGCCCGGTGAACTATGTTCCGGCCAAGCCCTCAACGTTGGTCGAAGTGTCCTCCGACTGGGATGGGGGAGCCGTGCTCCCCGGCGAAACGCTTTCGCGCTATCGCAGCAATAGCACTGAAGGATCTCCGGAGCTTGCCCTGCAATCGTCTCGCGAGGCCCTCCCTGCGGCCGCTACTGAAAATCATCCTGAGCCGGAAGCGGAGACTTACTCGCTTGAGATCACTTCGATCGAGGCAAACGCCGACGTCGCGCCTGAAAATGCTGGAGTCCCGCCTGAAATCGGCGAGGTTGAGCCCAAGGATGAGGTCCCGTCCGCGCCCGGGCACCCAGAAGACTCGGATGCGCCGCAAGCTGCGGTAGAGGGTCTGCTCGCCGAGCCGGAGATCGTCGCCGAGTCGCTCCCGGACACTGCCCAGCACGACACCGGAGCTGCTACCTCTATCTTGGATTCCGAACATCCGGTTGCTGAGACAGCGGAGTATGAACCTGAGAACGCCTCCGCATCTTACAAGGTAGACCCTGGCGGCTCGACCGAGCTGCGCATCCCAGGACTGTCGAATCTTACCGCAGCGCTCGGGTTCACGAGCCACGAAGAAGCGCCAGCTGCGCCTGAGTCGCCGGCGCGCGAGGAGGCTTCTACAGCCGTCGATCAGCTTTCCACTCTCGCCCCTCATGGTCTTTCCGCTGCAGCTCCTCACGATCCAGATGGCAACTCCCTTGCGCTCGAATATGAGGAGCACGCGCAGCCCCACCTTTCGCCCGCGGCCGAAGAGCAGCAGAGGGACGCTGATCGGACTTCATATGCTGAGGACGAGAGCGTGAAGCCAGAGACCCAGCACTTCGCCCCAGGCTCCGGTGTGCTCGAAGAAGAAACGATTGATGGAGACGAGTACGAGTTTGCCCATGTCGAGGCGCACCATGAAGACGATCTTGAGGAGTTGGAAGAGGAAACGCTGGATCACCGAAACGAGCTGCAAGTAGAGCCATCCGTGCTCGGCGATGCGGTTCGCGACTCCCATCTGAACCAGCGCCTGGGCCAGGCTGCGGTGCCAATCGAGCCGCAAGACCCTGAGGAAGAGGAAGCTGACGATGAGCCGGGTCTTGGCTTTGTTCAAGTCGAGGACGACGAGGAAGAAGATGAAGAAGTAGAGAGTACCGCACCCGCGGCCGGCATAGCGGACTCACCACGTTTGGACGGGGAGAGGAGCGGTCGTGGCCGCAACGGGGGGCGCGGGCGCCGGGGTGCTCCGCCTGCTAACGGCGATGGCCGGGGCCGGCGCGCTGCTTCGCAGCTCTCCAGTCAGCCCGTGATCAGCGAGCTGCTCAAGCAGGGACAGGAGATCCTGGTCCAGATAGCCAAGGAGCCGATTGCCAAGAAGGGCGCGCGCATCACCTCACACATCGCTCTGCCCGGGCGATTCCTGGTCTTCATGCCGACGGTCAACCATGTCGGCGTCTCGCGCAAGATCGCGTCCGACGAAGAGCGGCAGCGGCTCAAGCGAATACTTATCAGTGAGAAGGGCGATTTCTCGGGCGGCTTCATCGTGCGCACCGCGGCCGAAAATGCGAGCGAAGACGACCTGCGCGCCGACCTGCGCTTCCTCATTAGTCTCTGGTCCGAAATCAAGCAGCGATCCGACTCCGGTAAGGCTCCGGCTTTGATCTACCACGACCTCAACCTCATCGAGCGCATTCTGCGCGACCAGGTCTCGTCGAACTTCTCGACCATCTGGGTCGACTCCGAGGCGGAGTACGAGCGCATCCTGCGCTTCCTCAACCGCTTCCAGCCGCAGCTGGTCCGCCGGGTCAAGCTCTACACCAAAGACACACCGCTCTTTGAGCAGTTCGGCATCCAGGACGAGATCACCAAGGCGCTTAAATCGAAGGTCTGGCTCAAGTCCGGCGGCTCCATTGTCATCAATCAGACTGAGGCGCTGGTCGCGATCGACATCAACACCGGCAAATATGTCGGCAAGACGGCGCGTCTCGAAGACACGATCGTCAAGACCAACCTCGATGCCATCCCGGAGATTGTGCGCCAGATTCGCCTGCGTGACCTCGGGGGCATCATCGTCATCGACTTCATCGACATGGACGACCGTCGCAACCGCAACAAGGTCCTGGCCGCGCTTGAGGAAGCACTCAAGGCCGATCGTGCGCCGTCGAAGGTCCTGCAGTTCAACGATTTCGGCCTGGTCGCCATCACCCGCAAGCGGGTAAAGCAGTCGCTCGAGCGCACGCTTTCGACCACTTGCGGCGTCTGCCAGGGTACCGGCATGGTCAAGTCGCCGGTAACCGTGTGCAAT
>CAXUND010000015.1:3474-46598 GCA_964252445.1 uncultured Acidobacteriaceae bacterium | reverse complement strand
AGCATGTCAAAGAAGCCCCCGTGCGCGCCCAGAAACAGATCGCACGGCAGCGACTTATACACGGCGAAACTGTGCGCGTAGTCATCAGCAATGCCGGGATAGGAAGCATGTGGCCCGGTCAGCCGGTAATCGTTCAAGACCGACCAGCTGCCGATGATCACCGCATTCAGGCCGTCTGCCGTGCGGAAGGTCCACGTCGTACATCCGCGAGTATGCCCTGCGGTCTTGTGCGCAGTAAGCACCGTGTTGCCGAGGCGTACTGTGTCCCCATCATGAAGTACGCGGTCTACAAGAGCCCGGGGATAGTGGGTCCGCTGTCCAAAGGCGAAATCAGCGCGGCCGCCGCTCTCAACCACCGCGGCATCGCCCTCCATCACCATGTACTTCGCGTGGGTTGCCCGCAGGATCGCCGCGCTGCCGGCATCGTGATCGTAGTGTGCATGACTGATGAGCAGGATCTTCGTATCCGAGAAATGAAAGCCGAGCTGCTCTATGCTATGGCGGATCAGCGGGACCGAGGACTCCAGGTCCGAGTTGATCAGAATGTTCCCGTCCGGTGTGGTGATGAGATAGGAGGCAAGGTCGCGAGTGCCGACGTAGTAGAGACCCTCCGCGATGCGGAATGGAGCGATAGGCGCGATGGACTCGGGACCAGGCGCCGCACGCGTTGAAGGGGAGTAAAGCAAAGACGCGAAGATCAAAAGAAACAAGAAGCGCTGCATCGGGCACCAACCTGCTCAGTGTGGAGTGCTGTTGACCCACACATGGATGCCGCCTGTAACTCGCAGCAGCGAGAGCTGGGCCTTCAGAAGCTCAAAGCGTGCATCGACTGCCTCGCTGTAGCGGGCCCGCTCGTTGATGCGCGCCTGCATCTCGTCGGCCGGAGTGAGCGGAGTGGCGGAGGACGAGACCGGCGCCTGGGCAAGCTGCAGGTGCACGACCTCGACGTTCTGCTCGGCAAGCCTGGCCTGTAAGTCGGCGATGCGCGCCTGCGCGCGCAACTCCGCAAGGCTCGCGCGCAGCTGCACGGTATTTTCCTCGGCCAGTTGACGGCCCTGGGCAGCCTGGGCATCGGCCCGTGCTGCGTCAGCGTAGGCGCCGCGCGCCCGCGCAGACTGCGCCGCGTTGAACAGTGGCAGCGACACCTGGGCCGCTATCCCGAAGTTATTCGGCCGCAATAACTTACTGTAATAAAGATCATAGTTGTTTAGAGTTGTATCGAGGTAGTCATAAGTGAAGGCGAAACCTATCTGCGGACGGTAGTTCTGCCGTGAGTCTCCATGCGCAATGTAGTGCTTTGCCACCGCGTTGCTGTAACCCGCATCCACGCCCGCGGTGAAGCTTGAGGCGATGCCGCCCTCAGTTACAGGCGCCGGAGGAACAGTCCGCGCCTCGGTCTGGATCTCTGTCTCCACCAGCCCGGTAAGATCGCTCAGTCGTTTGCGAAGCAAAGTGGCTTGTGCTTCGAGATCGAGCCGCTTCAAGTCCGCTTGCGCAATGGTAAGTTCGGCGCGGGTGGCGGCAATCTGGCTCTCAAGCCCGGCCGAGAGTCTGGCCTGCTCGATCGTATGCAGCCGCTCCGCATATTGCTTCTGTTCTTCAAGCGCGGCCAGCTGTTCGGTAATGCTGTTCAACTGCAGGTAATCGAGAGCGCTGTCAAGCTCCACCTGATCGAGTGCGTCCTCTAAACTGAGCATCGCCGTATGCAGCCCCGCCCTTGCCGCGCGGATGTAGTCGGGTTGCGAGAACGAGATCACCAGCGACTGTATCTGCGCATTAAAGACGCTGGGAACCCCGCCCAGAAAACCGTAGGAGTACCCCGCCGCCGAGCCGGCTGTCAGCGACGGCACATATACATCGCGCGTCTCAGAGAGCGACGCTTGGGCTTTTGCCACATCGGCCTGCGCAATGCGTACAGCGTTGCTGTTTCGTCGCGACAGGTCGACCGCCGTGTACAAGGAAATCTGTGCATGCGCGGCAGCAGCCAGCAGGGCGGTGAAAACAAAGAGCGTGCAGGCGGCCCGTACCACCACTATCTCGCCACCGTGACCGGCAAGCCGCTGGTCAAGGGCAAACCGTTCGCGGCGCCCAGAGCGACTGTATCGCCCTCGCCCAAGCCGGAAAGCAGCTGCACCTGGGTGAGGTTCAGGTTGCCGACGGTCACCGGTGTCCGGCGAATGGTCCCTTTGACAATGGCATAGACATAGGACCGTCCCTGCTCCGTATGCAGTGCCTCGCGTGGCACGTAGAGCGCATCCGGGATGTCCGCGGTTGTTACCGTCACGGTTACATTTGTGCTCGGCAGCAGTTCGCCGTTCGCGTCATCAATGCTGCAGAGTACCTGGCCCACGTTGCGAGTGGTGTAGGTGATGATGGTCGAAGGCACCCGGCTGATGCGTCCGTGCCAGATGCGGTCCGGCTTTGCGTCCCAGTGGATGATGATCGGCTGACCTACAGAAAGCTTTCCGATCTCCGGCTCATCAAAGTAGGCGCGCACCTGCATCTTCGAGAGGTCCGCGATCTGCAAAAGCAGGTCACCCTGCTGGACATAGTCCGTGCGCGCCACGTTGAGCGAATAGACGGTGCCGGCAAACGGCGCCCGCACATTGGCGTTCTCGATCGCCTGGCGGGCCGCGGCTACCGCGGCCTGCGCTTCGGCGACGCTTGCCCGCGCGTGGGTCAGCTCCGCCGCGCCATAGCGGCTTGTCTGGCGCTGTTGAAGCGTGTGCAGCGCCGCCTCATCGCTCGCGAGCCGCGCTTCAGCAGCGCTCACCTCACTCGGCGCCGCGGCACCGCTTGCCGCCAGTCTCTTCAGAGTCGCCAGGTTTGCCGCGGCCTGGTCGCGCTCCTGTCGGGCACGCTCCACGTCGCCTGAAAGGGTGAGACGCTCTTCCTGGCTGCCGCCCTCGGCGTAATCGCTGGAGGCTGCCCGCGCGCCCGCGAGAGCGGCTTCCGCGCTCGAGAGCCGCGTGAGCGCGTCGGCATCATTGATCGTCAGCAACAACTTGCCCTGCGGGACCCCCTCGCCCTCCTGGGTAAAGAGCGCCTTGATCACTCCTGGAAACGGCGCGTGAGCCTCCCAGTTCACCTGCGGCTCGACCTTGCCGTTGGTTGAGATGTCGCTGCGCAGCGGCCCGCGTTCGACTGTAAAAGCTCGTACCGTGAGCGTAGTGCGGGTGGCCCGGCGGGTAACGAAGAAGACCGCGACCAGCAGGAAGGCGGAGGCGGTCCAAAACCAGAATGTCCTGCGGCTACGTTTGCTCGGGGTCGCCATTCAAGATCGAAAACCTGAGTATATAGGACGGGACTAAAGACGCAGTGCTGGAGCGGCCTGCCCATCGCTTAAACTAGGGTGATGGGAACAGTAACAGCGCGCTATACAGACGAGCATGCCAGGGCCGGTCTGGACTATGACTTCCCGGCCATCGAAACCTGGGCCAACCAGTTTGCTGCCTATGAAATCGTGATTGACGACCCGGAGTTTACCTCGGTGTGCCCGAAAACGGGCCTGCCCGACTTCGGCGTTATCACCCTGCGGTACATGCCCCGCGCCACCTGCCTGGAGCTCAAGAGCTGGAAGGAATACCTGTTCTGCTATCGCAATCTCGGCATTTTCCAGGAGAACATCGTCAACCAGGTGCTTGAAGATGTGGTCCGGGCCTGCTCGCCGCAGTGGGCTTTCGTGCGCGGCGATTTCCGTCCCCGCGGCGGGATCTCCACCGTCGTTGAGGCGCGGTGGCCGCGGCCGTTGGACTCGGCCGGCCCCCTTGCGGGCCGGTGAGACCATGACCCTGTGTTCCTGATCCTTGCCACCTGGGTCGAGTGGGCGATCGCCCTCGCCTGGGTGAGCCGGGCGGTGTCGGCAGTGTGGAAGCTGCGGCTGGTGCCCGATCTCTCGACCGGGAGCCCTCCGCCGACAGCGCCGGCGGGCGAAGGTCCGCTGCTCACGGTGATCGTTCCCGCGCGCAACGAGGCGGCCGCCATCGGTGAAACACTGCGCAGCCTGCTCGGCTCTGAAGGTGTGCCGCTTGAGATCGTCGCGGTCAATGATCGCTCGGCGGACGCGACCGGGGCCATCATGCGGTCCGTCGAAGCAGCCGCCGACGGACGTCTGCGCGTCCTCGAGATCACCGCGCTGCCGCCCGGCTGGATGGGGAAGACGCACGCCATGGCGCTGGCGGCGCGCGCCTGCACCACGCCCTACCTGCTCTTCACCGACGGTGACGTCTTGTTTGCTCCCGACGCGCTCGCCCGGGCGATGCGCTTCATGCTGGCTGAGCAGGCAGACCACCTGGTGCTGCTGCCTACGCTCATGATCAAAGGCGTCGGCGAACGCATGATGCTTTCGGCGATCCAGGTGATGGGCAGCTTCGGGCCGCGGCTATGGAAGATCGCCGACCCGCGGGCCCGCGACTCTCTTGGAGTAGGAGCCTTCAACCTGGTGCGGACTGAGGCTTACCGTGCCGTCGGCGGGTTCGAGAGCCTGCGCATGGAGGTTGTCGAAGACCTGCGTCTGGGCTATGTGTTGAAGCGCGCAGGTTATCGCCAGAGGGTGGCGTTCGGGCCGGGGCTGGTGCGTTTGCACTGGGCCCAGGGCGCGCTTGGCATCGTCAACGGGCTGACCAAAAACATCTTCGCGCTCTTCGGTTTTCGCGCGTGGCTGGCGCTGCCTGCCATCCTCGGAGTGGCCGCCGTGGGCCTGGGTCCGGTGCTTGGCCTGGGCTCGAGCACGATGCGGGCAGCCTGCCTGGTCAGCATCGCGGCCGTGGTTGTGCTCTATGCGCGGCTGCGCCCCAACACCGACGCAGGCCTTGCCTGTGTTCTGCTGATGCCCATCGCCATGGTCCTGATCGTCTACGCCATGCTCCGCAGCGTCATCGTGACGCTGGCGCAGGGCGGAGTCACATGGCGCGGCACACGCTATCCGCTCAAGCAGCTGCGAGCAATGGCGAGACCGCTGCGGTAGGGTCTTCAGTCCCTCGGTGCCGAGCCTCGAAACGTGGACTTGCCGTTCTTCTTGTGGCCTTCGAGCGCCGGGTCCTTCACCGCCATCTGGCCGCTGCCGGCATTGAACGCGGAGAGCAGCGTCGGGTTCGGCCGGAACTTCTCCGGTCCGTCCTTGAACTGGCGCGCATGGCTCAGGATCAACGTACTCTGGCCGTGGAAGACATGGATCGTGCCGCGTAGTGCGATGTCCTGGTCGCGCAGCCCGCTGAGCTCGCCGACCTCCTTCTTGTCGATCGGCATGGAGAGGATGGCGAGATGGCAGTCCTGGTCTGCGGTCCCAGGCTTGCAGACGTCCAGGAAGCGGGTTCCATCTGCCGCTTCAACAACGTTGTAAACGTGTGCGGCCACGCAGATATCCTTTTCGGTATGAGCGGCAGCCTCGTCCGGCGGATAGCAGGTGCGTGCGTAGCCTTCGCGGCCGGCCACAAAGAAGGCAATGGCAAGGGCGATCGCGAACAAACGCGCGGCTGGACGCAAAAGCAGGCGCATAGGCAGCCTCCTCAACAGCAGGGAAAGTGTGGCTAGCCTAGCTGGTGCAAGCGCGGACACCAAGAGTACGGAAGGCACCGGCCGCAATGTTTTTTGCTTGACTACAAGCCGGCTGAATCTCTACCGGATCTCGACCAGTTCATCCGGGTGCACCGTTGCCGCAGTCGTGCGTCCCGACGAGAGCGTAGCCCCGGGACCATAGTGCGTCTCCACATAGCGGTCGAGGATTCGTTGGAAGTCCTCGACGATGGTGTCGCCCTTGAGCGTAGTCGTCAGCTTGCCGTCCTCGTAGACCGGCGCCTTGGGATCCTCGGCGGTGCCGGGCAGCGAGATGCCGATGTTCGCGTGCTTCGACTCGCCCGGCCCGTTGACGATGCAGCCCATCACCGCCAGCTTCATCTCTTCAACACCCGGATACTGGTTGCGCCACTGTGGCATCGAGGCCCGCAGATAGCCCTGGATCTGCTCGGCCAGTGTCTGGAAGAAGGTCGACGTGGTGCGCCCGCAGCCCGGGCAGGCGGTGACCTGCGGGTTGAAGCTGCGGATCGAGAGCGACTGCAGGATCTGCTGCGCCGCCTGCACTTCTTCGGTGCGGTCGCCGCCCGGCGCCGGTGTGAGCGAGACGCGAATGGTATCGCCAATGCCGGCGAGCAGCAGGGGCGCGAGCCCGGCAGTCGAGGCAATCAGCCCCTTCATGCCCATCCCTGCCTCGGTCAGGCCGAGGTGGAGCGGGTAATCGCAGCGCGCGGCAAGCATGGTGTAGACGTCGAGCAGGTCGCGCACGCCGGAGACCTTGGCCGAGAGGATGATCTGGTCGTGGCGCAGGCCGTACTTCTCGGCCGCGGCGGCCGAATCGAGCGCCGACCGGCACATCGCCTCCATCATCACGTCACGCGCGTCGAGAGGCTCCGGCAGGCGCGAGTTCTCGTCCATCATCGTGGTCAGGAGCGCCTGGTCGAGCGAGCCCCAGTTGACGCCGATGCGGACGGGTTTTTGGTTCTCAACCGCGACCTCGATCATGGCGCGGAAGTTGTCGTCATTCCTGCGCCCGATCGAGACGTTGCCGGGATTGATGCGGTACTTCGCCAGCGCCCGCGCGCAGGCCGGGTACTTCTTGAGCAGCAGGTGACCGTTGTAGTGAAAGTCGCCGACGATCGGCGTGCGCAGCCCCAGCTTGTCGAGGCCTTCCACGATGTACGGAACAGCCTGCGCGGCGTCGTCGTTGTTGACAGTAACGCGCACCAGCTCCGAGCCCGCCTGCGCCAGCGCCTCGATCTGCAGGATGGTGCCCGGGATGTCCGCGGTGTCGGTGTTGGTCATCGACTGCACAACGACGGGGACGTCCGACCCGACGCGCACCTGGCCGATGGTGGTGGTAACAGTCTTGCGGCGCTGGATGTCAGCCATAGGGCTAGTTTACAGGAGGGGTGTGTGGCTGCTCAGCCGCCGAGGATATATCTAACCGTGATCTTGGTTTGAACCTCTGTAGGCTGTCCATTGAGCAGGTAGGGCTTGTATGTCCATTGCTGTACGACCATCAGGGCAGAAAGAGAAAGCTCAGGGTCAGGAGAATCAAGCACCTTCAATTGACGTATGCGGCCCTCCTTTGAGATCACAGCACTTAAAGTGACAGCACCTTGTGCATGGCGCCGCTTGGCACCTTCGGGATAGGTAGGTTGAACTTTCTTGATGATGTTTCCGGCTATAACAATGTTCTCAACGCTGGCGCGATTAACAACGGCAGTAACAGCGTCGCCGGGCAGCGCGAATACAGTGTCCGCAGTGCTCGCCAGGCTTCCTACGTCGTCCACTGCAATCTTGATCGCCGGCATGCCCAAATCTGTTACATCAATCTGCTTCGATAAAAACTCATCATGAAACAGCACCATCTTGTTGAGCAGCACCTGTGTCGTCACGTTCTCGATTGCAAGGCGAAGCATAGGTCGTTTTGGATCGACACAATACGTGGGGAAGAGGCCGAGGGCCGCGCGAACCACTCCTGGGATTTTCTGCGATAGCGCTATGCAATCCAGGGTCGCTGGCCCATCCTTTACTTTGCGGGCATCTACCTGAGAGTCAGCGACCGTGTCTGCACTTGGAATTGGATGAATAAGCTCGGTCGGCAGATATGACTGCGGGTAGGGAGCAGGATGGTTTTCTCCCGTCCGGAAAACACCTTGTTCCGTACCATACTCGGTTTGGTTGAACGCATCGCCCGCGAACACCTGCTTGTACTTCGTTGGACTCGCCCACCACATCTCAAACGTGCCCGTCCCCGACGGCTTACCCTGCTCATCAAATGTCTGGTACGTCGCGTGAACATGCCACGGCTTCGTGTCCTCGCCTAAGCCGTTGGTCTTCCGCAGAATATCGAGGGCGGCCGCAGGGTCCTTGGGTAGCGGCCTATCCGTGAGCTTGATCACCAGAGCTGGATCAGAAGCCGTTTGGGCAACGGCTCCACAAACTGGCAGCGAAAGAAGGCAGAGCAGGGCAGCAGGGAAGCGCACGATCGACAATCTCCTGAAGAGCAGCAGGTTTACTATTTCGGAGGGCAGCGCTCCCGCGCAATCAAAATCCGCTCGTCCTGACAGAGGTTCCACCTTGGAAAGAAGGACTTTCTTGACCGCATCACTCAGCGCCTCTGCCCTCGCCCTCTCCGGCCAGGCCCCGGCAGAAAGCTCCAGCCCCCGCGAGTTCTACGACCTGCGTAAATACACCCTCCAGATGGGTCCGCAGCAGAAGCTCGCCGACAGCTACTTCACCGACGCACTTCTCCCTGCGCTCAACCGGCTCGGCTTCTCGCCCGTTGGCGCCTTTTCGCTCGAGATCGGCCCCAACACACCGACGCTCTACCTGCTCATCCCCTCCGCGAACGCCGAGGCGCTCGCCACCGCCGACCTGCGCCTCAGCGCCGACGCCGACTTCCAGAAAGCCGCCGCGCCCTTCTGGAGCGCGTCGGCGAGCCAGCCGCCCTTCCTGCGCGCGCAAAGCACGCTTCTGCAGGCATTCGCCGGCCGGCCCAAGCTGAAGCTACCGTCTGGAGGCCGCGCGAAACGCATGTTCCAGTTGCGCACCTACGAGAGCCCCACCCCCGCCGCCCACGTGCGCAAGGTCGAGATGTTCAACTCCGGCGAGTTCGAGATCTTCGAGGCCGCCGGCTTCTTACCCATCTTCTACGGCGACGCGCTGGTGGGCGAGCGACTGCCCCAGCTCACCTATATGCTCAGCTTCCCCGACCTCACCGCGATGACCGCGATGTGGGACAGGTTCCGCAACGACCCCGCCTGGAAGAAGCTATCGAGCGATCCTCGCTACGCGTCTGAGCCGATCGTCAGTTCGATCACCAACCTGGTGCTGGCGCCGCTCGGCTGCTCGCAAGTCTAGGAGCTTTGCTGCTTCTGTGGCGGCTGAGCGTTCTGAAGCGCAAAAGTGAGGAGCGAAATTCCCGTTTTGGGAATCAGAGCAGTACCAAAGTGGTCGAAATGAAGTGAAGGCTGGCTCATTTTGGGCCATTAGCTGGAAGAATCCGGGCTAGCGCTCTCCTATTCCGCTGCCTTCGGAGTCCTCCGTGAAATTGAATTCGCTTCGCCTGCTCTTTGCTTCCGGTACCTTTGCCGCTGCCCTCCTTTTTGCCGGTTGCGGCGGCAGCGGCCATAAGACTACGGCGGTCGCCTTCTCACAGACCACGCTGCAGGCTGGCACCGCCAAGGCAGCCTACAGCCAGACGCTCACGGTCTCCGGAGGAACGGCACCGTATACGTGGACCATCTCTTCAGGCTCGCTGCCCGCGGGTATGGCGCTCAGCCCTGCTGGCGTGCTGAGCGGGACACCAACCGCCGCCGGGACCTTCACCTTCGCCATCACGGTTACCGACTCCAGCAGCCCGGTGCAATCCGCCACCGCGAACTTTACGCTGACCATCGCTGCCGCAGCGCAGATCACCATCACCCTGCCGCAGCTGCCCTCCGGGACCCTTGGCATCGCCTACAGCCAGATGTTTAACGCGAGCGGCGGCGCTGCACCGTATACCTGGAGCATCTCTTCGGGCGCACTGCCGGCGGGCCTGTCCTTGAGCACCGCGGGTGTTCTCAGCGGAACGCCGACGGCTACCGGCAGCTTTACGTTTACGGTCGCGGTGAGTGACTCGAGCTCTCCCGCACTGACGGCCACGGCCAGCTACACTGTCGTGATTGCCGCGGGACCAGTGGCCATCACCCCGCCTTCGCTGGTGCCTGGACAGGTGGGCGTTACCTATAGCCAGACCCTGGTTGCGGCCGGCGGCACGGCACCCTATAGCTGGACGGTGGCAAGCGGTTCGCTTCCGGCCGGGCTGACCCTAAGCACGGCAGGTGTGCTGAGCGGCACCCCGACGACTGCCGGCACCTTTACCTTTACCGCCACGGTGACGGACTCAAGCTCCCCGGCGCAGACGGCAACCACAGGTTCGTTGAGCGTGACCATTGTCCCGGCCACGCTTGCCATCACTGCGCCTTCGCTCCCATCCGGACAGGTGAACGTCGCCTATAATCAGGCGCTGGCAGCTACTGGCGGCACCGCTCCCTACACCTGGACGGTGCAGAGCGGTACGCTTCCGGCAGGTCTGACGCTAAGCACAGCGGGTGTGCTGAGCGGCACGCCGACTTCAGCTGGCACCTATACCTTCGCGCTCACCGTGACCGACTCGAGCTCGCCAGCGCTTACGGCGACTACCGGGACGTTGACCGTCATGATCAGCCCGGCAAACCTGACCGGCACCGCGCTGCTGCAGGGGCAGTACTTCTTCAAGATAGACAAGTTCTCGGACAATTCGCCCGACCACGTTGATCATGAAGTGTACGTGGGCAGTATGATCCTCGACGGAGCCGGCAATATCACGGCCGGCGAATCAGATTACAGCGACGATAATTACAACGCCGTCAACGAGACCGTGAACGGGTCTTACACGATCGGAAACGATGGCCGCGGGACGCTGACGCTGAATCTGGCTTCTGCGCCCCAGACGCTGGTTTTTGCGCTGGCAGTCGGAGCCGGCCCTCAGGGCAGCGTGGCTACGCGAGCCCGTTTTGTCGAAACGGATGCCGCCACCGATCCCTTGAACAATGGAACGGACTATTCCACCGGTTTCCTCCAGTTGCAGGATCCGACGGCCTTCACCAGTGCCTCGCTGACCGGCTCGAGTGTCTTTGGATGGGCCGGCGATACCTACACCAACGATCTGGAGAACAGCCTTCCTCAGCAGGGTGGCCTGGCGCTGATTGGCGAGATCACCGTCGACGGCAACGACAATCTCACCCCGGCCAGCACTGCTGACATCGCCACCAATGAAACGACGGACACCAATGTCGCTCTCACCGGCTCAGTTGCGCCCGACACTTCAGCCAGCGGTTTTGGCACCTCTTCCAAATACCAGAGCTTCGGGCGCGCGTTGCTGAACCTGACCAGCACCACTTACACGAATGGTCAGTTGCCCGCACAGTCGGTGATCTACGTGATTGATGCCAATACCTCGTTCGTTATCAGCTACCCTGCCGATGAATTTGAGCCGCTCTACAGCGGCTACCTGCTCCGGCAGCAGCCGGGTTCCTTCAGCGCGGCTTCACTGAACGGCGCGGCCATCGCCTACGGCGCATCTACGGCGATGAACAGCCAGGCCGCCTACACGGGCGCCGAGGCGCTTACGTTGTATGGAACATCGGAGGCCTTCGTATCGCGCTACAGCGCGGACGGAGCCGGCAACCTGAACACGGTGACTGATGCGAACATCGCCGGCAGCATCATCTCGGCGCAAGCCAACACCCTGACCTACACGGTCGCCGCGAGCGGACGCACCACCTTCTCCGGCGCGGCTTCCCCCATCCTGTGGTTGAGCGGCACCAATGCCGGCTTTGCCATTACTCAGCCTCCGGCATCGCAGCCAATGCTTCTTACGCTAGAGCCGCAGGCGGTCGCCACTTACTCGACCGCCAGTCTGAACGGCGCCCTCCTGGTCGGGACCGAAGACCTCGCCAGTTACCTGTCCATCCTCTTCAGTGGTGAGGCGCAGGTGGACGGGGCAGGGCATGACACTGCCACGCTGGACTTCTTCAGCGACGATGGTCTGCAGAATTTCGGCCCCAACGCGGTCCCGGAGCAGGGCGCAATCACCATCGACGCGACCGGTCGCGCCACCCTGTCCGCGACCTACAACCAGGTATGCTCTCCGGACACAACATTAAACTCGGTCTACTACCTGCTCTCGCCAAACAATGCGGTCGGGATCGACGTCACTTCCGGCGATCTTGCTCCCGCAATCCTCACCTTGGAACCCGGTCCGACGCCGGCGCCGAGCGGCCTTCCGCCTGCTTTCGTCCGGTCCAAGCCTCGGGCTGCATCTGTACATCCGGATTGCTAAACTCGCGGACATCTATCGGGGCGGTGGAGGCGGCGAAGGAGCGTTGCCGTTCTTCCCCGCCTGGTCTTTGTGAGCGGCAAAGTACTTCTCCTGTTCCGGAAGAAGTTGCTTTGCCTGTTCAATCACGCTCTGGGCCGCATCCAGCGCGGTCTTGCGGGTGAACTCATACTGGGTGTCCTGGGCCGGCTGATGCAGGACGTCCGGCCATTTTGCGCTCGCTTCAATGACGGACTTGAGTGCCTTTCGAATGTCTGCGTGCGCTTCGTCATAGCCGTCGATGTTATCTGACAGCTCGTCCACGAGGCGGGTGAACTCCTCAAAGCGACTTCGCAGCTCCGCCGGGCGATTATTCGCCGTGCTGTCGGTCGCGAGCTCACGGATGGCGTCCGCGCGTTCGTTCACGTATTTCAGGTAAAGCTTCAGCCGCTCAATCGGGCGATCGGCTAGTTCGCGCACCTCTTCAGCCTGCGCGGAAGAGAGTGGGTCGCGGTTACGGCTCTGAGCCGCAAGCGGCAGAGCCGTCGCGATCAGGAGCGCAGACACTGAAAAGTGCTGTAGACGCATAGGCCTTCTTTTCATCGGATGATTCTCCGCTCAGCCCGGAAAGTCGTCCACCGGCAGCGTTTCTCCGGATGCACTGCTGTCGCGGGCCAACTCCATCAGCCGCAGTACCATCCATGCGTCGCGCGCGGTCACCGGCGGCGGCTGGTGTTTGAGGATGCCGTCGCCTACCGCGGCATAGTAGCGGCGGTAGTCGCCGGGTTCGGTCTTGATGCGGCGTGGAGGCGCGTCGGACCTCGCGAGCGTGCCCCAGTCCTGCTCCGGTTCGTAGCCGAAGCGAGGGGTCGCGAAGGTATCTCCGGCCTTCAAGGCATCTTCCTGCGGATCCAGTCCCCACTTTAAGAAGCTCGCACCCCAAGTCCCGCCGGTTCCATGAACGCTAAAGCGAGCTCCAGGCGTCACCGTGCTCATCGTCGCGCGCAACCAGACAGATGGGCCCGACGCGTAGCCGAGGTGGAGGTCGAAAGCGTCGTCGGTGACGGCGCCGGGGCGCTCTGTGCGGACTTCCGCCCACACCGTATCCGGAGTTCCGAATAACACCAGTGCCTGGTCGATCAGGTGCGGTGCGAGGTCAAGCAGAATGCCGCCGCCGGGAGCTCCACTTTCACGCCACGCCCCCAGCCGCGGCGCGGCACGAAAGCGGTCAAAGTGGGATTCAAAGCTCACGACTCGACCGAGCTCACCGGCTGCGATCAGCGCCTGCAGGGTGAGGAAGTCGCCATCCCAGCGACGGTTGTGGAAGGCCGAGATCAAGAGTCCGCGCTCCTCGGCGAGCGCGCCCAGCTCCTCGGCCTCTTTCGAGGTCAGCGCGAACGGCTTGTCGATAACTACGTTCCGGCCCGCCTCCAGGCATTGGCGCGCCAGCGGCACATGCGAATCGTTCGGCGTCGCCACCACGCAGAGCCCGATGCTCGGGTCCTCAAGCAGTTCCTCGACCGAGCGCACTGTGCGTGCTCGTGGAAATGCTTCCGCGGCAGCATTGCCGGAGCGCTCGACGATCGCCGCCAGCTCAATCCCGGGCGTGTACTCGATGACGGACGCGTGAAATATGCGGCCGGCAAGGCCGAAACCGATGACGCCTGCGCGTAAGGAATCACTCATGGGCACAATTGTCGCATCCGGCAGCGTTTCTTCGCTCACCGCCGCTGCGCCTTCCATCGGTAGTGTCCACTCGCTACAATCGCAGTATGCGTGTATGCCAGAAAGCTCGGTTTACCGGTACGGCGGCCCTCCTGCTGCTTACTTTGTCTCTGGTTGGCCGGCTCAACGGGCAGGATGACCAGCATCGGGGCCGCAAGTACGCACCGCCGCCGCCGGTGGCGCATCTGACCGTGATCGTGACCAAAGCCGCCAATGGGAAGCCGGTGGAAAGTGCAGCGGTGGTCTTTCACACCTTCCATAATGGTAAAGATCAGGGCAATCTCGAGATGAAAACCAACGAGGAGGGTCGTGCAGTCATTGACGTCCTCCCCATCGGCGACACGGTGCGCCTGCAGGTCATCAAGTCCGGCTTCCAGACGTTTGGCGAAGACTACACGGTGGACGCGGCCACCAAGGAGATTGCAGTCAAGATGAAGCGCCCGGCGGAACAGTTTTCGCTGTACGAGAAGAAGGAAGGGCGGGCTCCGGATGGAACGCCTGCGCCCGCGCCACCCTCGGCGCCCCCGCAGAACTGATCGGCGCGCCGCCTGAGCGCAGCTCATAAAGCTAGAGCTTGGCGTCGTTTCCGACAGCCGTCACCTGGATGCGTCCGGCACACACGTTGATCGGATGATTGATCGAGAAGGACTGCGTGCTCCCGGGAGCGCCTACGACGATCTGCGCGACCTCATCGCAGCCGCTTCCCGTTGTCCACCCGACGTTGAACGAGGCCTGGCCGCCACCGGCATCCAGCAGCACCTGCGGCGAGGGCGCCGGGGTTGCCGGCTGGTCAGGTGCGGAAAGTTCCGCGTGCAACGTACCGCCGGTGATCTTTTCGACCGTGATGTTGCCGACCAGGGTTCCGTCGCGGCGCAGCAGCGAGATCGAGGGATATCCGCCCAGCCGGCAGGCGGCGCTGCCATGGTTCACGAGCGAGAGGCGTACCGCGCGGCGATCGCCATTCATCTGCGAGCCGGACTCAAAGGCAGACAGATCGGACGCTGAGCAGGGCGGAGCCGCCTCAACATCCTCGGCACTGGGGCGTATGACAAGCTGCGGAGGCCGCGCCGCCAACGCGAAAGGCGCATTTGGATTGGTCCCGCCGCGCCTGGCCAGCGGAGTATCATCGCCGATCGGAGGCGCATGCCCATGGGAAGAGAGCGGGCGCGGACCTGCGCTACAGCCTGCTGCCACCACGACCAGGACGCCGCTGAGCGCGCCGGCAAGCAGTCTCGCCGGTCGTCCCGACAGCAGGTGCAGGTCATTGTTCAGCTGAGTAGAACCCGGCGCATTCATGGTCTGGCCTGACTTGATTTCGATGCTTCGGCGGGCACGGAGGTTGCGACAGAGTGTATCCGCATCTCGCTCCGGCGATTCGCTACCATAAACTCCATGGAAGCACTTGCAGGAAAGAAAGCGTTGATCACCGGCGGCGCCAGGCGCATCGGTCGGGTCCTGGCGCTGCGGCTGGCGCAAGCAGGCGCAGACGTTGCCATCACCTACCGCATGTCGGAAGCCGAGGCCGAGCGCACGGTCAAGGATCTGGAACAGCAAGGTGTACAAGGCTTTGCCGTTTACGCCGAGCTGCGGAACCCGGAGAGCATTCTTTCCGCGGTAGCTCAAGCCGAGTCTAAGCTTGGTGGGCTGGACCTGCTGATCAACAACGCCGGCAGCTTCGAGACCGAGACGCTGGAGCGGATCAGCGTCGCTCAATGGGACGCCATGTTCGACACCAACACTCGGGCGCCCTTTCTTGTCGCGCAGGCGGCGTACTCCGCGCTCAGCGCCCGCAGAGGAAGAATCATCAATGTCGGCTCGCTCGGCGGCCAGCTCCCGTGGGCCACGCATGGGCATTACTGCGCATCCAAGGCAGCCCTCCACATGCTCACGCAGACGATGGCGAAAGCCTGGGCGCCCGAGATTGCCGTCAACTGCGTGGCGCCGGGCATGATCGTGATGGGCGAGATCTCGGCCGGGTACGAGCACTTTGTCGCGAAGACCCCGATGCAGCGCAATGGCACCGCGGACGATGTCGCCGAGGCAGTCCTGTTTTTCGCGACCACCACGCGCTTTATCACCGGCCAGGTTCTGAGCGTCGACGGAGGCTTAGGCCTGTAGACGCGTCATTCTGCGAGAGAGGCTACAGTCAGCTGTCGTCTGGTATGTGGTCATGGCAATACAGCGGATTGCGGTAGCAGGGGGCATATATCCCGCTGCTCATTCAGGAATTGAACAAGGGGTGGTTTTTAGCAAGCTGCAATTTGCGGGGGCTGGGGGTGCCAGGCTGCGACCTCGATTAGAGACTCCCAGCTTCCTGTTTGCGTGAGACCCAAAATGAAGGGCGCTTTTCTATCTGTTAGCCGAATGATCAGAGAGCCACCACTGCTTCCAAAGCTTTGTGTAGACGGTTGGATTAGCATAAAAGTCGGTGGTAGTCGGGGAGTATTCCATATCCTTCTTGGTTATTTCGGCGAGCGCGTGCACAGCGATAAACTGGACGTCGACGCTACTGTCGTCTAAGGCACTCATGAGTGCAGGTATGCTTTCAGGAGAGGCGAAGGCGCGAACTCCATCCAACGCTCCAAGCCTAATTGGCCTGCAGGGTGATTTTAAAAGAGCTTCAACAAGCGGGAGCCGGTCTCCCTGCCTAATCTCACTCAGCAACTGAGATACGCTCAGAGTCTCTAAAGGGTACTGATTCGGAGGCAAGGAGGCGATAACCCTTTCAATGACTGGAAAATCGCTCGGATCGCCTGACTTGATTAGGAGGGCAACCGCACTCATTCGAAGTTCCGGATTTGGAGATGAGGTAAAGTTGCGAGCGATCATCAGCGTAGATGCTTGTAGATTGTCTATTCCTATCAGGAGGTTGACCGCTTTAACTTGATCGTCCGCGGCACCCTGAATCGAAACTTGCGTCAAAAACTTCTCTAGCTCTGTCAAACCATTTCCAACGCGGGTTACAGGAATTGCGGAAAAAGTAGTTAGGCTGACAGGCGAAGTCAATAAGAGCAGGCCCTTATCCGGCGCCTGCTTCAAAAACACCAGTACGAAGGTGTCGCGTCTAGCCGACTGCTCCGCAAAGAGCACGCCTGGCAGTCGAGTAGTTTCAGGTGCGTGAAATGTCAAAACATCCACTCTACGCCTGCCCGTCAACTTAAAGCAGCCAAACGCCTGGATGGTAGCAGCCTCAGGCTGATCGTAGGCTGTTATTGCAACTTGAGCCGACTGCATTGAAGCAGATGCGACTTTGCCTATACAGACTAGATCAGCTTCGCCGAATGTCTTTGTCACAGATACCGTTCCCGGCAGTGATACTGCGGTTGCACCCAAGTGGCCAGGAGTAACCCATAGGCAGGCGCTAGTTGCAAATATTGATAGGGTACGCGCTGCCGGGCGGGCTCTGAAAATTGAGGTAGCATCCATGGTCTTGATAACGCTGCAAGGTTTCAGTCTGAACATTGACGCCTCCGGTCTTATTCCCAACGGTCCAAGTTTGCACTGCATGATTGATCAGCACCATGTTTGGAGGAGTTGCCGGTGGCTGCAGAGCTGGGAAAGCGCCTGGAACGGTGTAACAAATCTGGTCCGTGAATAGGCCCGATTGAGTGATTGTTGGAGGGCCAGCTGTAATCTGGGCCCAGTTCGTCTTTGGATAGTCCGTCACCGTTGGTCCAAAGGATTCGACAGCGTATGCATTGGAAATCGACGCCCCAAAAAGGCTAACGACCTGGAAATTGAGATAAGTGGTGTAGCCTACATTGCCGGATGTGTAGCAATCGTTTAATGCTCGACCGTAATCCACTATTCCGCGGCTAATTGAACGTGAGGGAGTATCAACACCTAGCTGATAGCTCGCGATGACTGCTGGTCCTTCCGTGGGCTGATATGAAAAGCCCACCGTCACGTCGTTCTGAGCGTTACTTGCAGCAATGCTCTGGAGCGTGACCGTAGTTTGATTTGTAGTAGTTATTGCCGACTGACCGTTAGAGAACTGCACCTTCGCGGAACCGTTGGTGATAGTCCAGGTGAAAGTTCCCGCCTTTAGACCAGTTTCCGTCAAGCTAGCGCTAGTTGCTCCCTGAGTAAAGCCTGGAGGTTGTATAACGCCAAGGCCGAAAAACCAAAGGGGCTGAGAAAGAGAGAGGGTTGGCGGCACTGATACAGGCATTGTAACGATCAATGGGGGCAGGTAGGGGCATACGGGTGGAGATCCGCATACTGAGCTAGGAGAATAATCGGCTGTGGTGAAGTTGACGCTCGTGGCTCCCACAGACACGGCGGTAGCCATTCCTCCTGTACTAACCGTGCTTACAGCTGTATTCTTACTCGCCCAGCTGACACTGCCGGTTATATTGTATTGAGTTCCATTTGCGGCTTGGCCGGTAGCAGTTAGCTGCTGCGTTGCGCCAACCGCAAAGCCGATCGGGTCAGGATCGCCAAATGCATCCGCATAACCGGCCGAACCACACTCCACGCAGACTCGCTGGCAAGTTGCTTTTGCAGGGCTGTAGCTGGATGCAGTTACCGTGGCGTTGATATGCTCCACCTCGCCGCGCGAACCGGATAGCTTGGCGCTTCCTTCAAATACGTTCGCCGGGATTGTAGCCCCGTCTGCATCCGGAGTCTGTCGCGCGAGGATGGCCTCCATCTCCAACATGACGGACGCTTTCGCGGCAAGGTGGATCGGCAGCTTATACGATCCCCCATCAAAATACAGCGTCAAGACAAGGTTTTCGGCAGAGCCTCCATGATTCCAGATGGTGAACTTAGTATCGACACCGTCGCCGTGCTGCCAGTGACAGATGGTGCGGGCCATCGATCGAACAGAAGGGAGTGGCGGCGTCTCAAAGACGTAGGTGCCTGCGCCATCGATGCTTCCCGCCGAAATAAGAACATCGGACGCCTGCCCGCTAAAGGCGTAGATCAGATTGACATAGCCGATGAGCGGGTTCAGGTTCAGGCGTTGGATGAGACCATCCGCATCCACGGTTTGACTCGCATTGGGAGCCAGCGTGATGTTTGACAGCACTGCCGTCTCTGCTGTCTCGCCGTACATGTAGTTGGCCGATAGAAGGACTGTCTTCACGGCGGCGGTCGTATTGCGCACCACCAGGTATGGGTGGAAAATAACCGGCCCAGGGAACATCATGTCCGGGTGGGGATGGCCAAACACCACTCCTACGCTTGCCAACGAAATGGCTGCCGCGGGAGGAGCAGAGGTATCGGACTCCGTCAGCGCCGTGCCTAGATTCAGGTAAGCCGAGAAGCCAATGTCTGCGTCTTCAAGCCCTCCGTCTGCGATCAACCCATTAACTGGCCCGCGATAGCAAACGCGCAGGCCTCCCTGCTGCGGAGTCCCGGGAACTTGATCAAAGATCTTCTTCAAATCAATAACGCTGGTCTGCTGAGCTGCGAGCGTAACGGTTTTGGCCAATCGATGTTTGAGGGTCGTCACCGAAAAAGCTCGTCGATACCGTGAGAGGAAGCGAGCTTGCGTTCGTCAGCCGGAGAAACCCGCCAGTCTGGGCGGTTCTGCGCCACCAAAGCCCCTCGATGAGCTGGTCTTTCGGTGTGGAGTCCTGTACACCGGCGCTCAGGCCACTCGAGTAACTGAGACTGCGGTCAGAGTCGATGTTCTGCACCTGCGCCATAATGGCCCCAAGCCAATACCATGAATACTTCAAATTGATCGTCCCGTGATCGCTGTCCGGTAACGCCGCAACCAGACCTGCAATGGCGAGTTCCTTGTTGATGTCCAGGCTGACAACCCCTGCAGGCTCAAGAGTGATGGGCGGCAGCACATGGGACGTCCCGTTGGCGAGAACAAGCTCGGGGGTGACCTCGATCGGTGAGGTCTCGACAACATTCTTGATCGTCAGTGTCGACGTGAAGGTGTGATCCAGGCGCCAAAACCCTCCGACCAGCTGCCGGACTTGGAGTGGCCTGTGGTACCCGTGAACGGAATCGCCTGCGGTAGCTGCTCGGAATCCTGTGCGCGAATTAGTGCAGAGGGTAGAAAAAGAAGGGTGACGGCCAGGAAGCGCCTGGCTATCAGCGGCGTTAAAACATTGGCCATAGTCTTCTCCGAGAGAAGGCCATAGTACACGGAGAGGCCACGTTCTCAGAAGGATTCCCAGGCGGTCTGGGACCGTATTCCGGGGGCGACGTAAAGTTCGGTTAAACGCACGGTGCGGTAATCGGCTTACCGTCCCAGCATCCTGGCCAGCAGAGACTTCTTCCTTCCGTACATCGGGGTCTCTTCTCGACGTGGCGACACATGGGTGGGCGCGGGTTGTTCTCCCAGCTTTTCTCCGTAAAAGACTGCCCGCGGATTGGTCACGCAGAGGCGCTGGGCGGTGTCGCGGCCGTAGTGCTTCTCGAGGAACTGGTACCCCTGGCTCAGGATAGGCGGACGCGACTCAAGGTTGTGGGCATCGGTGGCCAGGAAATGAACCCAGTTGCGGTCGAGGAACTTGATGGCCGCGGCATTGGCAGTGCGGCCGAAGCGCCCGGTGAGGGAGGAAGCGGTGACCTGCACCAGGGCGCCGTCGCGCACCCACTCGCCCAGCCGCTCCGGATGGCGCTGGAGCACCGGATTGCGTTCAGGATGCGTGATGATGGGGTACTGCCTGGAGATGCGGAACTCGTAGAAGGTGTCGTTGATGCTCTCCGGGATGATGGTCTCGGCGAACTCGACCAGCAGATAGCCCTTCTCGTTGATGGTGTACTTGGTGTGGTTGTTCAGCGCGTCTTCTATGTTGTCGAAGGAAAGATGAAAATCGCAGCCTAGGCCCAGAGTCATCTTTGAACCTACTCGCTCCCGGATCAGCGCCAACAGCTTCTCGTTGTGCGCGCGATCATAGTGGAAGCGGTCATTGGCGTGCGGTGTGCAAACGATGTGGGTGATGCCGTCGCGCGCGGCAACCTCGACCATCCTCACCGAGGTCTCAAGGTCCGGCGATCCGTCATCGAGCGCGAACAGCAGGTGGTGATGAATGTCGATCATGGCTGAACAGATCCCCTGGCAAACTCGAGGTCCGCGTTCGCCCTCAGCATGGACTCAAATATGTGGTAACCATCGGCAGAACCCAGCATGGCTTCACTCGACCGGTCCGGGTGCGGCATCATGCCCAGCACATTGCGCCCCCTGTTCAATACGCCTGCTATGTTGCCGAGCGAGCCGTTAGGGTTGGCTTCAGGCGTCACTTCGCCTCGCGCATTGGCATAGCGAAAGGCGACACGCTCCTCGCGCTCCAGCTCGAGCAGCGTATCGTCATCGCAGTAGTAATTGCCTTCCATGTGTCCGATGGGAACTTTCAGCACCTGACCGCGAGCCAGCGTATGGGTAAAAGGTGAGTCGTTGGTTTCGGTGCGCAGATAGACCTGCTTGCAGATGTACTTGAGCCCGGCATTGCGCAGCAATGCGCCGGGCAGCAGCCCGGCTTCGCACAGGATTTGAAAGCCGTTGCAGATGCCCAGCACCGGACCGCCCTCGGCGGCAAACTTCTTCACCGACTGCATGACCGGCGAAAAGCGGGCAATGGCGCCCGTGCGCAGGTAGTCGCCGTAGGCAAACCCTCCGGGAACCAGGATCGCGTCCGAGTTTTCCAGTGACGGCGAGTCATGCCACAGCATCGTGACCGGCTGCTGTGCGACCTGGGCGAGCACGTGGAAGGTGTCGTGATCGCAGTTCGAGCCAGGGAAGACCAGAACGCCGAACCTCATATTGCTAGGCTAGCAGTTTTAGGGCTTGATCGTAGAGACCTGCCGGCGCATCGGCAGGCGCTGCATCGCCGGGACGCCTGCCCGCATCGGAACCACTATGGAATTTCGACAACTTGGATATTCAGGACTGAAGGTGCCCGTGCTCAGCTTCGGCGCGGCGACCTTCGGGGGCGCCGGAGAGTTCTTCAAGGCGTGGGGCTCAACCGACGTGGATGAGGCAAAACGCATGGTCGCGCTCTGCATGGATGCGGGTGTGAACCTCTTTGATGTGGCTGATGTTTACTCGCGGGGCAAGGCGGAGGAGATCCTCGGCGCCGCGGTTGCCGACTCGGTCAGCCGCGACAAGGTGCTGATTTCGACCAAAGCCACCTTCACCATGGGCGATGGTCCGAACGATGTCGGCTCCTCGCGGCATCACCTCATCAAGGCCTGCGAGGCCAGCCTGCGGCGCCTGCGCACCGATTACATCGACATCTACCACATGCACGGCTTCGACGCTACAACTCCGGTGGAAGAAACCCTGGAGACCCTGGACACCCTGGTCAGGTCCGGCAAGGTGCGCTACATCGCCTGCTCCAACTTCTCCGGATGGCACCTGATGAACTCGCTTGCGATCTCGGAGCGATACGGCTGGCAGCGCTACGTGGCGCACCAGGTGTACTACTCCCTAATCGGCCGCGATTACGAGTGGGAGCTGATGCCGCTGGGCATCGAAAAGAAGGTGGGCGCGCTGGTGTGGAGCCCGCTGGGCTGGGGCCGTCTCACCGGAAAGATTCGCCGCGACCACCCGCTGCCCGAAGGCAGCCGTCTGCACACAACCGCCGAGCAGGGGCCGCCGGTTGCCGATGAGTACCTCTATAGCGTCGTCGACGTGATGGATCAGGTAGCTGGGGAGACTCGAAAGACGATCCCGCAGATCGCGCTGAACTGGCTGCTGCAGCGGCCTACCGTTTCAAGTGTCATCCTCGGAGCCCGGAACGAGGAGCAGTTGAAGCAGAACCTGGGCGCGGTCGGCTGGAATCTTACTCCCGACCAGGTCGAGCGGCTTGACGCCGTAAGCGAACCGGTGCCCGCATATCCGTACTGGCATCAGCACCAGTTCGCCGAGCGGAATCCTCCGCCGGTTCCTAAGGCCAAGAAGTAGCGCCATTGATACAAACAGCCCGTCGCCTCAACAGGTGACGGGCTGTTCAACTTCAGGGAAGGTTAGAGGTTGCGGGTGCGTCCGCCGGTGACCAGGCGGATGATGAATGTGAGCAGGACCGCGCCAACAACCGCTACCAGGATGGTGTACAGCAGTCCGCCCTGTCCGGCGAATCCCAGTGCGCGCATGACGTAGCCGCCGATGATCGCGCCGACGATGCCGACGACGATGTCCATGATCGCGCCATAGCCGCTGCCCTTCATCAACTTGCCTGTAATGAAACCGGCGATGAGCCCTACGATGATCCACCAAAGAATGAACATGAGTAATCCTGTCTAAGTGAAGATGTGTGTATCTGAGGAAGTGTTTCGAACCTATCCAGCCGCCCGAATCTTGCTCGGCGGTCGGAATGCAGTCAGTCAGAGGTAGATAACCCGGTGTGGGTTGTACCCGGGTGCTTTCGCCCGCGCGGATAACAGCCTTCTCCAATCGGCAGTGCCCGATAATGACCGTATGCACATCACTGGAGCGTGGCTGCTCCTCCTCTTTGCCGCGGCGGTCACCGCAACGCTGCTCTTCCTGCTGCACCGCACCGCGGTCGGAGGGCTGGTCCACCAGGGTATTCCTGACCGGCCCACGCGCAGACTCTTTCTCGCTTCGGTAAGTTTCTTTATCACCTTTGCCGGGGTGCGGCTGCTGGTCCGCGCCATCACCCACCATGTAGGACCGTTCGGCTGGGTCATGGTCGACGGCCGCCATATCCACCACCTGGTCTGGGGCATCCTCATCCTGCTCGGCGTCGGCTATGCGCTGCTGGCCGAGGTCGACGCCGGCACCACACCGACAGCCATCTTTATGAGCCGCCTGCTGTCGCTGCTCTACGGCGTGGGAGCGGCGTTGACGCTCGATGAGTTCGCGCTGTGGCTGAACCTGCAGGATGTGTACTGGGCTCGCCAGGGACGAGAGAGCATCGACGCCGTGGTCCTGTTCGGCGCAGTGCTCGCAGCCGGCGCCTCGGGCAGACGCTTCTTCGGGCTCTTGAACCGCCGGCTATAACGCCGAAAGCCCGCGCCGTTTACAAACGGTCGCGGGCTTCAAGTGCTTGAGCCTCTTAGCAGGCAACACTTAGCAGCAGGGATTTCGAGGCCCGAAATCGGGCAGCCTTCCTAGCTGCCCGCGGAAGCAGCCTGCTTCAACAGCGGCTTCGAGCCGCTCACCAGCAGCTTGGCCGTCGCCTTCTCTTCCTCGAGCGTCTCGTTCAGCAGGGTGACGATCTCTCTCTGGCCCAGCTGCTTCGCGATGAGGATGGCGGTCGAGTAGCCGGCCACTTCATAGTGCTCGACGCGCAGCGCCGCCCCGGTCAGGGCGATGTCCTTGAGCGCAGGTTCAAGGTCCTTGCCAAGCGCCTCCTGTGCTTCCTCAACCAGCCCTTGCATGCCGTGGCAGGTCTCGCCGGTAGGCTTCTTGCCCAGTTGCTGAAAGATGGTCTTCAGCCGCTCCACCTGGCCTTTGGTCTGCTCCTGGTGATCGATCAGGCAATTCTTGAGTGCCTCGTCCTTGACGGACTTCTGTAATTTCGGCATCGCCTTGATCAATTGCAACTCTGCGCTATACAGATCGCGCAGCTCGTCAATCAGAACTTCTTCTAAGCTCATGTGCTTTCCTCCGCGTGTTTGGATGCAGATCGTGCCGTGGGGTCAAACTGCTATACTTCGATCTGCAAATCGGGGCTTTCGGGACCTGGATCCCGCCTGTTACCGGTCAATTCGAGCAAGCATTGAGGTCCTATGTCCGGCCATTCAAAATGGGCGACAATCAAGCACAAAAAGGGCGCTCTTGACGCGAAACGCGGCAAGATCTTTACCCGCCTGATTAAGGAAATCACCATCTCGGCGCGCCAGGGCGGCGGCGATCCGGACGGCAATCCCCGGCTGCGCTCGGCGATCGCCGCGGCCAAGGCCGAGAACATGCCGGCTGAGAATATCAAGCGCGCCATCCAGCGCGGCACCGGCGAAATCCCGGGCCTGATCTACGAGGAAATCAGCTTTGAGGGCTATGGACCCGGCGGCGTCGCCCTGATCGTCGAAGCGACCACCGACAACCGCAACCGGGCGGTCTCAGAGATCCGGCATACGCTCGCGAAGCACGGCGGCAACATGGGCGAGCCGAACTCAGTGCGGTTTATGTTCACGAAGAAAGGGTTGATCGCGGTCGAGAAGTCCGCAGCCGAGGAAGAGAAGCTGATGGGTCTCGCGCTTGAAGCGGGCGCTGACGACATGACCGACGAAGGCGATACCTGGGAAGTTCTTACCGATCCTTCAGCCTACGAAGCGGTGCTGCAGGCGATCCACTCAGCAAAGATCCCGACCGTGGTTTCTGAGATCACCATGGTCGCCTCGACCTATACGACGCTTGAAGGTCCGGCCGCGGCGCAGATGATCCGTCTGCTTGAAGCGCTCGACGACAATGACGACGTGCAGAACGTCTACTCGAACTTCAACATGGACGCGAACTCGATGGAAGAGGTCGCCGGCTGAAGATCGAGCGCCGCCAGGATCAAGACAAGCCGCCCGCCGCGCGGCTTTCTTTTTGTAACGACAACTCTTGACTGGATCGAGAGTGAAAGAAGGTGGGATGAAGGAAGTGGGATCGCTTTCAGTCTGGTTGCTGCTGGCCACAGCTGCGGTGTGTTCCGCGCAAACGCCCGCGCCGGGAAACGAGTCTCCGGCGGCGGATGTGCTGGTCACGCGACCCTACGAAGCGGGAGCATTCTTCCAGGGCGGCGTAGGCACCGCCGACCGCTCTGATTTCAAGTTCGCGAGCGCTGGTGTGCGCCTGGGTAAGGTGCTCACCGACTCCCATCTGCCTGGACTGCTGCGCGGTCAGTTCGAGTATGCGGGCGAACTGATGCCTTACTGGCAGAGCTTTACACCGGCTCCAGCCTTCCACCAGACCCCCTACACCTTTGAGGGTCAATCCGGGTTCATCAACGAGCCTTATAACGGCGGGACCTTCTCCGGGGTGAGCATTACGCCGATCATCCTGCGCTGGAACCTGCATCCCGGCCGCCGGCTTGCACCCTTCGCGCAAGGTGCGGGCGGACTGATCTGGACCAACCACAAGTATCCGCCCGACATCATTGTGCCGGCCGGAACCCCGGGGCGTACCAGCGTCTGGAACTTCACGCCGCAGTTCGGCATCGGGGCACACTATTTCCTTAAGCCGCGCCGCTCGATCGATCTGTCGGCCAACGCTATCCACATCTCAAGCGCCAGCCTCGGCGACCGCAACCCCGGCGTCAACGCCAGCGTGCAATTTCAGATCGGCTACAGCTGGTGGAGATAAGCGGGCACATCGAGTGCGTGCCCAACTTCTCTGAAGGGCACGACGCGGCGAAAGTCTCCGCGATCGTCTCTGCCATGCGGGTCGAGGGCGTGTCGCTGCTGGACTACTCCTTGGACCGCGACCACAACCGCTCAGTCGTGACCATCGTCGGACCGGCGGCAGCCGTGCAGGAAGCCGCGGTGCGCGCGGCAGGCAAGGCGGCGGAGCTGATCGATCTCTCCAGCCAGCAGGGAGTGCATCCACGCATCGGCGCGGCTGACGTGATCCCGTTTGTGCCGCTCGGTCAGGTGACGCTCGAACAATGCGCCTTGATTGCCCGCCAGGCGGGACTCGAAATCTGGAAACGGTACGCCATTCCGGTCTACTTCTACGAGGCCGCCGCGGCGCGGCCCGACCGGGCGCTGCTCGAAGAGGTCCGGAAAGGACAATTTGAAGGCCTGCGGGAGGCAGTCAAGCGGGATGCGTCGCGCCGCCCGGACATAGGCGGCCCTGACCTGCATCCCTCCGCGGGCGCAACCGCCGTCGGCGCCAGGCGCCTGCTCATCGCCTACAACATCTATCTCGACACGGCGGACGTAACTACCGCAAGAGCCGTTGCCCGCGAGATACGCGCCAGTGCCGGCGGCCTGGCCGGGGTCAAGGCGCTGGGCCTTTCTGTCAAGAAGCAGGCCCAGATTTCGCTCAACATCACCGACTTCCGGCGCACCAGCGTGGGTACTGCATACGCTTCCGTCAAGAAGCTCGCCGCCTTGCACAATGCTCATCCGGTCTCCGGCGAACTGATTGGACTCCTGCCTGAGGCAGCTTATGAGCAGGAAAGCGAGTGGGTGCGTCAGTTAGTCGGGTTTGATCCCGAGGACAAGATTCTCGAACGCAAGCAGCTCCGACCGATGGCATGGCCCTGAGCCTGCCAAGGGATTACCTCTGTCATGTACACATTCAGCTTTGTCTACTGGCTCGGCGTTAGCGTCTAAGATAGGAACGATTGAGGATTGGCGCTGCGGTTTGCTGCCAATCGGAGGACTTGAGATGAAAGCAGCAATGTTGAGAGCGGCTGTGGGGCTGGGTCTGGCAGCCGGATGTGCGCTGCCGGCGGTTGCGGCGCAGCTTACCGGCGACGCCCGGGGCGCGATCCCCAAGGATATTCAGCAGCTGATCGTGGTCGATTACCGCGCCATGCAGAACTCCTCGGCGGCCATGGACCTGAAGGCGCGCGTTTTACCGCCGGAGCTGAAGAATCTCGAGCAGGCACTCAAGGCCTCCGGCCTCAATGACAATCACGATATCGAAGAGCTCGCCTTCTGCTCCTTCCACACGGATACCTCCGACAAGTCCGACAACACCAAGATCATCGGCGTGGCGCAGGGTCAGTTCTCTGTCCCCGACATCATCGCGAGCTTCAAAAAGCAGAAGATCAAGCCCACCCTGCTGCGCACTAACAAGATGTACCCCATGGGCGGCAGCGGCATGCTGGTGTCCTTCGTGAACCCGACGACGATGGTCTTCGGTTCCACCGACGCCATCAAGTACGCCCTGAACGCGCGCGACGGTCTGGCGCCCAACATGCTGTCGAACGACTCCGTGATGCATGACATGCAAAGCGTCGATACCGAGCCCATCTGGAGCGTGCTTGACCAGAAGGGCACGCAGATCATGATGCGCAGTGTGATGGGCGAGGCTTCGCAGCTTGCCGACTTCGAGACCATCCGCAAGCGTCTCTTGAGCTCGCGCTACAGCATGAACTTCGACAATGGCGTGAAGTTCAATCTGTCAGTGATCACCCCGGACACCTTCACCGCGGCCACTATGTCTTCTCTGATGAACGCGGCCGCGATGTACAAGAAGGTTTCCGGCACCGAAACCGAGAAACAGGCAATCGACGGCACCGACATCGCTTCGGCTGCCGGCGTCCTCAACGTCCGGTTTGCGGCCTCGAACTCCGAGTTCGCGAGCCTGCTCAAGTCCCCGCTGTTCCAGACAGTCGTGCGCTAGCCCGTCACAGCTTCCAGTGGACCTGGCCGGACGGGTCTATCTCGATGACGAGATTGCCGGCCTCGCCTTCCTGGACGTTCGGGCCGGTAGCCTCGTGCGTCTTGCTGTCCGCGTCGGTGAACTCCAGCTTGAGCGGTCCTGATCCCTGCACCTTGAAGCGGTAGCGAAACTCGGCGCCGGGCGCGAGCGCGCCCACCCCGAAGCTGGCACTTGGATAATCGACTTCGACCAGTCTGACCGGCTGCGGCCCGCTGTTGCGCAGCGTGGCGCTGATGAACGCCGAGCGGCAACCGGCCAGAAAAAGCAGAGGTGTCAGGAAATAGCCACGGCGCATGCACTTCGATCATACCTGCGCATCAGACGGTAGGCTTCCGCTCCAGGATGCGGGCTGTCAGCACCACGCCCGGCTGATTGTTGTGCAGGGTCAGCGGAAAGGCGAGCACATTCCAAACCCACTGCTCGCCCTTGCGCGGCAGATTCAGCAGCCCCCGGTAGGTGCGATCAATGTAGGTTTCGCGGCTGGTCGCCACGGTCGAAAGGATCCCGGCCCAATCCTCGCTCAGTTCCGGCATCTCCTCAAACATGTTCTTGCCTGGGAACCACTCCTTGGGCCGCTCGAGCAGCTTGGCGGCTGTTTCGTTGACGTACTGCCAGTTGCCTGCAGTATCGAGCACTTCGAGTACCACCTCGTCACCCATCGCCATGTTGATACGCGAGTAGAAAAAATCGCGGGCGTCCACAATCACCGGTCGTCCGCGGAGCTTCGACCGAAACGACCGCAGCGCAGCGACCAGGTCGTCGATCGAGCTGTAGCCCTTGAGCAGGTGCATATCCTCAGGGCCGCCGAAGCGCCGCTCCAGCGTGGCGGACAGAATGACGATCGGCACCTCGGGACGGATGCGACGCAACTTTTCAGCAACTTCCGTGCCAAACTTGCCCGCGCCCAGATGGTAGTCAAGCACGGCAATATCGATCGAGTCCAGCAGCTTCTCGGCCTCTTCAATGGTCGAGGCCGTCTCCGTCAGGTAGCCGTACTTGTGCAGGATCGTTGAGCGCAGCAGTAGATTGTCTACCTGGTCGTCGAGCAGCAGAACGCGAATGGGAGCCGTCTCCGCAACCGCTTCGATGGCAATCCCACCCTGGTCGAACTCGTCATCCATAGAGACTTTATGATGCTGTCTCGAGGCCCATTATGGGAGCGAATCCTTCGCAATCGATGACTTCTGTAATCGGCGCAAGAGGTCAGGCAGGCGCGCGAAAGCGGCTGAAGCCCGCAGCCACTGCCGGTTGGCGATGGCAGGATAGCCGCTGACGACCGCTCCCGGGGCTACATCGGACGGGATGCCGGTCTGTGCCGTGGCGACCGCTCCATCGCCCACGGTGCAGTGCCCGGCGACACCTACCTGCCCCGCGAGGATGACGTTCCGGCCGATCCGGGATGATCCGGCCAGCCCCACTTGCGCGCACAACAGCGTGTTCTCGCCGACGTTCGATCCGTGGCCGACCTGGACCAGGTTGTCGATCTTTGCTCCCGCCCGCACTCGGGTTTCGCCGATGGAAGCGCGATCGACGCAGGCATTTGCCTGCACCTCAACCCTGTCCTCCAGCACCGCAGCGCCGGACTGCACAATCTTTGACCAGGCGCTACCGTCCTTTGCGAATCCGAAGCCATCCGCGCCTACGATCGCGCCATTCTGCAGTGTGACATCGTCGCCCAGTACGCAATGCTCGCGGACCACGGAATGGGCATGCGCAAAGAAGCGCCGGCCGATATGCGCACCCTGGTAGATGACCGCGTGTGCGAGGATCGTGGCGTCTTCCCCGATCTTTGTGTCCGGGCCGATGACCGCAAACGGGCCGACGTGAGCGCCCGCGCCCAGCTCTGCTGACGCGTCTACCGACGCCAGCCGGTGCACGCCCGGCGCGTAGACAGGCGGCTGGTAGAACAGCTCGATCGCGCGGGCGAATGCAAGGTAAGGGTTTTCCGTGCGCAGAACAGGTGTCTCAATCTCGGGGAATCCCGGGGCCACCAGGATTGCGCCGGCTCGGGTGGTGCGAGCAAGCGGAGCGTACTTCGGGTTGGCCACAAAGGTGAGCTGCGCCGGCCCGGCTTCCTCAATGCCGGCCACGCCCGTGATCTCGCAGGTCTCGGCCTCCGGCGCAGAGCATTCCAGGCCAAGCGCCCGGGCCAGTTCGCTCAGGGTCATGGCTGGATTGTACTTGCGCGAAGCCTGCACGCCGCCCGCCGGTTGATTCCGCACATACAGCTGACCGCCCCGAACATGGCGGCTGCCACCAAACGGGTGGTCGTCGTCAACACCCTCTCAGCCGTGTCCCACGAGTAGCCCACCCACTGCATCGAAATCGCCATGAGCGATGGATTTGACCTCGAGCGCTTCGTCGAGGCGCAGCGATCCTGCTACGGGCAGGTGCGCCGCGAACTCGAAGCAGGACGCAAGCAGACCCACTGGATGTGGTTTATCTTCCCGCAAATTCGCGGACTGGGGTCGAGCTCGACAGCCCGGTACTTTGCTATCTCGTCGCTGGCAGAGGCGTCTGCGTACCTTGCTCACCCAGTGTTGGGCGAACGGCTGCGCGCATGTGTCCGGCTCGTGAACGAGTGCGGCGCCTCCTCCGCCACTGCCATCTTTGGAGACATCGATGCCATGAAGTTCCGCTCCTCCATGACGCTGTTTGCTCAGGCCACGCCAGACAATGAACCCTTCAAGGCTGCTCTTGACAAGTTCTTTGGAGGCCAGGAAGATCCGCGTACCTTGAACCAGCTTGATCCTACATAAAAGCATTCATGCCGACCGGCCAATCTACGGAAAGAAGTAGCCGGCGTACGCTGGTCCATGCTAGTGTTAGATTTTGCGTCAACCGCCGGAGCTGACCGGCTCTGTGAGCCCGGAAACCTATCGCCCGCTGTTATCTGTAACAAAAGATGCAGTTTGCCTGGGCCCACACGTTGTTCCAGCTGGCGGAACTTCCATCTCCAGATTGCGAAGGCATGCCCGAATACACCTACCTGCTTGAACATCGCCTGACCCCCGCCCAGAAGTCGGTTGTGACCCACATGCGCGACGCCGCCCGCCAGGCCGGCATGACCATCTTCCTTGCCGGCGGAGCAGTGCGCGACCTGACCACCGGAGCGCGGGTTCGCGACCTGGATTTTGCGGTCCAGGGCAATGCGCTCGACCTCCAGGCGTCACTCGAAGCTATGGGCGCGGCCGTCTGGGGCAAGCACGTGCCCACGCGGACCCTTTACCTCTGGTTTCCGGGCAGTGTGCGCGTCGAGGTCTCAAGCACCCGGCGCGACGAATATCCGAAGCCGGGCAAGCCCGTCTACCACTGGGACACCATGGTCGAGGACCTGAAGCGGCGCGATTTTACCGCCAATGCTATGGCCGTCTCGCTCAATGAAGGCTCCTACGGCCTGCTGCTGGACCCTTTGAACGGCGTCGCGGACATTGAGGCGCGGCTGCTGCGGCTCACTAGTCCCTACGGCTTCATTGAGGATCCCTCGCGCCTGGTGCGCGCCGTACGCCTCAAGCACAGGCTGGCGTGGAACCTCGAAGAGCGCACTCAGGCCCGCTACAACAATGCCAAGGAGGAGGACGCGATCAGCGCCATCCTGCCCTTCCTGAAAGGCTACGAGCTCGAAAAGATCGCCTGCGAGGAAGAGGGGCTGCAAACGCTGAAGGCGCTTGAAGCCGAAGGATGGATGCAGCACATGTATCCAGCCTGGACCAGCGCCGTGGCCGACGTGCCTGCGCTTGAGAACCTGAAGAAAAACTGGATCCAGCTGCTGATGCAGGGCGTGACCCCCGACATTTCTGCCGCGCAGCTGGAACTGCTGACGGCAAAGATGCAGCCGAAGGATATTGCCGGCCTGAAGCAGCTGATGGCCCGGCCCGGACTGCGCGCGCAGTGGGAAGGCCTGGACGAAGCCGCGAAGGATTTCGCGAAGCAGCTTACCGGCAAGGATGCAGCGACACCATCGGCCACCTGGAAGCTGTTCCTGTCGGCTCCGGCGGAAGCCGTGCTGTGGCTGGCGCACACCCGCAAGGCGGGCGCGATCGACACCAAGTTCAAGAACTTCTTCACCGTGTGGCCGGACTTCAAGAAGCAGGTGCCCGCGGCCCTGATGCTTGAAATGCGCATCACTCCGGAGCTCCCGGGCTACGCCGATCTGCTTGAAGCGCTCTTCTTCCAGCTCATCGATGGCAAGCTGGGAACCGACGAGGAGATGCGCGCGTTTCTGGAGCCCTGGTCGCCGCCTGCTCCCGCGCCGCCGCCGGTGATTCGCCGTACCCGCGCCAAAAAGTCCGACTCGAAGGCGAAGCGCCGCGTTGAAGCGCCCGATGACGAGGACGACGAGGATGAGGACGACGACGATGAGGATCAGGATGAGCCGACTGACAAGGTACTCAAGGATCCCCTCGACGAAGAAGACGAACCTATCGTCATCATTGATGACGAAGAAGAAGTAGCGGCCGACGACGTCGACGATGACGTTGACGACGAGGACGAGCCTAAGCCGGCCAAGCCGCGTAAGGCAGCAGATGACGACGCCGACTGGATCGCAAAGCTGGCCAAAACGCTCAAGGTGCCTGCGGTAGCAGATGCCGAAGAGCCGCTGGACCTGGTGGACGAGGCGGAGGAAGAACCCGTGGAGGCAGCCGCGCCTGCGGCTTCCTCACCTGCTTCAAAGGCCGCCAAAGCAGATCCGCCCGCCAGGAAGAAGGCGACCACGCCTGCGAAGAAGGCTGCAGAACCCAAGGTTGCTCCGGTGGAGGCGGCCGCTCCCAAACCGCCGGCGCCAAAGAAGGCTGCTGCCAAGCCCGAGCCTGCCAAAAAAGCTGCTCCGGCCAAGGCCACCACCAAGACCGCGCCGGCCAAAGCAGCTAGCAAGGCCGCTCCGTCCAAGGGCAAGCCAGCACCGGCGAAAGCAGCAAAGAAGAGGTAGGTTCTCGTGAATGCAGGTGTCCCAGGTCGCGTGGTCGAGACCTGGGTATATCGGCTTCCTGCCCCGCCAAACATCCGCAGCGCACAGTCGACGCAAGGGCCGCCGTTTGAACCGGTCTGAGGCGTGGCGCCGCACGCGTTTCATGCTATCGTCATGGCATTCCTAGCTTCGGAGTGCCCCTTGATGCCTGGCCTGCTGCTTCGCTCTACGCTCGTCGTTCTTATCGCTGCTACCGCGTGTTCGGCGTGTCCGGAAGTTGCCGCGGCCGCCAAGCCGCAGGCGGCCGAGGTTCACCATGACAAGTCCTACAGCTTCAAGCGCGGTGGATGGACTTACGTCCATCTTGAAGGCACTCCTCGCGAAATCGGCTACGAGCACGGCACCATCCTCTCCGCGGAAATAGAGGATATGTACCACGTGCTGAAGCTTGAAAATACCCACTCCACCCACCAGGGCTGGGACTTCTTTCGGGACGCGGCGAAGACCGTCCTTTGGCCGCATATCGATCCTGAGTATCAGCAGGAGCTGCAGGGCATAGCGGAAGGCCTCAAGGCGCGCGGGTCCGCGCTCGACGTGTGGGACATCGTGGCGATGAATGGCTCTATCGAGTTATCGGATTATTACGTCCCCTACTTAGTCAAACAGCACCAGGCGCGTCTCGACTTACCTTCTCTGCTGAACGATCCCGCTCATACTCCGCTGACCCACGCACCGGGTAACTGCAGCGCCATGATCGCAACCGGCAGTTACACGAAAGATGGCAAGATCGTCATCGCGCATAACAACTGGTCCTCCTATGCCGAGGGTGCGCGCTGGACCATTGTCTTCGACATCGTGCCCGAGCATGGACACCGCATGGTGATGGACGGCGCGCCCGGTCTGATCACCAGCCAGGACGACTTTGGCATCAACGACGCCGGGCTGATGATCACCGAGACGACCATCACGCAGTTTGCCGGCTGGAACTCCGACGGCAAGCCCGAATTTATGCGCTCGCGCAAGGCCATGCAGTATGCCGACTCGATCGACAGCTACGTCAAGATCATGATCGAGGGCAACAATGGCGGCTACGCCAATGACTGGCTGATCGGTGACCGCAAGACCGGCGAGATCGCCTACCTTGAACTAGGTCTGCAGCATACGCCGGTGTGGCGCAAGAAGGACGGCTACTTCGTCAGCTCAAACTACGCGCGCGACCCCGGCGTCATCAAGGACGAGACACCGGGATTTGATCCAGAGGACAAGAACTCGTCTCCTGTAGCGCGTCAAGTTCGCTGGGAAGAAGAGATGGCCGCGAACCGCGGCAAGATCGATGTGGCCATGGCAGAGAAGTTCATGGCCGATCACGAAGACTCGGTGCTCGGCAGGGAAGAGGCCGATCAGCGCAGCCTGTGCGGCCACATCGACAACGCGAAAGGCGGAGTACCGCAGTGGGACCTGCCTGCCTACTCGCCCTTCGGCGCGGTGCAGGGCAAGGTTGCCGATGCAAGCATGGCCGCGAACATGAGCTTCGTCGCGCATGCCGGTCACCCGTGCGGAGAGGATTTCCTGGCCGCGCCATTTCTCGCAGCGCACCCTGAGTTTGCCTGGCAGGCGCCGATCCTGATCGATATGAAGGCCAGCCCGTGGACGGTCTTCTCGGCGGGACAGAAAGCGCAGTAGGATGTCGACAACGAAGTCGATGATTACCGTCTTTGCCGCGGCGCTTATCGCCTGGGTGGGTGTTCCGAGCGCCAGTGCAGGCAACGGAGCCGCGGATGTACTACCGCCTACAGCACGTAAGCCTGCTCCTGATTTCACGTTGGAAGATGTCCGCGGAAAACAAGTAACACTATCCAAGTACCGCGGCAAAGTTGTTCTGCTGGACTTCTGGGCGATCAATTGCGGAGGCTGCAAAATAGAGCTGCCGTGGTATGTCGAATTTCAGAAGAAATACAAAGATAAAGGCCTCGCACTTGTCGGCCTCGACATGTATGGCGAAAGTCCTGATCTTATCCGTCCCTTTACTGAGAAGTGGCACCTGGACTACCCCGTGGCAGTAGGCACGGATGCGATAGGAGATCGCTTCGGCCTCAAAGAAATGCCGCTTACGCTCCTGATTGACCGCGACGGCAAGGTGGCTGTATCCCACTCCGGGGTAGTCGATAAGGATAGCTTCGAGCGTGATATTCAGCAGCTCTTAGAAGAGCATGGCGGCGGCTCCTGATCCTAATTCTTCCCCCTTCTCCCTCTACAACTCCGGCGCGAGCCGGCTGCATCCTAAAGGAGAAGATAAGGCGAAAAGGAGCCACGTTCCCCATGGAAGAGCTGAAAAAGAACGCAATGATGCAGCACCTGATCGAGTCGCTTGAACAGGGCAAGGACATTGGCCACTACGGCCGTCTGGTTTTCGCCATGGTAGCGCGGCACTTTCTCTCAGAAGAAGAGCTCTGCGCGATGCTTGAGAAGGATCAGGATTTCTCGCGCGAGCAGGCCGAGTTGCTGATCCGGCAGGTCGAGGGCAAGGACTATAACCCTCCCAAGCGCGACCGCATCCTGGCCTGGCAAAAGGAGCAGGAGTTCACCATCTGCCCCAACTCCGACGACCCGGACGCCTGCAACGTCTACAAGGACCTTACCTTCCCGGATCACGTCTACGAGCACATTCAGAACTACCAGGGAAAGAAGCAGGAGGTCGAGGCGGGTTCTTAACTCGACTGGGCGGCCCTTCCGAAGCCTTGAGCCCTGCGTTATCGTTGCTCGTATGGTCCGCCCCACCCTTGCCGTCGTCCTTAGCCTTGGCTCAATTGCCTTACTCGCGCAAAGTATGCCTGCGCTCAAGCGTCAGCCAACTCCGGCAAAGGTGGTCGAGGAACACATGGCCGCCTTCTCCGCGTGCAATTGGCAACGCCTGATGGCGCAGTTTCCTGAAAACGTTGAGTTCTTCGGCCCCAACGGCCAAGTCGTCCGCGGCAAGGCCGCATTGGGGCAGATGTTTTCGCAGGTGGTCAAGCCACCCGAGCAGGGCGGCACCTGTGGGCTGAAGGTTTCTGCAGAACATACTTTCGTTGTGGGCGACGTCGTAAACATCCAGTGGCGTGCCGATTCTCCCCTCCTCAAGGAACCGTATCGCGGAGCCGACGCTTACGAAACGCGCAACGGCCTGATGGCAGCACAGGTCACAACGTGGAATCCTGCAGAGCTGAAGTGGAAGACGCCGCCGGCTCGCAAGTAGACAATCGCACCTCGTGCCTAAGCTCCTTTTGAGAAGTTCAGGCGCCGTGCCTGCCCGGGCCGTGAATCAGGCCGCAAAGAACTCCCGAGCGTCTGCTCTCAGCAGCCGTCCGCTATCGAGACAGAACGTCCGGCTCTGGACAACGGCTAACCAGCCAGCAGGATCCGCAGGTCGCGCAGATTGTTACCCGTGGGTCCAGTCACGATCGAGTCTCCCAATGCGGTAAACAGCGGGCAGCTGTTAAAGGTCGCGAGCGACTCTTCCGGTTTAAAGCGGAACTGCCTCGCGCGCGTCAGCGTGGTCGGATCGGCGATCGCTCCGGCCGCGGCGCTGTTGCCGTCGATCCCGTCAGAGCCGGCGCTGAGCACCGCGATCGCCTCCTCCGGGTGCTGCTCCAGATCGAAGGCTGTCTTCAGCGCGAAATGCTGGTTGCGTCCGCCACAGCCGGTGTGTCCCTGCATGGCGACCGTGACCTCCCCGCTTGAAAGCAGACAAAGCCGCGAATGTTGACGCCGCAACTCGTGGAAGCGTTCGAGTAGGTACTTGGCGGCATCGGCGTAGTCCCAGTTGTCGCAGCTGTCATCAAGCACGACCTTGTAGCCGAGCGATCGCGCATGGTCCCGGGCGGCGTTCATAAAGTCATGGTTAGAGAGCAGGGTGTCCAGGCTTGAGTGTTCAAAGACAGATGCGGGCACTGGCTTCGGCCCATGGGTCGCAAGCGACTGAAAGTATTCCCGCACCGAGGCGGGAAAGCGCTCGAGCATCCGATAACGGGCCAGAACCTCGGCGCATTCCTCGGGAGTCGACGTATCCGGCAGCGTGGGGGAAGAAGACACGGCTGCCAGATCCTTCATGGCGATGTCGGCAACCAGCAACGAAAGCTTTTCGGCGTCCGGCGCGGCTTGCGCCAGACGCCCGCCCTTCACTGCTGAAAAGTACTTGCGCACCTTGTTGATCTCGATGATGGTGGCGCCGGAGGCGACCAGCGTCTCGTGGAAAGCGCGCGTATCGTCGAGCGAAATGCTGCTGTCATAGGGCAGCTCCAGCATGGCCGAGCCTCCGCCTGAGATCAGGAAGAAGACAAAGCTGTCCTTCTTGGCATGCTTGAGCAGTTCAAGCGATGCCCGCGCGGCGTTTAACGAGTCCTCATTCGGCAGCGGGTGGCCGCACTCGAAGTAGCGAATATGCTTGTGGCGCTTTGCCGGGCGATCCGGAGCGGCGCAAATGCCTTCTACCTTCAGCTTCGAAGGCAGGCGGTCCAGCAGCGCATCGAGCATAGGCAGCGCCGCTTTGCCGAAGGAGACGACCATCACCTTCTTGTAATCATCGAGCTTCTGCGCCAGCGGCTTGACGACGGGAGAGGGATGGCGCACCAGTGTCTTGCCCTCAAAGTGCAGGTGTCGGTCAAATGCGGCAGCGATGTTGCAGCCTCGCAGAGCATGCGTAAAGATCGCTTTCGCGTCATGGTGCAGTGCGGTGAGATTTCTCTGTTCGAGCGCGGTGGTCAAGAGGCGGTCTCCGGGACGGACAAGCATGCCTGTCTGGGGGAGACTGGGGCAGCGATGAAGTGGGTATGAAGCCAGGCGCGCAAAGCGTGTTGCATGACCGGCAGATGGCCCGCGAAGAAGTGGTCCGCCGCGGGAACCCAGTGCAGCTCAAGATTGCGCGCGGGCGCAAGTGCAGCTTCGACCTGCTCGCGCGGCGCGAAAACGTCGTTGCCGCCGATGACGACCAGCTTGGGTACAGGGCAGCCGGCCAGAAACTGGTAGTGGTACTCGCGCCCGCCCGCAGCGATCGGTAGGCCAAGGCCCACCAGGCCCTCGATACGCGCATCTGCGCAGCCGGCCTGAAACACCATGTGCGCGCCGAAGGAGAAGCCTGCTCCGATCAGCGGAAGCGCGGTTTCGCTCTCCAGCCAGTCAAACGCTGCCCGGACGTCATCCTGCTCGCCTTGGCCGTTATCGTGGACGCCCTGGCTGAGGCCCGCGCCGCGGAAGTTGAAGCGAAGCACAGGCAGTCCAACCGCCTGGAAGACCTTCATCGCGTGATACACGACCTTGTTGTGCATGGTTCCGCCATGCAGTGGATGCGGATGGCATAGGACAACCGCATGCGCAGCGACGGCTGTGCCAGGAGTGTAGAGCGCTTCCAGGCGTCCGGCCGGTCCTCGCAGGCTATCAATGCTGCGTACAGAGGCCGCGGGTGCCGGCGTCACTGAGAGTTCGGGCATGCTGCTTCTATTGTAGAGACACGTGGGCCTTTGTTTCATCTCAGGTATGCTTCAGACGTGAAGACGCCCAACCATGGCCCCGATGATCGAATGGCGGACGCGGTAGCGCTGACGCGCCGCCTGGTCGACATCGACTCGACCACCTACCACGAAGGCGCCTGTGGGGCGTTCCTGGCAGAGTATCTCCGCGGCCGTGGCTTCGAGGTCGAAACAACCGAGGTCGCGCAGGATGGCGAGAGCGGAGCAAGCGGCGGCCGTGCGAATGTGTATGCGAGCGCGCAGCCGGACGCCCCCGATGTGGTGTTTTCCACCCACATCGATACTGTGCCGCCGTTCTTCCCCAGCAGCGAGGATCAGGACTATATCTACGGCCGGGGCGCATGCGACGCCAAGGGGATCATGGTCGCGCAGATCTTCGCCGCGGAACAGTTGCGCTCGCTCGGCGTCCGCGTGGGGCTCTTGTTTGTCGTCGGCGAAGAACGCGACTCTGCCGGCGCCAAGGTCGCCAATCTCTCCCCCAAAGGCAGCCGCTTCCTCATCAACGGCGAGCCCACCGACAACCGCCTGGCCCTGGCATCAAAGGGCGCATTGCGCGCGCACGTTCGCGCCACGGGCAGGATGGCGCACTCCGCCTACCCGGAGCTTGGCGACAGTGCCACCAACAAGCTGGTGCGGGCGCTTGGCCGTGTGCTCGACGTTCCGCTGCCCACGCTTGCGGACGTCGGCCCCAGCACTCTCAACGTAGGCACCATTCACGGCGGTCGCGCGCCCAACGTCATTGCCGATCAGGCTGAAGCGCAAATGCTCATCCGCCTGGTCGGCCCCTCGGAGGAAACGCGCGCCTCCCTGGTTGCCGCGGCCGCGCCCGATGCGACCGTCGATTTCCCGCTCGAAATCCCGTTTGTGCGGCTCAGGAGCGTCGATGGTCTGCCGACCATGGTGGCTGCGTTTACCACGGACATCCCGGCACTCACTGCCTGGGGAGAGCCGTTGTTGCTGGGGCCGGGCTCCATTCACGTCGCGCACACTCCCGACGAATGCCTGTCCAAGCAGGAGCTGGTTGAAGCAATCGACCTCTATGTGCGCGTGGCTCAGCAGTTGGTGGCGCAGCCGGCGTGATGCCCGGGCACCTGCGGCGCGCAACCAGCGGGATCTTCAGCGCGCTCCTCGGCTGGCTTGCCGCGTTTCTGGTGACGCTGCCCTTCCAGCTGGTGGAGCTGGGACGCAATGCGGCGCCCGGGCTCGCTCTCCTTGATCTCGTGCAGGGACTGGCTCTGTGGGCCGCCTTCACCGGCGCGGTCGGCCTCACGGCCGCGCTGGTGATTGCAGCTCCGGCTGCGGTGATGTTGACGCCGGATTCGGTGCGCCGCTACCGCCGGGCTCTGGTGTTGGCCATCAGCGGCATTGCGGTGCACCAGGTCGGCAAACGCCTGGGCACCTGGGAGGCGCTCCAGAGGGACCATGCGCACAATCCGTTCGACTCGTCGCTGTTCTGGATGTACTCGCTGTTCGCGGTTGTCTTTTCATTCGTAACCGTCTCTGTTTACGCCCGCCATGACATAATCAAACGCAAACACCAGCAGAGGTGATCTTCGATGTCTGCGCGTGCGCTCCTGTCTGGGTCTAAGTTGCTGACCTTGTCTATTCTCTTCGCCTGTTGGTCTTATTTGCAGGGACAGGAAGCGCTCACTCCGCCGACGGGCGCACAGCAGGCAACAACTTCCGTGCAGATTGAGTATGACAAGCAGCCTCTGCCAAGCGATCCGGATGCGGCGTTTGATCTGGTGCGTAAGGCGAATGGTCTCGGCTCGGATGCTCTCAAGCCTTGGTACCTGAAAGCCCACTATCAGGGCTTCGGCGCGCGCGGAAAGCCTGCGAGCGCCGGTACCTTGATCATCGCTTGGGTAGCGAGGAACCACTACCATGCCAGTTACTCAAGCGACAGTTTTCATCTGGACTACTACCGGGCCGAAGATGGTGTCTACCGCGAAGGCAGCAGTGAACGCACCCCGTATGTAGAATCGACGCTCTGGAGAACGATCATGTACCCCCTGCAGCCGTCGCACTCAAAAGTCAGGCTCAAATTGGAAAATAGGAAGCTGGGCCAGGTCTCGCTCGATTGCCTGAAGTATGATTTCGCGTCTGGGCCGGAGACTTCTTACTGCGTGGACAAGCAACGATTGGTGCTGCGAACCTCGCAACAGCAGGGTATTGGGGCCACTTACAACAAGATTTTTGTCTTCCAGCACCACTTTGTGGCGGAAGATATCCGAATCACCGATTACGGACAGCTGGTCTTAAATATCTCAGTTGATGAGCTCCGCGCGCTGAAGCAGGATGAGCTCGCCACGGTTGATCCCCCGCGACCGCAACTAAAGTGGATAAGCTGATTGATCAAGGAGACGCAGACAACGCCAAGGCGACGCCGGGAAGCGTCAGCGCAGGGGACACTATCTTCAAAGGCCAACCAACCTATCCGGCAGAGGCAAAGGCAAGGCGTGCTCAGGGAACGGTTCGCTTGGCCGGAACAATCATGAAGGATGGATCGGTATCAAACCTCGTCGTCGTCCGTGACCCGGACCCGGCACTCAGCGCTGCCGCCATCGAGACGGTCTCTCACTGGCGGTATAAGCCTTACCTGCTGAACGGCCAGCCGGTCGAGGTGGACACGACCATCATCGTCAATTTCACCCTTGGCGGGTGATCTCGGTTCCTTTCTTACAGCGGCTTAGAATGACGAAAGAATGACCAACGCCGCCACGCCCACCGCTACGAATGCTCTTGCCTCCGCTGCCTCCTCCTATCTCCGCTCGGCCATGCATCAGCCGATCCGCTGGCACGAGTGGGGTCCAGAGGCGTTTGCGCTGGCCGCGAAAGAAGACAAGCCGGTCTTACTCGACATCGGCGCGGTGTGGTGTCACTGGTGCCACGTCATGGATCGCGAATCCTATGAAGACGCGCAACTCGCGGCAGTCGTCAACAAGCACTACGTCGCCGTCAAGGTCGATCGCGATGAGCGCCCCGACGTGGACGCGCGCTACCAGGCCGCGGTATCGGCGATCGCCGGTCAGGGCGGCTGGCCGCTGACCGCGATCCTTACCTCGGACGGGCGGCCGTTCTTCGGTGGAACCTACTTCCCCAAGGATGACCGCTACGGACGGCCGGGCTTTCTGCGCGTGCTTGAAACCATGGCCGGCGTGTGGAAGGAGCGGCGCTCCGAGATTCTCGAGACAGCGGGCAGCGTGATCGCCGCGATCGAGACCAACGAGAGTCTTTCCGGCCGCGCCGAGTCGCTGTCGCCGGACCTGATCGATAAGATCGTCGGCTCGGCGCTCGCGCAGTTTGACGCGAAGCACGGCGGCTTCGGCGGCCAGCCGAAGTTTCCTCACCCCGCGGCTCTTGATCTGCTCATCGACCTTGCCGGACGCACCGGGCACCAGCCGACACGCCACGCGGCCGTGCACACGCTGACGCAGATGGCCCGCGGCGGCATCTATGACCAGCTTGCGGGAGGGTTCCACCGCTACTCGGTCGATGAACGCTGGGTAGTGCCGCACTTTGAGAAGATGCTCTACGACAATGCCGGCCTGCTCGCGAACTATGCGCACGCGTTCCAGACCTTCGTCGAGCCGGAGTTCGCGCGCGTCGCCACCGACATCATGCGCTGGATGGATTCGACCCTCAGCGATCGCGAGCGGGGAGGCTTCTACGCCTCGCAGGACGCGGACATCAACCTTGACGACGACGGGGACTACTTTACCTGGACACGTGCCGAAGCTGCGGCCGTGCTCTCCGATCTGCAGATGCAGGTGGCAGAGGCCTACTACGACATCGGAGACCTCGGCGACATGCACCACAACCCGGCGAAGAACGTGCTCCACGTGAAGAACTCGATTGGGTTCGTCGCGCAGCAGCTGACCATGCCGGTGGAAACAGCGACGGCGCTGCTCAGATCCGCGCATGCGCAACTTGAGCGCGCCCGTCTTGCGCGGCGGGCGCCGTTCATCGACACCACCATCTACACCGGCTGGAACGCGCTCGCGGTCTCTGCGTATTTGGCCGCGGCCACCGCGCTTGAGTCGAAGGCGCCACGCGAGTTTGCGCTCAAGACGCTAGACCGCCTGTTGGCTGAAGGATGGGATTCAGCAAACGGCCTCGCCCATGTCATCGCCTACACCGACGGCCACACGCCGGCTTGCCGCGTGCCCGGTGTACTCGACGACTACGCGTTCCTCGTCCACGCCTGCCTGGACGCGTGGCAGGCAACGGCGGCGCGTCGCTACTACGACGCGGCGGCCGAGATCGGCGCGGCGATGATCGCGCGGTTCTACGACCGCGTAGGCAGCGGCTTCTTTGACATGGAGCAGACAGAAGGCAAGCCGATCGGCGCCATGTCCGCGCGGCGCAAGCCGCTGCAGGACGCGCCCACACCCGCCGGCAATCCCAGCGCCGCGGATGCGCTGCTGCGGCTTGAAGCACTCTCGGGCCAGGCCGAATATCGCGATCTGGCCGAGGACACGCTTGAAAACTTTGCCGGCGTGGTCGAGCACCTCGGGCTCTATGCAGGCAGCTACGGCCTGGCGCTCGAGCGCTTTCTGCTGCCTGCGGTGCAGGTTGTGGTGATCGGTTCGGACGCCGCGGCGAAGAGCCTTGCAGCCGTGGCGGCGGCTCCGTACGCGGTAAACAAGAGCGTGCTGCGAGTGCGTCGCGACCAGGTCGCAGCCGAGACGCTCCCGCCGATGCTGGCGGAGACGCTGCCGCAGCTGCCGCAACTTGCGATGCCGCAGAGCTTCGCGGTTGTGTGTCGCGGCACCAGCTGCCTGCCGCCGGTGAGCGATGCCGAGGAGCTGTTAAGGGCGCTGCAGGGCGCGTGATGCAGTGTTTTTAATACTGAAGTGAAAACTTGACTATCGC
>CAXUND010000015.1:0-3374 GCA_964252445.1 uncultured Acidobacteriaceae bacterium | reverse complement strand
CTGCAGGGCGCGTGATGCAGTGTTTTTAATACTGAAGTGAAAACTTGACTATCGCCGTTTTTGCGCCGAATACTGAAGCCGCAGCTTCAGTATTCGGCGATCACTCGAAGCTACTGCCGGATGACGTTGGCAGCAGATGACGGCAAGACGTGCAGCACACGGTGAAGACGCGGAAGATGAGGAAGAGTGAACAAAACATCGACCTCGTCTTCCAGGCGCTAGGCGACGCGACGCGGCGCGCGATGCTTGAGCGGCTGAGCCCCGGTCCGATGTCGGTGATGCTGCTGGCCGAGCCTTTCAACATGTCGCTGACGGCGGTGATGCAGCACCTCAAGCTGCTGGAAGATGCCGGGCTGGTCAAGACGGAGAAACTCGGACGAGTGCGCAGCTGTCGCATTGAGGGGGCCGGCCTGGTGGCCGCGGAGGAATGGCTGCGCGTGCGCCGTTCGGAGTGGGACCGGAAGCTCGATGATCTGGCAGCTCATTTTCTAACGGCTTACTTCGGTAAGGGAAGGGAAGGCCGAGGCCGTTGACGCGAGTGCCGGGTTCGGAGCAGTCCCTGTCAACTGCGTTGCGCCCGGGGCCGTTCAGACCGACTTTTCGGGCGGTGTCGTTCGCGATAATCCGGCAGTGAACAAGATGGTTTCGGAGTCGACCGCACTCGGCCGGCGGGCCCTTCCGGACGACATTGGTCCGATGATCGCGTCGCTACTTACAGAGGATAACCGCTGGGTGAATGCGCAACGCATCGAGGTGTCGGGTGGGCAGTCGATCTAGCAGCGGAGGGAGGGCGCAGAGTCTCGCGCCCTCTCTGTTGCATCGCTCGGCGAGGCCCAACCGACTCCCGCGTACGTCGCACGCCATTGTGGCTTAGTTCGGGTACGCATGGGGCGGGGTCTGCTACTGACGATAATGCGACTTACCATTACCAGGGCTCTTCTCCTAAAAGAAGCCGGTCAGTTGCTTAAAGCGCTCTTGATCATTGAAGCGCCCGTAGGTGTTTGCAGTCCTCAACGGGGTTCCGTCTCTTTCATAGAGGGTCCACTCCGACAAAGCCTGTTCGTGATGGAAGAGCAGCTTGTTGAGTTTGAAGTACGCTCCGGGAAGCCGTTGCTGAAACTGCTCGATGTGCACAAGGAGGTTCTCCAGGCCGTTAAACTCCTCACCCGGGTTTGTGGAAACAATGTCGTCGCTCACGGTTTGCTGCAGTAGTCGCCTTCGCTCTTCAGGTGAAATGTCGCAATAGGCTTCAAGGTATAACGTCCATAGTTTCTCAGCAGCATCCTTCGTCATCATGATCTCCTTGCTTGTTCCTTCGTTGCCGGTGCTCGCGAGATGCCTTGCTCGCCTTTATGTCGGCAATGGAATGATTGCTTGAGTGGTGTTTCCTACAAGTCGTGGAAGGACCTTAAGGCAGCTCGCACTACCGGTTCGCCCCATTCCGGTACGAAGTGGTCGGCTTCCGCGACAACCAATGGTGCCGGGCAACCACGAATCTGGCTTCGGAGTGCATGCATCGTGTCCGCGTCTGGAGCTTTGCCTCCAATGGCCATGAACGATTGTCCTGTCCACTCCTCCTTCCAAAACCGGAGGGCGTTCCTGGCTTCCGCAACTCCTTCCATCTCGGGCTCCACCATCGCCAGTTCGGGAAACGTTCGCGCGCCGGCTTTGAATCGACTGTCAGGAAAGGGAGCATCGTAGGCGGCCACTTCTTCGTCGGTGAGCTGTGGCGTGATATGCCGAATAAGTTGTCCAACCGGTAAGTCGGGCATCTTGCGAACCAGGGCTCGCCATTCGTAGTAGTGCGGTCCGAGTGGCTCGCCGATGGGCAAGACCGTGTTCATCACGAACAATCTGTCCAGTCTCGCGCGGAAGCCGGGATCAACCGGCAGAGTGAGTCCAAGCGTGCCTCCCCAATCCTGAACGACCAGCGTCACATTCTGAGGGGCAACATGCTCGACGAAGCGAAGCAGGAAGTCACGATGAAAGTGAAAGCTGTAAACGGAATCCTCAATGGGTTTGTCCGAACGGCCGAACCCGAAGAAGTCAGGGGCAAGCACACGGGCTCCCGTCTCCAGTAGCCTGGGAATCATCTTGCGATAGAGATAGCTCCAGGTCGGTTCACCGTGCAGGCACAAGAAGGTTCGATCTGCGTTACTCGGCCCCAGATCCAGGTAGTGGGCTCGAAGTCCCTCATACCCGCTTAAGGACTCGACGTAGTGCGGCTCGTAGGGAAATTCCGGTAGGTTCTCGAAACGGCTGTCTGGTGTCCGGAGCGCCTCGATCGGCTTGAGGCTGGTTCTTTCCTGTATTTCCATGCTTGTCTCAGAACTCCTTTCTTAGTTCGACTAAGAAAGGGGCCAGAGCGCATGTAATCTGCCGTCCAAAATCGATTATCTCTCGTCCAATTTTGATGGATCCTTTTCTTGACCTCATTCAGCTATTGCGGCCACAAGCCACATTGTGGGGACGCACCGATGCTGTCGGCCGATGGGGAGTGTCGTTCCGCCAGAGAGATGATTTGCTGTTTTGCTGGGTGGAGCGGGGTGAGTGCCAACTCGTCCGGCAGTCTGCTCCGCCGGTGTGTCTCCGCCCCAACGATTTCGTTCTGGTTCGAACTTCCACCTCGTTCTCGCTGACCTCAGACCCCACCCTGGAACCTCTCGACAGCGAAATAATCGTCTCGGCTACAAGAGGGCTGACGCTTGGCGAGGGTGTGGACGATCCGGTGACCCTGCATGGCGGCAGGTTTGTCTTCGACAGCGTGAATGAAAGCCTGCTCACGGCGTTGCTCCCGCCATTGGTCCACATCCGGGCTGACGATACACCTTCCTGGCGTGTGCGCTCCCTGCTGAGGATGAATCAGGCAGAATCCCTGACCCCTGGGGTTGGGAGCAATTTCATCATCGTTCGGCTCATGGAGTTGATTCTGGTAGAGATTCTTCGCAATGAGGCCCTGCAAATGGACCCGGAGCATACCGGGCTGCTCGCCGGCCTCGCTGATCCTGTAACAGCTTGCGCCCTAGCGGCGATGCACAGAGACGTAGGGCATGACTGGACTGTTGCCGGTCTTGCCCGGCTATGCGGACTGTCGCGCTCTTCCTTCGCTGCCAGATTCTCGAAGGTGATGGGCATGGGACCTATCGAGTACCTGCTGCAATGGAGAATGGCATTGGCCAAGGACGAACTGCAACGCGGAAAGCGAAGCAGCGGCCAAATTGCGCTGGCAGTCGGGTTCAAATCTTCGAGCGCCTTCAGCACTGCATTCACACGAGCCGTAGGATGTGCACCCAAGCATTTCGCAACCAGAGATAGATAACGATAAATGGGATGAGCAGGTCCTCCGAAGGAGGCGCAGACTGTTCCCATGAAGA
>CAXUND010000014.1:18188-47361 GCA_964252445.1 uncultured Acidobacteriaceae bacterium | reverse complement strand
CCCGAGGAGGTCGCGGGCAAGCTCCGCCACGAGCTGCAGCTGATCGGGGCCATGGAGTACGCGCCCTACTTCCTGACCGTGAACAGCATCGTGCAGTTCGCGCGAGGGGAGGGCATCCTGTGCCAGGGCCGAGGGTCCGCCGCCAACTCCGCCGTCTGCTTCGTGCTGGGCATCACCAGCATCGATCCCGACCGTAACGACCTCCTGTTCGAGCGCTTCGTCTCCATGGAGCGCCGTGAGCCGCCCGACATCGACGTCGACTTTGAGGCGGGCCGACGCGAGGAAGTGATCCAGTGGATCTACAAGACCTACGGGCGTGACCGGGCGGCGATCTGCGCCACGGTGATGCGCTTCCGGCCCAAGGGCGCGGTGCGCGACGTCGGCAAGGTGCTCGGCCTGACCGAGGACGTCACGAGCGCGCTCGCCGCCCAGGTCTGGGGCTGGAGGGGGGAGGGGGGGGAGGGGGGAGGCGACGGCGGAGACGGCTTCAGCGGCTTCGGAGGAGGCAGTACCGGCGGTGGTGGCGCGGGCGGCGATTGGTAGCTTGGTAGACTAAGTTTCGGCAAGGGAGATTCGATGCGGCGTGGGATCTGGGCAGTACTGGCGGTGGTGGTGGTGCTCTTTCTGATCGTGCTCATGGTGTTCGGCAGCTACATCAGCGCGAAGAACACCATGGTGCAAAAGCAGGAAGCGGTGAAGGTGGCCATGTCGCAGATCAATGTGGACCTGCAGCGTCGAGCCGACCTGATCCCTAACCTGGTGGCGACGGTAAAGGGTTACACCAAGCACGAGGAAACCGTGTTCGGCGACATCGCCAACGCGCGCGCAGGCCTCTTGAATGCTCAGGGCACCGGCAATAAATTGCAGGCAGACCAGAAGATGGAGGGAGCGATCGGACGGCTGCTGGTGCTGAGCGAAAACTACCCGGATCTGAAATCGAACCAGAATTTCCTACAATTGCAGGACCAGATTGAAGGCTCAGAGAACCGCATCTCGGTCGAGCGCATTCGTGCTAACCGCGCCCGGCAGGACTACAACACCTACGTCCGGCAGTTCCCGGCAAGCATCTGGGCGGGCATCGCCGGCTTTCAGGTGGATAACGACTACTTCCAGGAAGCGCCCGGCGCGCAGAATGCACCACAGGTCCAGTTTTAGGCCTGGGCCGTTTGCTGCGCCAGCTCGTGCGCCTGTGCCAGGTCCTGCTTCATGAAGGTGTAGAGCGTCTGGCTGGTCTCGGGATCCTGCGCGCGCAGGATGGCCGAGGGATGCAGGGTGGCGATCACCTGCTCGGCGTACGGCGAGCTGACCAGCTTGCCGCGTTCCTTCATCAGCGCGAACTTTGCGCCCAGCAGGGACTTGGCTGCGGTCGCACCCAGGCATACGACTACCTGCGGGCGCACCGCGTCGAGCTCTGCCAGCAGCCACGGGCGGCAGGCCGTCACCTCACTTAAACGCGGCGACTCGTGCAGGCGGCGCTTGCCCCGCAGCGTGAACTTGAAGTGCTTGACCGCGTTGGTGATGTAGAGCTCGCGACGGTCGAGTCCGAGCTCGTCCAACGCCCGGTCGAGGACCTTGCCCGCCGGGCCCACGAAGGGCTCCCCGCGGCGGTCTTCTTCGTCGCCGGGCTGCTCGCCGACCAGCATCAGGCGCGCGGCGCCGAGGCTTGGCCTGGGCGCTGCCGGCGTGCCCACCATACCGAACACGGCCTGCGTGGCATGCTTGTAGAGCTCGCAGCCCTGGCAGCGCGGTAGCGCGGCCGAAAGGGTGGACAGGGTGTGTTCGGCGGGCACAAACTGGCCCGCGCCACCGGTAGTCTCAGCGATGAGTCTCTGCTGTTCCATCATGGTTCCTACTCGTTTGTCGGCAGACGTGAGCAGTTGCGGCAGGAGCTCAAGCTCGGGCAGCTCCTTCCAGTAGCGGGCGGGCATTTCGGCCTTCATGGCCTGGGGGTTGAGGCGCGCCGGGTTGAAGATAGACGCGTAGTAGGAGCGCCACAGGGACTCAAGCTCGTCAGCCTCGGGCGCAGCCGAGCGCGGTACTCCGGGACCGTAGGTGACCTGCCGGGCGCGCGGATCCCAGGAGGCCGCTGCATAGCTGGTCAGGATCGTCCACCGCATGGGGGCAAAGCGCTCCGCAAAGAAAGGTACTGCAAGCTCGAGTATGCGATGATCCGGGCGGTACCAGGCGACATAGTGGCCCTCTTCCTCGGAATCGGCGATCGATGGAAGCATGCGAAAGCGCAGGAACGCATGCATCTTGTGGAGATCGCGGCGAACCTGCGAGTCCATCCGGCGCAGCTCGGCGATGTCCGGATCAAGCTCGAGGTTGAGCAGTTCGCGATCGTGCTGCAGACGCCAAAGAACGCGGTAGAGCAGATTCCAGCGGTAAGCATCCATGTGGCAGGCGGCTGTGGAGGCAAGGTCGATAAACGCCTTGGGCACCGAGGGCCGGGGTGCGTCGACGTGCGGCGTGAGGTCAGGCTCGGTCGTGAAGCCGAGAGGGAGAGCCTGCGGCGTGGTCGCATCCGCCAGGTCGATCTCCGCGGGCGGAATGGCTGCCAGCAGCAGCGCCCGGGCGGTGTTGCGCCAGGCCTCTACCTGCGGTCTGCCGTATCCGGGATCGATGGTGAGGCGGTGGGGCATCGTCCGTTAAGATGCCGCAAGTCTGCACCTGAATCTTCGCCCTAAATCCAGATAGCTTTTGTGCCATCGGTTTGGCGGGGTGAAGTGGTAGTGATCGCCGAGTTGCTGAGCGGGCAGGTAGAGGGCGCGCCTAAATCAGGGTGCCCAGGTCAGTGTCTGACCAGCCGGGACAGTACATGCAGAGCCGGGAAGAAAGGGTAGGGATTGACGTTGAAGTCATCGAAGAATCCGTAGCCTGAGGCCATATTGACGGCCATCATCAGGATGACCGCGTGACGATCAGCCAGGTCGAACCGGATACGGCCTTCCGGTAGAGTGCGGCTCAGCAGCACCAGAACCAAAAAGGCGGAGAGCAGGCAAAGCACGTTCCAGCGAGCGCAGTCCCAGCCCAGGGCATACATGCTCAGCGGAGCGAAGACGACCACCCGCGTCACCAGTACCGTCGAACGATGCGTCGCGTCGTCTCCTGATCCCGGCATCAGTCTGAGCAGCCGGTTGAGGTACCGCAGCAGCAGAAGCAGGACGGGCAAAATTGTTATGGTCGAAACGGTAAACGCCTGCCACCACCACTTCGTCTGCATTACCGCCAGAACCACGCGCATGTTTCCCGCGAGAGAACGCGACAATGTATCGAAGAAGTCTTCACGCACGGCAAAGTCTGCCCGCGACTCCACCTCCCGCATGAACTGGCTTGTTTGCGCCACACTCATGTTCGCCTGCAGGGAGGTCACCAGGGTCAGTCCAATGGCCACCACGCACAGCACCCACCCGTAGATCGCGATCCGCCTCCGTTCGGTCTCTCCGGTCGTCAGCTTCCAGTCCAGGAAGAAGCTGAACAAAACCAGCGGCAGGAAAAGGAAGAGAAAGTTTTCATGCACCAGGAGGGCGATGGGAACCAGCACCAGCCCGATCCAGAACCGCACCTGCGGGTTCCGTAGCACCAGGAGTACTGTCGCGATCAACCCGAGCAGGATATCGGTGTATCCCACCAGGTGAGTTAAGTAGGTCACGGCATAGCTACTTGCACACAAGGCGAGGACGGCTGCGGACCCGAACCGCTCCTCCAGCCGGGAACGCCTTGTCAACACGACCAGCATCAGGAGAAAGAGCGCGAGTTGCAGGAAGAATACCGCACTCAGGACGGAGTAACGATGTACGCCGAGCGTCTTGAGTACCTCGCCCTGGAGACCGCGCTTGATGAACCCGTGGCTGTAATCGAGTTGCGCCTGGGTCGCTGCCCACGTGCTGGGCATGCGTGTTCCTTTCAAGACGGCGAACGCACCCAGGGTCGCAGCGCAGAACCTCCAGAAGCGGCTTTCATCCCCGAACAACCTGGAAGCCTGCGCGTACAGGAGCGGCCGGTCTCCAGACTCAAGGTTCATGGAATACTCCTGCTGCCGATTGCGTCCTGCCGCGCGCGGTGAAGGAGTTCAGTCCGGCAGCTCGTCGATGGTGGTGAGTTCGTGGATCGGGCGCCCGTTTTGCGAGCGGCGGTAGTCTGCCGCAACCGGGTAGGCAAGCTTGCGCGCGCGGTTGACCTGACCGAGCGGCTGGTGCGCGGCCAGACCGTGCCAGGGGTTAAAGCTCAACTGCTCGTCGACGAAAACGCTGCGCGCCGCCGAGTAGGCCTCCTGTGGCTGGGCCACCAGGCGGGCAACCGGAATGTAGGGGGTCAGGTCTTCGGGCCAGGGCACGCTCGGGTCCTCGACCGGAGTGGTTGCCAGATCAAGTGCCAGCTGAACGCGGATCTCCCACTCGGCGCGCTCGGTCGCGAAGAACTTTACCACTGCATCGCGCAGCGCGGAGTAGTCGCTGTGCTTCTCAAGATGCTTGTCGGTGAGCGCCTGCAGGCCGGGGCACAGGGGTGCAAAGGCGATCCTGGCGATGTAGCGGCCGTATCGCAGTGGAGCCTGCGTGTAGAAGGTTTCACCCAGGATGTTCGTTTGTGGGTGACCGAAGCTCTTGAGCGTGGCGCTCTCGCCGCCGGCAGCCTCGATCACGGTCTCGGCGATCTGCGCGGTGGTCGAGATGACCTGCTTCAGCTCGGGTGAGTCGGTTGCGTGCTTAGCCAGCGTCTTGAGCTGCTCGAGAAAGGCGGCGGCGTTCGGGGCCGGAAAGGTTGGCGTGTTGACGCAGAGAAAGTCCTGGGTGCGCCGGCCTTCATGACCGGGGAGCATCTCCTGGCGCTCGGGACCGAGGACCTTGATAGCAAAGCCGCGCGGTGAGGAGATGCTGTCGGCAAGCAGGTCTCCGGGATTGGTCGACAGGCGAATGACGGCGTCAAAGGATTCCGGGCTGGCGAACAGGCCCTGGGCGTAGGGCTCCGTCAGCGGCTCCAGGACCGTAAGCCGGGCGCGAAGCAGGCCGTGGCTTTTCGCGTGAACCGGGCGCAGGTAGTGCCGCTGCTGGTCCCCGACTCGCTCGGAGATGCCGCGCATGGTAGCGGCCATTTCCGCAAAGATTGCGGGCTCGGCAGGCTCGATGGTCTCCACATCCGGAGAGTAGGGCAGGTAGCGGCTCATGGTTCCAGCATACTTGCCCGATCCGGGACAGCGCATGGGACCCCTCCACGATTGCCGCAACTTTCACCCTGACGCTGCGTCTGCACAGGGCAGGAGTCCCCACGATGGCGATCACGCGGCGAGCATTCATGCGGGGCGGAGCAATGGCGGTGGTCGGTACCGCCGCGGTGCCCACGTTCCTGACCCGGGCAGTGCTGGCGCAGGCGACCACGGCTGCGGCGCAAGGCAAGCGGCTGGTGGTAATCTTTCAGCGGGGCGCCGCCGACGGGCTCAACATCGTTGTGCCCTATCGCGAGAAGGACTACTACGCGATGCGGCCGACCATCGCGATCCTGCCTAACCAGGCGCTCGATCTTGACGGCTTCTTTGCTCTGCATCCGGCGATGGCGCCGCTGAAGCCGCTGTGGGATGGGAAGCACCTGGCGATCGTGCACGCCTGCGGCTCACCGGACACCACCCGCTCGCACTTCGACGCGCAGGACTACATGGAGAGCGGGACGCCGGGCATAAAGGTCACAGCGGACGGCTGGCTGAACCGGGCGCTGCAGGCGGAAGATTTGAGCCGCAGGGCCGGAGCGCAGTCTGCGTTTCGGGCTGTGGCGCTGGGCGGCCAGGTGCCGCGCACCCTGCAGGGCAAGGTGCCTGCGATTGCGATCGGCAACATCCAGGATTTCAATGTCGGTGGCAGGAACCCTGCGGTGGTGCCGGTCTCGGACAGCTTCGCCTCGATGTATGCGGATTCGGTCAACGCCGTGCTCCACGGTACAGGCAGCGAAACCTTCGAAGCGATCAAGATGCTCAAGGCGACCAATCCTGCGGCGTATGTGCCGGCCAACGGTGCAAGCTACCCCAAGGGTGGCTTTGGCGACAGCATGAAGCAGATTGCGCAGATGCTCAAGGCGAACCTTGGGGTTGAAGTGGCGTTCGCCGACATCGGCGGCTGGGACACACACCAGAACCAGGGCGGCGCAAACGGTCAGCTGGCCGGCCGGCTCAAGGAGTTCAGCGAAGGGCTGGCCGGCTTCTGGCAGGATATGGGCGACCAGGCGAACGAGGTAGTGGTGGTCACCATGTCTGAATTCGGACGCACCGCCCACCAGAACGGTACCGGGGGCACGGACCACGGACACGCGAATGCAATGTTTGTCCTGGGCGGGCCGGTTCAAGGCGGCAAGGTGTATGGGCGCTGGCCGGGGCTCAGCCCGGAGCAGTTGAACGAAGGAAGGGATTTAGCCATCACCACGGATTTTCGTCAAGTGCTGGGTGAAGCCGCCTCGCGCACCCTTGGTACCCGGAACCTCGACCTGGTCTTCCCGGGAGCAGGCTTATCACAGAACAACTTTCTCGGAATAGTGAAAGCCTAGGTTGAAGGAATCCAACTCGTAAACAGCAGCTCATCTTACCCCGATGAAATTCTTCAGAGTGCCGGGATCGGCTGCCAGGCTGAAGTTTTTGGGCTCTGCCGCGCGCTGAAAAGCGGCCGCGGTGTTCGCATTGCTTCCCAGAAAGAGTCGTGCCGGGCCCGCGCGCTGAAGCGCAGAGGAAGGGTCTAGGGGGCTGGTCATCAGCAGCCTGACGGGCAGCAGGGATGTTCTCGGGTCGGATGAAAGAATCTGGAGCGCCGGCGGGTTCAGGTTCTCGAGAATGATCTTCATGATCTCAGGGTGCCGTGGGGCGGCTTCTGCGGCGATGGTCGCGCCTGTGCCCTCGCCGTAGACAGCGATGCTGCGGGGCGCAACGTGACGGAGATCGTATAGGTAGGCGAGCGCGGCGTCCGTGTCGGCGAGCATGCTTTGCTCCGAGGGGTGAAGCGGCTCACTCCTGCCAAAGCCCCGATAGTCGATCGCGAAGACGTTGACGCCCAGCGCGTGGAGACGCACCAGCGGCGGTACTGTGTCGGCGAGCGAACCTGCGCCGCCGTGCAGGTAGAGGACCGTGGTCGCCGCATCGCTGGCCGGAACCCACCACCCCGAGAGTCGCGGCGCTCCGACCTCAGGAGTGTCGAAGCGCACCGCCTCGAACACCAGCCCGGCATTGGCCGGGCTCTGGCTGACGCTGTCTGAAGGGTGGAAGAGCAGTTGCCATTGCCCCTGGTAGAACAGCAGGCACAGCGACAGGTAAGCGCAGACTGCGGCAACGGCCACCATCAGCGCAAAAGCGCTGACGATCCATCTCAGCCTGACGGTTTGGGTTGGGAGAGCAGCGGCGGGCATAGCCTCCACGATAATCTTAGGGCGATGCGCCTGCCCGGACTCTACTGCCTGCTCGCCTGCTCGCTGCTGCTTCCGGCGCTGGCTGCGCCTGCTCCGACATCAGGCTACAGGGTGGTGGCGCGGTTGCCGCACTCAACTGCGAGCTACACGGAAGGCTTCTTCTACCGCGATGGGCTCTTCTACGAGGGCACCGGGCTCAATGGACACTCATCCGTACTTGCAATCGAACCGGCGACCGGCGCAGTGGTGCAGAGGCTTGATCTGCCGGTTGCATACTTTGGGGAGGGCATTGTCGACTGGGGTCCGAACCTCTACGAGTGGACGTGGACGTCCCACATCTGTTTCGTCTACGACCGCTTCTCCCTGCGCCTGGTCAAGCAGTTCTCCTACTCGGGCGAGGGCTGGGGTATGACTCGCAATGCGCGAGAGCTGATCACCAGCGATGGCACCAGCGTGCTGCGCTTTCGCGATCCGGCGACGTTCAGGGAGACGCATCACATCGCCGTTCACGATGGGCACCGGCCTGTTGAACGGCTCAACGAACTGGAGTGGATCAAGGGCGAGATCTTCGCGAATGTCTGGCACACAGACAGGATTGCCCGCATCTCTCCAAAGGACGGGCGGCTTCTGGGCTGGATCAACCTGGCGGGACTGCTGCCTGACGACCAGATGGTGAACTCGGAATCGGTGCTCAACGGGATTGCCTACGATGCCCGGCACGATCGACTCTTTGTCACGGGGAAGCAGTGGCCGGCTGTATTTGAGATCAAGATCGTGAACAAGACCCACCCGTGATAAGCGAAGGAAAGCATGGCAGAACTGGTGAGGATTTGCAGCACGAGAGACTTGCCCGCACCGGGACAGTTGCGGGAGATGCCGGCTGGCGGCGCGCTGGGCAAAGTGCTCTGTATCGCGAACGTCGGGGGCAAGTATGCGGCGATCGACAATGAGTGCCCGCACCGCGGCGGTCCGCTGGCCGAGGGCTCGCTTGAGGACGGCAGGGTCATGTGCCCCTGGCATGCATGGTCGTTCGATCTGAAGACCGGCGCCTGCGACGCCAGCCCTGGGTACAAGGTCGCGGTCTACGAGCTGGAAGTCTCAGGAGAAGACGTGGTGGTTCGCTGGTAAAGCGTGGGAACCCGCACCACCCCGAAAGGCGTATCGTCGTCTAACCAGATGTTGCAGGCAGAGCAGGCCCGACAGGAGAAAGCATGACCTCGCAGGAAAGCCAGATGCTGAACGATCTTGTGCGCAAGATCAACGGAACGCAGTTGCAGGAGAAGGACGACGACGCCGAGCGGCTGCTGGCGGACGGACTCGGTCGCAATCCGGACGCGATGTACATGCTGGCGCAGACGGTCCTGGTGCAGAACATCGCGCTTGACCAGGCCAAGCAGCAATTGGCCTCAATGCAGCAGCAGCAGGCAGCTCCGCAGCCCGCCAAGGCAACCAGCTTCCTGGGAAGCCTGCTGGGGCACCGTGATCCCGCGCCGCCGCCCCCGCCATCTCAGGGGCAGGGCCAGTACCAGCAGGTTCCATCGCAGTATGCGCAGCCCCAATATGGTCAACCGCAGTACGTTCAGCAGCCGGGCCCGTTCGCGGCCCCCGCGGGTCAGCCGAGCTTTCTGCGTTCTGCGGCAACGACGGCAGCCGGAGTTGCCGCCGGCGCTCTGGCATTCGAGGGGGTAGAGTCACTGCTGCACGGCGGCCTGGGCGGCGGGCACGAGGGCTTCGGCGGCGGCGGCTTTGGCGGCGGGTACGGCGGAGATTTCGGCGCGCCCCGCGAGGAGATCATCAACAACTACTACGACTCGCCCGGGGGCGGGGGCGGCGGCTACGATGCCGGGGCGAATGAGCAGCCTCAGGGCCCCTATGACAGCGGCCAGGACATCAGCGGCCCGGATGAGCAGCCTCAGGGCGGCTTCGACGACACAAGCTACGACTCAGGGGATGATGGCAGCGATTTCGGCAATGACGAAAGCAGCTTCGTGTAGACGAAGCTGCTGAGCTGCTTGTGGGAATCTCAGCCCGCCCGCGCTAGCCTTTGCCTGAGCTCTCCAGCATCTTGATCGCGTCCTTGTACGTGAGCTGCGCGGGAACCGGCTTGTATTCGGTTCCGTCCTCCACTGTTTGAAAGTTCAGCGACTTGAGCATGAGCGCCTTGCCTTGCAGGTTCAGCTTCATGTGAACGGTTTCCCAGTGGTGGTCGCCCACGTCAGCCTGTTCGACCAGGATGCTGCCGCCCTTGTAGAGCCTGCCCAGGATGCCCCAGCCGAAGTTCACGTCTGCAATCAGGTGAGCATCGAGCTTCACCATTCGCTCCTGTGCCTTGTCCACCCAGAACTCGCCGGCCATGCCGTGGTACACCTCAGCCTGCCGATCGGGCGGGTTAAAGTTCGGATTGGGCTTGAACGCCAGGCGATAACACGGCCCGTTTGGACCATCGACCATCCCGATGTACTGGTACACAAATGCATCGGGGAGCAGACGCACCATCTCGTCTTCCCGACTGCTATCTTCCTGTTCCTTCTTGTGGCGGTGCTCCTGGATCTCGGGATGATCGAGCAGGTTGTTCAGCCGGTCCAGTTCCTCCTGGTTGGCGTCAGCGTCAAGCGGCTTGCCGTCGCGCTCGATCAGGCGGGCGATGTCTCCATCCTTGGTTTCGACGATCTCCTTGGTGGTGACTTTGCCGTCGTCGATCTTGTGCAGCTTGAAGCGGAAGGGGTGCCCGCCGTTGGTGGTGCGAAGTTCATTCTGCGAGGCGCGCCTGACGATCGCCTGCGCGTCGATATTCGGCGCAGGCGTTGTCTGAGCCGGAGCGGAGCCGCTCATGAGGAGGAGCCCGAGTGGGCAGGCGCCGCGCCACGCCAGATGGCGCATGCTCTTGCGAAGGCTCTTTCTGATCATTCCACCGTCCTGACTTACTTTGACGTAAAGCACGACACTAGGGAAGATGCAAAGCTTCCCGCAGCGGCTCAGAAGGCGAAGCTGCCTTACCGCCCGGCCTTGCATCCGCATCATGATTGATCGGGCGCGTCCAGCTCGAGCATGTCTGTCCCGGCGCCGCGCTTGCGGGCACCGGAGAGGACGTATATCGTTGAGCCAAGTTCACGAATCTGTCTGGGGATCGATCTTTCTACCGATCATGGGGAGCACACTGCATGGCTGCTGGCGAAGGTACGGCCGCGAGTATCGGCAAATCAGTTCAGATTCGCGGCGAGTTGCGTGGTAACGAAGACCTGCTGGTCGACGGCTTTGTGGAGGGCACCATCACCCTGCCCGAAAGCCGCTTGACCATAGGAGCAAACGCCCAGGTCAAGGCCGATGTTGTTGCCCGTGACGTGATCATCCTGGGCACACTGAACGGTAACGTCACTGCTTCCGGACGCGTGGAACTGCGAGGGGGCGGGAACCTCTCGGGCGACATCCAGGCGTCGCGTCTTTCGATCGAGGAGAATGCCGGTTTTAGCGGCAAGGTAGACCTGGTGCAATCGGCGAACACCCCGACGAGCTCTCCGACACCGACCGCCTAGGCGCGGTTTACCTCACGCAATTGCCAGAGAAAGATCAGCCCGGACCGCGAGCATCGTGCGCAGTCTAATCCATGTACAAGGTTTGACGATCAGATGGGCAGCGTCGCGGCCCATTCCCCCGGACCGGAAAAACCAGTGTTGAAGTCTCTCTTCCAACGATCGCAGGAGCACAAGGGCAAGAGCCCCACCTTGCTTTCCGGGCCGCGTGTGCCGCGCCACTCCTCCAGCTGGAGTGCGCTCAAGAAGCACCTTGAGACGGAGCAGGGTCTCCGCGTGCTTGACATCGGACCTACTTCACCCACGAACATCAACTACCTGACCGGCCTGGGCCACGGAGTGTGGATGGCGGACCTGGTCAATGAAGCTCTCAAGAGCAACTGGGAGATAGCGCCTGCCGAAGAGGGCGGCGAGCCGGGCTTTAACACGCGCGAGTACTTTGCTCAGAACCTGGACTTTGGCGGCAGGGAGTTCGACGTGGTGCTGCTGTGGACCACGCTGGACTACGTGCAGGACGCCCTGATCAAGCCGCTGATCGGGCGGCTGCATGAGTCGATGCGACCGGGCGGGCGCATCCTGGCGCTGTTCCACACCAAGACCGCAAACGTGGACACCGCATTTTATCGCTACCACCTGACCCCGACCGACCAGATCGAGATGCAGCACACGGAAAGCTTCCCGGTGCGGCGGGTGTACACCAATCGCAATATCGAGAAGCTGTTTTCCGCGTTCTCAAACACGCGGTTTTTCCTGGCTAAAGACAATCTGTATGAGGTGATCGTTACCCGGTGAGTGCTCACCGAGATGCAGTCAAGATATGGCCGGCATCGTCTGACTCAGGCCCATAAAGACTGCTGTACCTGCTGGCGCGGTTGCTCGGAGGCCTGATCCCGCGTCAGGATCGCGTCCATGGTGCGATTGCGGAGGCCGTGTCTGCGTGAGACGGAGGCCACCAGCTCCGCGATCCGCGCGGCGTAGGCCTTGTTCACGAAAGCATCGCTGCGGTAGCGAGCTGCGTACGCGGCTTCAAGAGCCGGGAAGTGCTCGCGCACAAACTCGAAGAACGTCTCCCTGGAACAGGATTTGAGGAATAGCGGCTGCGCCGAGAAGAAGCTCGCTCCTGCGGCCTTCGCGCGTGCGGCTACGGCATTGAGCGAGGCGGCATCGTCGGTGATGCCGGGCAGCAGCGGAGAGCAGAGCACGCCGGTGCGCAGGCCTGCGGCGCGGAGCCGCTCGACGGTGCGGAAGCGCAGGTCGGGGCGAGGAGCACGAGGTTCAAGCTTGCGTGCCAGCTCTGCGTCTGCCGTGGTGATGGTGACATGCAGCACCAGCTCGTTGCGGTCGGCGACGACGCGAAGCAGTTCGATGTCGCGTTCAATCAGCGTCGACTTGGTGACAATGCCGATGCGCAAGCCACGTCGGCGCGCCAGCACCTCAAGGATACTGCGGGTGACCCCGGCGCGTCGCTCAATGGGCTGATAGGGGTCGGTTGCGGTGCCGATGGCTATCTCTTCATCAGCTCGAAGCGTGCGCAGCTCCTGGTCGAGGAGCCATGCAGCATTCTGTTTGACAAAGATCAGCCGCTCGAAGGCCGCGGGATCGCGCAGCTCGAGAAACTCGTGTGCGTAGCGCGCATAGCAGTAGCGGCAGGCGAACTCGCAGCCACGGTAGGGATTGATGGTGCGGGCGAACCACAGCTTGCGCCTGGAAACCGACCTGGTGAGGATGGAGCGCACCTTGAGTGAGCGGAACTCGACCAGATGCCCTTCATCAAATGCCAGCGACGCGTGCACCTGTCTAACCAGGCCGGTCGCGGGTGCGGCGGGAGGCTGGAGGATCGGGAAGAGCGCATTCGCCGTCTGTTCGCCCACATGATTAACTTACGCTTTCTCTTCGCCTAAGTCAAAGACTCACCAGCGTTCAACCAGCAGCGGCACTTCGCCCTTGGGGCGCATGGATATCCTCCCCAGCGCCTTAATCTTTCGCGACGCACCCGGAGGCAGGCTGAGGCGCCAGCCGCGAATGATACTCGCGAGCGACAGGACGCCTTCCATCCAGGCGAGACCTTCGCCGATACACTGGCGGCTGCCGGCGGCGAAGGGGAAGTAGCTCATCTTTGGCCGGGCGCCGCTGTCGGCGGCAAAGCGTAGAGGCTCGAAGCACTCCGGCTCCTCCCAGAAGCGCGGATCACGATGGACGAAGAACTGCGGCGCCAGCAGGAGGCTGTGCTTAGGGATGATGAAGCCGCGGTAGTCGTAGTCTGCGGCCGCGGTGCGTGCGGTGACCCAAACCGGCGGGTAAAGGCGCATGGCTTCGGCGAAGCACATCCAGGTGTAGCGCAGGTTCGGGTAGTTTTCGGCCGAGGCCGTACCATCGCCCAGCTCCTTGACCGCTTCAGCATGCAGGCGCTCCTGCCGGTCCGGGTGCAGTGCCAGCAGCCACAGGGCAAAGCTCAGCGCGTTGGCCGTCGTCTCGTTGCCGGCGAGCATGGTGGTTACACATTCGTCGCGCACCTGCGCGTCCGACATGCCTCCGGTGTTGTCCACCGTGTCGACTGAGGCGAGCAACATCGAGAGCAGGTCGCCGCGATCGACAAACGGCGCTCCGCCGTCAGCGGCGCCTTGCGCCCGGCGCTCCCCGATGATGCGGTAGATCACCTCGTCGAGTTCGGCGCGGCTGCGCTTGATCCTGAGGACTAAAGGGATTGGAAGTTTCTGGATTGTTTCTGAAAAAGGAAGGAAGACCAGCGGCAGAAAGCCCATGAAGGCATCGATCGCCGACGCGATCTTTTCGGTGTCTCCACCGAGCTCCTGGTCAAAGAGCGTCTTGCCGACGATGCGCAGCGCCAGTGTCTGCATATCCGTGTGCACCGGGCGAACGGTTCCGGTCTGCCACTCGGCCGTCGACTCGGCCGCGTATTGCCCGATGATGCGTCCATAAGCAGCGATGCGGTCTCGATGGAAGGCCGGCTGCGCCAGCCGGCGCTGGCGTAGGTGGAGGGGATCTTCGCTGGTCAGCAGTCCCTCTCCGAGCACCATCTTGGAGCGCTGCATGACGATCCCGCGCAGGTGGTGTCTCGCGTCCCTGACAAGCAGTTCCTGAACCAACTCCGGGTGATTGAACTGAAAGACGTGGCGGCCGGCAGCGCGGTAGTGGACCAGGTCGCCGTGCTCGCGGGCCATCTCTACCATGAAGTCGGCCGGCTGCTGGAACACGCGGCCAGAGAAAACGCGCGACAGCAGAGTTGGGCCGGAAGGCCAACGCGGGTCCTTGCCGGCGCGAATGTCCGGCGGCGTGCTCAGGGCGGTGGTCACACCACGAGTCTACTTCGGCGCGATCTGCCGGCTTTGACAGCGCGCAAACTGCGGCGGGTCTGCTGCGCATCCTACAGCCGAACAACAAAGGAGCATTGAGTACATGCCGGATCTGAAGGGAACCACTGTGACGTGGCTTGGCCATGCGACCGTGCTGATCACCACAGCCAAGGGAACCAACGTCGTGATTGATCCATTTATGGAGCACAACCCGACTTATCCCAAGGACTATGAGTTACCGGAGAAGATCGATTTGATCCTTTTGACGCACGGACATTTTGACCACATCGCGGATGCCCTGCCGCTGGCGCAAAAGTACAACACGCCGGTGGTGGGCATGTTCGAGTTAGTCAGCTGGCTGCACTCGAAAGGCGTCGAGAAAGTAATCGGAATGAATATCGGGGGAAGTTACTCGCAAGGCGATTTGACTATCACCATGACCGAGGCCAAGCATTCCTCAGGCATCCAGGACGGTAAACAGATGGTGTATGGCGGCGAGCCCGCGGGCCTTGTGATCGCCATTGAAAACGGCCCGGTGCTCTACCATGCGGGCGATACCAGCGTCTTCTCGGACATGAAGCTGATTGCGGAGCTGTATCAGCCGGAGCTTGCGATGCTGCCGATCGGCGGCCACTACACCATGGGGCCGAAGGAAGCTGCTCTGGCCGTCAAGTATCTCGGCGTCAAGAGCGTTTTGCCGCTGCACTTTGGCACCATGCCGGAACTTACGGGAACGCCGGAAGAGCTGGAAAAGCATCTCGGAGTGACGGGAGTGGAGGTGGTGAAAGTGAAGCCGGGTGAGTTTACCAAGTAGGAGCGGAGTCAGACGCAGATGCTACGCTACGCTCAGGATGACCTTGCTCTCTATGGATGGCACTTGCATGCATCTGCAAGATGTCCTTTTCACGCGCTCGTGAATGGCGAGCGCTTTTCTTTAAGAGTACTTACTCGTCCGTCTTATCATCTCCGACAGGCCAGGCGGAGCGGCTGGCGTAGCCCGGGGACGGCTCGATAGCGGCCGTCCTGGTTCCGCCGGCTACGGCGGAGACGGTCTTCCCTCCTATCTCGAGCGTGGGCTCTGCTCCGTGCTCGAAGCGTCTCAGGTCGTTCAGGATACCCTGCTTATCGCGAGCATAGTCCGAGGCCAGGCGTGTCAGTGCATAGGTGACGATATCGCTGTGATGCAAGGCGCTGATCGAGGGATCGCGCTTGAAGTTAAGCCACAGCCGATGAACCAGCTGCACGTCATCCGCGTTGAGCGACGGCGTGTGCGGCCCGATATTGAAGCTTTGCGAACTGCCATCGCGCGCGACCACAACATAAGTGAACTGCCGCTTGGGTTGGGGTAGATTTTCCCACGCCTGGCCGATATGAAAGGCCTGCTGCTGCACGGTCATCCTCGACGAGGCGTTTGAGACCAGCATCGAGACCTCGAGTGAATTGGCTGTCTGCACCAGCGCCGCGAACAGGTCCCCTGCGGGCACTACGAGCAGCGAAATATGTTTGCCGAAACTCTCCGCAACCGACACCGCCTTGGTGAAGAGCATCTGTTCGTGCTCGCTGAAGCTCTGATCGGAGGGATCAAGATACTCGGGGCCGCCAGCGCCGATCATGCGCGCGGTGAGGACAACTACATCCTGTTCGTCGGTATCAGTACGGGAGAGCGTCCACTTCAAGGAGAATGGATTCTCGGCATCGCGCATCGACACCAGGGTGCCGCCAGGCCGGATTTGCAGCGCCTCGCGGCCGATGGTCTCTTCATGCTCGAGTTGGAAGTGCTCGCGCATCTGCTTGTCTGTCAGCTGATGCCGCTTGGCGTTCTGCTTCTCGGAAAAGCTGAAGATCGCGAAAAACGCACCGGCAAAGATGATGCCGCTTTTGGTGGCAACACTCTTGGTGAGCAAGTTCACCGACGCAGTGCTGAGCAGTACCAGGAAGACGCACGCAAGACCGACGGGAAACTCGATTCCGCCGATGCGCAGGTTGATGGGCACCTTCCAGCCGCGTTCGCCCTTGTACTTAAAGCGGAGCACCAGCATGGCCAGCGCATTGAAGGTGAAGCTCCAGATCACGCCAAAGGCGTAGGCCTCGCCGAGGGTGATGACATTCCCGCGGCTCACGATGATCGTGAATAACTGGAGGGCGGTGACCAGATTGATGATGCGATAGGACGTCCCGAAGCGGCGATGCGGCTTGCGGTACCAGTCGGTCAGCACGCCGTCTTCGGCGACCCGCATGAGCACACCGGTTGAACCGATGATCGAGGTGTTGATCGCGCCCGAAAGAATGAGAAATCCTACGATGACGACGAAAATGCGAAAGATGATCCGCAGGGTCAGTGGACCTACCATGTACATCGCGAGACCTGCGATCAGGTTGTCGCGATACACCGGGATGCGTACGGAGTCAGGGATCAGCATCACCGCCAGCAGCGATACGATGCCGGTAAAGACCAGGCTGTAGATCGCGATGACGATGGCAGCGCGCTTGAGGTTCTTAAGCTTCGGATGCTCGATTTCGCGATTGACCTGCGCGAGCGTTTCCTCGCCGCTCATGGCGAGGATGGAGTGTCCGAAAGCCATGAGGATGCCGAAGAGCCCGAGCGCGCCGGCGATCTTCGCGCCGCCCAGGAAGCCCAGCGCATCATGAGAAAAGTGCAGGTTTGCCGGGATGGGCGGCGGCGGCAGATGCGCGCCCACATGGATCGCCGAAAAGATGCCCCAGACCACCAGCATCACCACCATGATGGTGGTGATCTTCATGACTTCGAGGGCCTTGTCGGTCGACTCTTCGATGCCCTTGGTGTTCTGCCACCAGTAGTAAATCGTCACGGCAATGCAGAACAGCGCCGAGGTGCCATCCATGGGGAGTTGCCTGGCCACGTGCGCCGAGGTGAGCATGGCCGGAGGCAGCAGGTTGTGCTGAGCGCCCACGTTCAACAGCTCGTCGAGCATGCCGGTAATGTACTGGCCGGCGGAGACACCTGAGATAGGGCCGGTGAGGATGTAATCGAACATCAGCGCCGAGACGCTGAGCTTGGCAAAGGTGCCGCCGAGTGCTTCCTTGACGACGCGGTAGACGCCGCCTCGCGTGAACATGGAGCAGCTCTCGACATACACCGCCCGCACGGCGAAGGAGAAGAGCATGACCCCGAGGATGAACCAGGGTGCAGCCTTGCCGACGGCTTCCTCTGAGATGCCGCCGGCGTAGAAAGCCGACGAGCCGAGATCGCAGAGCACTACCGCCGCCGCTCGCCAGAATGAGATAAACGTGAGCATCACCGAGGAGGCGACGACCAGGCGAACGCGATTGGATTGCGGCAGCGAAAACGTTTTTTCGGTTGGCATTGCTTCTTTAGGGCGTCCTGCGGAGCATCAACCGACGGAGTGCTCCGGTGAGTGTATGGCTGACGCCGCGGGTCGTCAACTTATTTGCGTCGCGCTCAATCTTCACCAAACAGCTCGTGCAGGTCTTCGACGAAACTCAGCACGACCACGCCCGAGGCGCCGATCAGCCCGGTGAAGAAGAGCAGCTCGAACAGGTGCATCCCAAACAGCAGCAACGCGTTCACCGGTCTAGTCTATCGCAGACCCCGAGGCGACGGCCCTGAGATGGTAGACTCTCACCGGCATGCCGCAGTCTGCTCCGATTACGAGGGTCATCGCGCTGGGGGTTCTCTCGGGCGTTCTGCTGGACCTTCCGTTTCCGCTCGCGGGGCCGATGCCGCCCTGGCGCGGCGTGGTGGCGTTTGTGGCTCTGGTGCCGCTGCTCAGCGTCTTGTTCCAGCCGCTCCATGTAGAGCACCGCAAGTATGTGCGTCGCGCCGTGCTCGCGGGCTACGCGTGCGGGGTGCTCTGGTACCTGCTGAACAGCTACTGGATCTACGACACGATGCATATCTACGGTGGGTTGCCGGGCCCGGTCGCCGCGTTGATCCTGCTGGGCTACGCTCTGATTCTCGGCAACTACTTTGCTATTTTCGCGTGGCTGGTTGCCACTGTACGGCGGGCGAGCGGGCGCGCTCTGCCGGCGCTGCTGCTCACCCCGGTGCTCTATGTGGCGGTCGAGTACCTGACCACGCACCTGACCAATGTTCCCTGGGACCTGCTGGGCTACGCGCAGGTCGACAACCATTTGTTGACACTGCTCGCCCCGTGGACCGGGCAGTACGGCCTGACGCTGGTGATCGTGGCCGTCAACTGCGTTTTCATAGGCGGGTGGCTGGGGCGCACGCCACGCAGGCGTCTGCGCTTTGTCGCGGGTGGCATCGTGCTGATGTGCGCGCTCGAGCTGGGTATCTTCGTCCCTCTGAGGCCCGCGCCGGTCACCGCCCGCGCCGTGCTGCTTGAGGAGAATCTGAAGGTCGGCAGCAACATGCGGGACGACAATCAATGGACCGGCAGAGCGTGGGACACGCACACAGAAGAGTTTCTGCGGCTGAGCCGCGACACCTGCACTCCCTACCTGCTGGGCATGCCGGAGCCGACGCCGCAGCAGGTCACTCGCGTGTGTCCGCGTGGCGCGCCGCGGGCCTCAATCGTAGCCTGGCCCGAGGCGCCTGCACCGTTTGAGGAAGAAGATCCGCGCTTCATTGCGCTTATGCGCCGGCTGACGGCTGAGACCGGGGCGACGGCGATTGTCGGGAACGTAGCCGAGGACGCGGCAGGGAACTACTACAACGCTGGAACAGTGACCGGGCCAACAGGCGTGAGCCAGGGCCACTACGCGAAGATCCACCTGGTGCCCTTCGGCGAATATGTGCCCTTCAAGGATTGGCTCGCCTTTGCCGGGCACCTGACGCGGAACGTTTCAAGTTTGACGCCGGGGACGGAGCGCAAAGTCTTTCTCATCGACGGCCACCGGGTTTCAGTATTTATCTGCTATGAGGCGGTGTTTGATTCGGAGATCCGGCTGTTTGCCAAGGCCGGGGCCGAGCTGTTTGTCAACATCTCGGACGACGGCTGGTACGGGGATACGTCGGCTCCATGGCAGCACCTGAACCAGGCGCGGATGCGCGCGATCGAGAACCGCCGCTGGATTCTGCGGGACACCAACACCGGGGTCACAGCCGCCATTGACCCGGATGGCCGCGTGACCGAGAGCATGCCGCGCCATGTACTGGGCGCGCTCGCGGCCGATTACGGCTACCGGTCGGACCTGACCTTCTACTCGCGGTACGGCGATGTCTTCGCCCAGCTGTGTGGGATAATCGCGATAGCGTCGACTGGGTTTTCGTTGAGGAAAACCGTCCGCAAATCCGCAGCATAAGTCAGGTCCCTTTGATCTCCGATCTCGAATTCGCCTACTCTCCCGTGCGCGAAAAAGTCCAGGACCTGCGGGAGTACCTTTGACCCTGAGGGTCTCCGCAGGCAACTGGCCTCGATAGAAACCAAACTGTCTGATCCGGCGCTTTGGGCGAATCCTGCGTTGTCGCAGCCCATCATGCGGGATCGCCGCCGCATGGAAGCGCTGCTGGCCAATGCCGAAGAGCTTGAGCGCCGGACGGAAGATGTTCAGGCTTACTTTGACCTGGCGCGCGAAGGCGAGCCGGTTGAGGAAGACCTCGCGCGCGAGATTGCCTCGCTCAGCGACTTCTCGGACAAGCTTGAAGAGAAGACGCTGCTATCGGGCGACACCGACCAGTTGAACGCCATCGTCACCGTGCATCCGGGAGCCGGCGGAACAGAGAGCCAGGACTGGGCCGAGATGCTGATGAGGATGTATCTGCGCTGGGCCGAGCAGCAGGGCTTCAAGACGGAGATGAACGATTACCAGGACGGGGAAGAAGCGGGCATCAAGTCGGCGACCTTCACCATCACGGGCGAGTATGCGTACGGGCTGATTGCGGGAGAGACCGGGGTGCATCGGCTGGTGCGCATCTCACCCTTTGACCAGGCCAAGCGGCGCCATACCTCGTTCGCGTCGGTGTATGTTTCGCCCGAGATCGACGAAACCATCGAGATCGACATTCGCCTGGAAGACCTGCGGATCGACACCTATCGGTCTGGCGGGAAGGGCGGCCAGCATGTCAATACGACGGACTCCGCGGTGCGCATCACGCATCTGCCGACCAACATTGTGGTGCAATGCCAGAACGAGCGCTCGCAGCACAAGAACAAGGAGCGCGCGATGAAGATGCTGCGTTCACGGCTGTACGAGTTTGAACTTGAGAAGAAGCGCGAAAGCTCGCGCGCGGTCGAAGACGCGAAGCTCGACATCAAGTTCGGATCGCAGATTCGCTCCTACGTGCTGCAGCCGTACCGGATCGCGAAGGATCACCGCACCAAGGTTGAAGTGGGCGATGTGGACCGTGTGCTGGACGGCGGGCTTGATCCGTTTATTCGCGGCTATCTAAGGATGCGGCGGAATGGCGGAGTCCCTGTGGCCGCTGACGCATCCGATGACTTAGAGATATAGGGGAGCTTTAAGTCATGAACGAGCCGGAGACTATCCGCAGCATCCTTGAGAGCACGAAGACCATTGCTGTTGTCGGGCTCACCGACAAGCCCGGCCGCCCATCGCTGGGCGTGTCGCGCTATATGCAGCAGCAGGGCTACCGCATTGTTCCGGTGAACCCGCAGGTGGAGCGCGTGCTGGGTGAGAGGGCTTACCCGACTCTCGATGCTGCGTGTGACGGGCTCGCGGCTGAGGGCGCGAAGATCGATTGCGTGAATGTCTTCCGCGCGCCCGCCTTCGTTCCTGAAGTGGTCAAGGACGTCATGCGGCTGCACATCCCGAACCTCTGGCTGCAGGAGGGCGTCTGCCATGAAGAGGCTGCCGGGTGGGCGGAAGCCGCGGGCGTGCATGTGGTCATGGATCACTGCATGCTGAAAGAGCACGCGGCGATGCACCGCTAATCTGTTCAAGAACGCAGGAGCTCTGGGCGCGCCGAACGTTGTCGCCGCTGGTCCGGCGGTGTGGGTGCCGTCTTGAAGCTCATCTGAGAAACATCTACACTGGCCCGCAGTCATGACCTTCACCATCACCCACACGCGCGCCTTTTCCGGTAACGACCTTTCGATCAAGGTGCTGGGTGGCAAGGACGAAATCGTGGCCTCGATCACCGTGACCCTGGACGGCTTCGATCTCGAAGAGCTTCAACTGGCTCCCAATGTCGAATGCTACGAGCGTATTTTTTCGCAGGCCGGGCAGGCCGGACCCGGCACCGACCACACGCTGGAGGTCTCCGCGATCGACGGCTGCGGCAAAGAGCACGCGTCGGTGACGAGCTGGACGGACACCAATTAGAACCTGAGTGCCGGGCACTATCCGGGACCGCCGACCGCGCGGACGAGGCGCTGAGCGGGCTATGGATTCGCGTATACTGACGGGAGAATGCCCGGACAGAAGACCTTCTATCTCGAGACCTTCGGCTGCCAGATGAACGTCCATGACTCGGAGAAAGTCATCGGCACCCTGGTGCATGAAGGGTACGTACAGGTCGACGAGGAGGAGGCGGCGGACCTGATCCTGTATAACACCTGCTCGATCCGGGACAAGGCCGAACAGAAGGTTTTCAATCGCCTCAACGACACGAAGAAGCTGCTCAAGCAGGGCAAGCGCTTCGGCGTTCTCGGCTGCGTAGCGCAGCAGGAAGGCGACAAGATTTTTGAGCGCGCTCCGTATGTTTCGCTGGTGGCCGGCTCGGCCTCGTATCGCAAGCTGCCGGAGATGCTGGTGCAGCTCGAATCCGGCGAGCGCCGCGTGACCGGGCTGGACGACCGCCAGACCGACCAGACCTTTGTAACCGAGTTCACTGCGCGCTCCAACCCGCACCGCGGCTACATCACCATTGTTGAAGGCTGCGACAAATTCTGCGCCTACTGCGTGGTTCCGTACACGCGGGGCAAGGAGCGCTCGCGGACCTCAAGCTCGGTGCTTGAAGAAGCAGGGCGCATGGCCGATGCCGGATACTCTGAGATTCAGCTTCTCGGACAGAACGTCAACTCCTATCGCGACCCGGAAAATCGCTACTCCTTCGCCGAACTGCTGGCCGCGGTGGGCGAGATCGCCGGCATCCGTCGCGTGCGCTTTACTACTTCGCATCCGCGTGATTTTACCCGTGAAATTGTTGAAGCCATTGACGCGGTGCCGACACTCTGCGACCATGTGCATCTGCCCGTCCAGAGCGGCTCGACGCGGGTGCTGGGACTGATGGCGCGCGAGTACACCCGCGACTGGTACCTGGAGCGCATTGCCTGGATCAAGGCGGCCAAGCGACCGATCTCGATGACCACCGACATCATCGTCGGCTTTCCCGGCGAGATGCCCGCGGACTTCGAGGAGACGATCGATATGCTGGCCGAGGTCGCCTACGATGCGGTCTTTGCTTTCAAGTACTCACCGCGGCCGAACACGCCGGCCATTGCAATGGCCGACTCCATTCCGGAGGAGGAGAAGTCCCGGCGCCTGCAGATCCTGCTCGATCGTCAGCGCGAGCTGCAGCGCGAGAGCTACGCGCGCCACGTCGGCCAGACGCTGGAAGTGATGGTCGAGAGCCACATCACTTCACGCGGGCAGGTTGCCGGCCGCACTACGCAGAACAAGACGCTGAACTTCACCACGCCCTCTCCCATCCTTCCCGCGCCCGGCAGCTACCAGCAGGTGAGGGTCACCGCGAGCTTTCCCAACAGTCTTGCCGGCGAGCTTGTGACCCGAGGAGGTTGAGTGGAAGTCGAGATGAAAATCCGCGGCCTGATGGTCGATCCTTCCACCCAGCAGCCGATTGTGATCCTCAAGGACGCGAAGGGCGACATGGTGCTGCCGATCTGGGTCGGACTGTTCGAGGCGAGCGCGATTGCGCTTGAGGTGGAAAAGGCTTCGACTCCCAGACCGATGACGCATGACCTGCTTCGTAACCTTATCCACGGGTTGAACGCCCGCGTAGACCGGGTCGTGGTCTCCGAGTTGCGCGACGACACCTTCTTTGCCGTCATCTGGCTTGAGCAGGACGGCGAGATGGTTACCATTGATGCGCGACCCTCGGACGCGCTCGCGCTCGCACTGCGCTCCGATTGTCCTATCTTCGTCGACGACAGCGTCCTTCGCACCGCCAAGGTCATTCCCAGCCCAGCGGACCAGGCTACTCCTGAAGATCTGAAGAACTGGCTTGAGAATCTGAATGACGACGATCTCGGCCGCTACAAGATGTAGCGGTTGCTGCTGCTCGATTAGTTCTGCTCCCACAGCGCTGCTCCGACGCCCGTCCATGAGATATAGATGACCGTACGCCGCATCGCAAAGCTGTTCATCGCGCAAAACGCCACGCAGGTGGTCACGGTCATCTCACAGCTGCTGCTGCCCCCCGCGTTCCTGCATATTTTCGGCGTTTCACTGTATGGTCAGTGGGTTGCGCTCTCAGCATCGGTCTCCTATCTCTCCACCTTTAACTACGGTCTGCAGACGTATACGAATATGCAGATGACCATCCACTACAACCGTGGCGAGGTACAGGAGTGTCGCGAGGTCCAGTCAGCCGGCCTGCGGATGCTGCTGGGTGCTTTTCTAGGCTGGAGTTCGCTGCTGCTGGTGGTCTTTCTGATGCCGCTGTCTCGATGGCTGAACCTCACCATCAGCGACCAGACTGCGCACTGGACCCTCTACTTCCTCGGCCTGCAGGTCATCTCGGCCATGCTCTTCGGCTTCTTTTCCGGCAGCTACATGGTTTTTGGCGAAGCGCATCGCGGCGCTCACCTGGCCAACGCAAATCAACTTCTCGGTATGCTCACCATGGTGGCGCTGATCCTGCTGCATATGCCCTTCCCGGCGGTTGCGGCGGGGCAGGTGCTGGTCACGCTCTTGCTTTCGCTCTTCCTGTTCTTCGATCTCTCGCGCCGCGCTCCACAGATTCGCCCCACCGTGCGTTACTGGAAACAAGGCTCCTTCGCGTCGACGCTCAAACCCAGCGCGCAGTACATGCTGCTCGCGTCTTCAAACCTGCTGGCGTACCAGGTGCCGATCCTGCTGATGCAGACCATCCTCGGGCCCGCTGCGGTGGTCGTCTACTCGGTGACGCGCACCATTTATTCCATGAGCCGGCGCGTCATGTTCCTGGTCACCAACTCTCTTGGGCCGGAAGTCACGATGATTTACGGCAAGCAGGACTGGCCGCGCCTGCACCGGCTGTACGAGCTCTCTGAACGCATCATTCTGCTGCTGACGCCGCCGATCACCTTCGGCTCCATGCTTGCCACGCCGCTGCTGCTGCAGGTGTGGCTGCACAAAGGTCAACTCTTCGATCCGGGCGTCTGCATAGCGTTGGGATTGACGGTCTCGGTGCTCAGTATCAAGGAACATAAATATCAGTTCCAATTTTCCAGTAATAAGGTAAGTGAGATCTCCTCGCTCACACTTATTTCCTACTCCTTGATGTGTGTGCTTGCGATTCCCGCGATGTATAAGTTCGGGGTACTTGGATTTTTAGTGGAGTGGCTGGTATTTGAGACGGCGCAGCTCTTCTATCTGCTCGGCCTCAACGACAAGCTGTTTGGCAAGGAAGCCGATCTTGACCGTAAGCCGGTCTACCAGCTCTTTGCCATTCTCGGGGTCTGCACCGTCGTCTTCGCCTGGCCGGTCTACCATATTGCAAGCTATTCCTACTTGTTGCAGGCGGTCTCTGCCGCGGTGACGACGCTGATCACCGGCATCTTCTGCTACTGGATCTTCCAGGTGGATGAGGTGCGCGACCTGCTCTGGCAGAAGATCACCGCAAGGATCCCTGCGCTCGCCGGCAAGCAGGGCTAAACCCTACGCTCTATTAAGCGCGTTAGCCAGATATGCAGCGATCTTTTCCGCTGATAAGTGCTCTCTCCAGAATGCCAGGCTTTTCTCCCGCTCGCCTTCAAGGAAGTCTATGTTGCGCGCGTGCTTCTTTAGCATTGGCTCCAGTTCTGACCAATGCTTCACCACATGGATCGGCGCCTGTGCGAGAAAGCTTTCCGGCGGAACCAGGTTGCCGATCACCATGCAGCCTGCGCGCAGTCCTTCAAAGGAGCGAAATGTTTCCGCGACTGCCCCACGCGGTGAAAGGCAGATGCGCGAGTTCATCATTTTCTCGGAATAACTGTTAAATGCCTGCGGCAATTCTTTCTGCTGGTCCGCGGCGATCGCGCCGAGATCAATGTTCCACTCCCCTTTCTTTTGTAGCGCGACCAGGATGTCCCAAAGCTGCTGGCGGGCGACCCACTTCGATGTCGAGACATAGTAGCGGTAATCGTTCTTTGGAACCGGGTGGCGAATCTGCCCCGCAAAGAACATGTCCAGCTTTCGCTCGGCCATGGGGACCTGCGGCAACTCTACCTGGCTGTGGTAGCCGAGAGGCAGGTCGATGACCAGTGCATCCTTCCGCACCGGCGCGGGCCACTCCCGGTGCGCCCTGCGCTGCGCCAGCTTCGATTTGCCGTGCGTGTACCAGTCCCGCGCGTACTCAAAGGCCATCACTGCTTCAAGCCTCCCCATGCGCGCATGCGGCGTGAATCCGAGGAATGGCTTTGATTGCAGGTTGCGCAAGACGGCCCGTACGTGGCGCGCATACACTGGAACCTTCGACCGTTCCTCCTGCAGCAGGACCGCGACTACATCTGCTCCGTATTCGGGCAGATAGTAGGCTTCCTTGGTGAGGTAGAAGCGCAGCCCGTACGCGCGGAGGTCCGGCAGCGCGCGCTCCAGCACGTCATAGGGAAAGCGCAGCTCCGCCTGCAGCTCGCTGGTCCACGGCGGAGGAGGTAGCTCGCGCACGCCGCGGCTGCCGGTGTAGGTGTGGTCAGCAAAAAAGCGGTGAGACTCGATGGACATCGTGCTAGGCGACCAGGCTCCTTCGAAGAGCGTCTTCATACAGGGTCGAGTCGGCGATGCGAAGCGCAGTCTGTTGCCCGGCGACTGCGAGAGCCTGGCGCAAGGGCTCATCCTGGTAGAGGCGAAGGATGGCGTCGGCTAGCTGGTCTTCGCTGCCTGCATCGATGACAAGTCCATCTTCGCCATCGGTAAGCAGCTCAGAAGCGCCGCAGTTGCGCGTCGAGATAGTAGGGACTCCGTTGGCCATCGCCTCGAACAAGGCCATGCCAAAGCCGTCATCCATGCTGGGCAGCACGAAGAGATCGCACCGGCGGTAAAACTCGCCGATATCCGGCACGTACTCGATGACCTCGATAGACGGGTTCTGCTTCAAAAGTTCGGCGAGCAGGGGGAACCTGAGGAAATCACCACTGGACCGGATCAGCAGCCTGGCATCCGGCAGGGCCAGCCGCTGCCAGGCGCGAAGCAGATAGAGGTAACCTTTACGCGCCGGATGGCCGCCCAGTACGCCGACCGTGAAGGGTGTATTGCGCGCAAGCTGAATGGGACCGGCAGCCCTGGCGCGACCGAGCAGCGGGGCTAAGATCAGCTTGGGCTGTAACTCGGCGGGAAAGGTGCGGGCGGTGTATTGAGAGGGCACCAGGATCGTGTCGGCGGCCTCATACTCAGCGATCTGACGTTCGCGGAACCAGTCGGGCTCGGGCTCATAGGCGCCGCCCACCTTTTCTGTTTCTTCCCGGACTAGCTTCTGCTGGAAGTCGACAAACGGGCAGGCGCGGTCGAGCACAAAGCGGCTGCCGCGGCGGCGGGCCTGCTCGCCGACGGCCAGCGCCCCGGTGGCCAGGCCGACCACGACGTCGATCTTCGGCGCACGACTCGGGAGGGCTAGCGTTACCAGCTTGTCCCAAAGCGCGATGTTATAGCGGAAAGCGTCGCGCGGCAGCGAAAAGGGAAGGAAGCGCGCCAGCAACTCGACCGGCGCAGGAACGAAATGCGTCCGAACCTTTTCATCCAGACGGCGAAAGAACTTGCGCGGCGCTGAGCTGTAAATGTCGACCGCACTGACATGTTTGAGCAGCGCGTTCGCCATCAGACCGCAATGAAACGGTCGAACGACGGAGATGGCGACGTTCATAGCAAAAGGCTACCATGCGGTGGTTCGAGGACCGATTGCTTCTGCGCCGCGCGAGTGCCGCATAGGCCCCATCCCACAGGCCTGCGTTCATCTTGGGATTCGGGCGGCGCGCGCTCTTGAAGTGCTGCCGCGCGAGGATGTTACGATTTCGCGGTAGGCTCTAGTCTCCCCTCGATGCCCGCCCTCGACTCCACATTTCCTGATCGCAGCAGCATTCTCTTCGGGCGAGAGAAGGACATCGCGTTTCTGCTGGAGCGCACCGAACGCCCGGGCGTCACGGTGGTGCTGGGGCCTCCGCAAATGGGCAAAAGCTGGCTGCTCACCGAGGTGGCGCGTCAGCTCTCCGCCAAGCCGGGCGGCGCCGACAGGCTCAGCCTGCGCGGTCTTGCCCCGCTGGTCGGCCGGGTCGAGTCCGAGGGCGAATACGCCGACATGCTGCCTCGTGCGGTGCAGGACCTCTACACGCGATGGCTCTCGAACGCAACGTATCGGGAGCAGGCGCAAACCTTTTTTGAACAGCAGAAGCCCGATCTGTTCGGACGGATCGGTGGAGCGGTCGGCACTCTCGTCAAAGCGGTTGCTCTGCCGGGCACCGCGGTCGGGACGCTGGTGAAGAGCAGCTTCGACAGCCTTGCCGAAGCCAACCGCGACCTGAAGAGCGGGGGCATCAGCCTGCCGACTCTGCAAACAGCCGACAGCAGGGAACTGCTCGAGATCGTCTTTACGGTGACTGCCCGGCGGGCGGTGCTCGTCCTCGATCAGTGGGAGAAGTCGCCTGACCTAGACAAGGAGACGCGCATTCTTGACACCTTCCTGCGCCACGCCGGGGAGTGGTCACCCTGTCACATCCTCGTAGGCACGCGGCCCGAGACCAGGCCTCGGGCACAGGCGAGAAAGCTGCGTAACGCATATCCCGGCGTCGCGGACAGCTATCTGCTCAAGCCGATGGCGCTCGATGACCAGGATGTGGTTACTCCGCTGCTGGCCTCGCTGCGGGACAGGGTGCCGGCGACGCGCGACGTTGAGGACCGCACGCTGCTTGAGCTGATCGCCGGCTATCCTCGCGTCCTGTCCCAGTGGACCAGCCCCTACAATGCCCGGCAGCTGCGGACCCTCGAAGACCTCAAGCGGGTCGCGGAGGAGGCAAACAGCTTTCGCTACCCGGAGTTTGAGCAGCTGCTTCCGGAGCTCAGCGACGATCAACGCGCGGTCGCCATCCGCCTGGCGCTCTTGCCCTCCTGCGGGAACGCGGAAGTCTGGAGGGCACTCGAGAGTATCGTCCGGAGCGGCTGCGCAGCCGGCGCCCTCGACAGGCTCTTCCGATCGGAGATGCTGGAGTCGGCGCCGCCACCCAGCTACGGCCACGCCAAGCGCGCCGAGGCAGCGATGCAGTGGTTTTCAGTTAATTGCTCGTATGAGACGCGGGAGATCGGGGACTTCCTGGCGCTGGAGCTGGCACACCAGGTGCCCGACCTGGATGCGTCGCGTGTGCCCTTCATCAGCGCTATGTCAGAACTTCGGAAAGTCGCGCCTGCTCTGCAGCTATCTAAGCTCTCAGTGGCCCTATGTGAAGCGGCTTTCTCGCTGTTTCTGCAGCCCGGGGTGGAGGGCAGCGTGTTAGAGCATGCAGCCGCCCTCCTGGAGGACCCGAAAGCAGCTTCTCTGCTGGCCACCGGCCTCCACAACGCTCTGGTTTATGCGAAGCAACAGGAGAAGCTGGAGCTGAGGGACCAGCTGCTTGGCGAGTTGCGGGAGCTGGCCACCCGGTATCCGGAAGCAGCAGTGCGCGGGCGGCTGGCCGCGAGCCTGAATAACGCACTGATTTATGCCAAGCAGGAGGAGAAACTGGAGCAGCGGGACCAGCTGCTCGCGGAGCTGCGGGAGCTGGGCGCCCGGTGTCCGGAAGCAGCGGTGCGCGAGCAACTGGCCAATGGCCTGTTCAACGCGATGAATGATGCCAAGCAGGAGAAGAAGCTGGAGCTGAGGGACCAGCTGCTTGGAGAGTTGCGGGAGCTGGCCGGGCG
>CAXUND010000014.1:13504-18088 GCA_964252445.1 uncultured Acidobacteriaceae bacterium | reverse complement strand
AGAAGCTGGAGCTGAGGGACCAGCTGCTTGGAGAGTTGCGGGAGCTGGCCGGGCGGTATCCGGAAGCAGCGGTTCGCGAGTGGCTGGCCAAGGGCCTGTTCAACGCAATGAATGATGCCAGGCGGAAAGATAAGCTGGAGTTGCGGGACCAGCTGCGTGAGGAGCTCTCCGAGCTCATCCGACAGTATCCGGAAGACACGTTCCTGCAGGGCGAGATCGCTCCGCTGCTCGCCTCAGTGCGCGCCAAGGATTGACAACCTACGAGTTATCCCCGCCAGTATCCTCGCCTGACGTATCCTCGTCTGCCGCGGGTTTGTCCCAGCGCCAGTCGCGTACGTCGGGCATGTCTTCGCCGTACTCCGAGACGTAGAGCTTGTGCTTCTGGATCATCTCCGAGTGCCATTGCTCGACGCGGTGCACGTGCGCGGACATCGACGGAGTACGCTTGATCGCGTCCATCACCAGCGTGTATCGGTCGATCTTGTTCTGCACGCACATATCGAAGGGCGTGGTCGTCGTTCCTTCTTCACGGTAGCCGTGCACGTGGAAGTTGTGCTCGTTGGTGCGGCCGTTGACCAGCGAGTGAAGGAGCGCCGGATAGCCGTGATAGTTGAAGATCACCGGCTTGTCCTTGGTGAAGATGCGGTCGAACTCTTCGCAGGGCAGCCCGTGCGGATGCTCGTCCACATCCTGGAGCGTAAAGATGTCGACCACGTTCACCGTGCGCACCTTGAGCGTGGGATAGTGCGCGCGCAGCAGGGACACGGCGGCCATGGTCTCAAGCGTGGGGATATCTCCGGCGCAGCCCATGATGACGTCAGGCTCACCAGGATCGGACGCGAACTCCCAGATGCCGAGGCCGGCGGTGCAGTGGCGCACGGCGCTGGGCATGTCGAGCCAGACGGGCGCGGCTTGCTTCCCGGCGATGATCAGGTTGACGTAGTTGTGTGATCGCAGGCAGTGCGCGGCGACCGACAGCAGGCAGTTGACGTCGGGCGCAAGATAGATGCGCGCGACCTCTGACTTCTTCTGCGCGACGTGGTCGATGAAGCCCGGATCCTGGTGCGAAAAGCCGTTGTGATCCTGTCTCCAGACGTGCGAGGTCAGCAGGTAATTGAGCGAGGCGATGGGCTTGCGCCAGGGCAGATCATGGCAGACCTTGAGCCACTTGGCATGCTGGTTGAACATCGAGTCGATGATGTGGATAAAGGCTTCGTAGCAGGAGAAAAAGCCATGGCGGCCGGTGAGCAGGTAGCCCTCCAGCCAGCCTTCGCACATGTGCTCGGAGAGCACTTCCATCACACGACCGTCGAGCGACAGGTTCACATCGACCGACCGAACTTCTGCGTCCCAGCGTTTGCCGTCCGAAGCCTCATAGATCGCCTCCAGCCGGTTCGACGCGGTCTCATCCGGACCAAAGACGCGGAAGTTCCTGCTCTGGAAGTTGGCCTTCATGACATCGCGCAGGTACATGCCGAGCACGTGGGTCGCCTCGGACTGGGTACCGCCGGGCTCGGGGCAATCGACGCCGTAGTTCTCAAAGTCCGGCAGCTCGAGCGGCTCGAGCAGCAGGCCGCCATTCGAGTGCTCGTTCATGCCCATGCGCAGCTTGCCTTTCGGCGCAATGCTCGCGTACTTCTCGACGAACCGGCCCTGCTCATCGAAGAGCTCTTCCGGCTTGTAGCTGCGCATCCACTCTTCCAGGATCTTGAGGTGCTCAGGGTTGGTGCGCATGCCTTCAAGGGGAACCTGGTGCGCGCGCCACGTGCCTTCCACCTGCTTGCCATCGACAAACTTCGGGCCGGTCCACCCTTTCGGCGTTTTGAGGATGATCATCGGCCACACCGGCCGCGTGGTATTTGCGTGCTCGCCCTTGCGGGCCTCGTGCTGGATGGCGCGAAGCTCCGCGTAGACCTTGTCCAGCAGCTCGGCCATCTGCCGGTGCATGGTCATCGGGTCGTCACCGGCCAGGATGTAGGGGTTGTAGCCGTAGCCGCGGAAGAGCGAGAGCAGCTCTGCTTCCGGGATGCGGGCGAGCACCGTTGGGTTTGCGATCTTGAAGCCGTTCAGATGCAGGATGGGCAGCACTGCGCCATCGGTCCTGGGGTTGAGCCATTTATTCGAGTGCCAGCTGGTCGCTGCCGGTCCCGTCTCCGCCTCGCCGTCGCCGACGACGCAGGCGACGATCAGGTCGGGATTGTCGAATGCCGCTCCGTAGGAGTGCAGCAGCGAATAACCGAGTTCGCCGCCCTCGTGGATTGAGCCTGGCGTCTCGGGCGCGACGTGCGAGGGGATGCCGTAGGGCCAGGAGAACTGGCGGAAGAGCCGCTTCAGCCCATCCTTCGAGCGCTCGATGTTGGGGTAAATCTCTGTGTAGGAGCCCTCAAGGTAGGTGTGCGCGACGATCCCCGGGCCGCCGTGGCCTGGACCCATGACGTACATCATGTTGGCCTGGTGCTCGCAGATGATGCGGTTCAGATGGGTGTAAATAAAGTTGAGCCCGGTGGTGGTGCCCCAGTGGCCGAGCAGACGCGGCTTGATGTCTTCGATGACCAGCGGCCGCTCCAGCAGAGGATTGTCTTTGAGGTAGATCTGGCCAATGGTGAGGTAGTTGGCGGCGCGCCAGTAGGCGTCCATCTTTTCGAGCAGGGCCTCGTCGATAGAAGAGGTGGACGTAGGAGGAGCAGCTTGGGAGAGCGTGGCCATCTGGGCGTTCCTTCCGGGTTTCGCAACCGGCAGAGTGCCGGTCATCGGTCACCTAAACTGTACGCCCTGTCGTGCCTTGGCGCGTGGGAGCGGTTACAGGATAGGATGCCCGCAAGCTGCTATGGTCAGCTCTGGAGTGGGGTTGGTGTGATAGATTTTAACCGTGGGCGGCCACGCCCGGCTCGACACCGCGGAGAGATGGCAGAGCGGTTGAATGTACCGCCTTGGAAAGGCGGCATACTCGAAAGGGTATCCAGGGTTCGAATCCCTGTCTCTCCGCCAGACCTTGGTGCAAGATCCCGTCAGGCAATTTTGGGCCGTCAAGCGATTGTGGTGCAGGTTTGCCCCGTGTCACCATGCCTGGGCTGCTGAGTGTGTTCCGATTTTTGCAGTGAGCGCTTTATCGGACAGCCCGAAGGCCCTGGCTCCTAGTTCTCGTCAGAAGATCGGGTGAGAGCCGCGTGCATGTGTTGTAGAATCTGGGTCTTTTCAGTACTAGTGCTGAGGCCCATAGTCAGAAACCAAGGTTTGGACATCGTCGCCGTCTGATAGAGCAGCCCCACGGTTCTACTGGACCGTACGCACGCAATGAAAAACGCGCAATCCTGTACGGTGAACCTTTGCACTAGATCGAACGGTGTCGCGCAGACTTTGATCGGGGCAACCGGCTCCAGAACCGTGCCCGGGAAGTTTCTCAAAAAGGCTTGCACCACGCTCTTGAAGAATGCTGCGCGTTCGGCTTCGCTGGACTCGTTGGCGCGAGCGTATTCGGCATAGGCGGAGCTTACGTCCATGCTGTACCTCCGAGTAATTGTACGCCGGCCATTTCAGCTCAGCAGGAGGTGCCGCATGGCTTGCGATTCGAAGTTTGCTACTGAAGCTGAGGTACCTGTTCTGGCATAGTCTTTCCCAGGCGCGGCCTGTAATTTCGCAGTATTTCCGGTGGAGCAGGCAAAGCATGGAGCAGGGCCAGCGTGGCCGGGTGGGTTGCCTCCTGGCTGATCCTGTCGACGGCAAGACATTCGGCGATTCGTCCGCGATCGAGCACGGCCAAGCGCCTGCAGAGCTGCAAGGTGGAGGTCAAGTCGTGCGAGATGTAGAGCAGCGTGGTGCCGGCGTGCTCGTTCAAGTGCTGAAAGAGTGAGACGATCTCTGCCTGGGTCACCGGATCCAGGGCGCTGGTGGGTTCATCGGCGATGAGCAGCGCCGGTCGGTGGAGCAGCGCCAACGCGATCAGCACGCGCTGCGCCTGCCCTACGCTGATCTCCTGCGGCTTGCGCAGCAGAAACTGCCTGCCGCCGGGAAGCTGCATCTGTTCGAGCAGCTCCTCGATCCTGAGGGTGAGGGCGGCAGAGTCGGGGCGCTGATGCGCGCGCCAGGCTTCCTCGAAATGCGTGCGCAAGCTCAGGGCAGAGTTCAGAGAGGTCATCGGACTTTGGGGCACGAGCGCGAAGCGGTTTCCACGCAGACGCCGAGCTTCGCGGTCAGACAAAGCAAGCAGGTTCACACCTTCAAACAGGACCTCGCCGTCGGCATGGCCTCTGCGCCATGGCAGGAGCCCGAGCAGCGCCAGCACCAGCGTGGTCTTGCCGGCGCCGCTGGTGCCGACAAGGCCCAGGGCGTCGCCTGCTTCAAGCTTGAACTCCACCTCGTGGATGACGAGGGTGCGGCCATAGCCGGCACTCAGGCGAACCTCAAGCACGGGCGGAGGACCGCTCATCGAGTTCATCGGCTGCTTACCTGTCGCCCGGGCTGCCAATGCAGCGTGTCGATATTCCACACCGCGCCGGGCTCAAGAACAGAGAGATCCACGCCGGCAAGTTTGGGCGACACGGCGTACAAGGCGTTGGGGTAGACGAGATAGATGAATGGCTGCTC
>CAXUND010000014.1:0-13404 GCA_964252445.1 uncultured Acidobacteriaceae bacterium | reverse complement strand
ACCACGGTGACATCGATGCCCAGGGCATGCAGGTCCTGCTGGATCATGGTTGCCATTCTCTGGCGCTGCGCGTTACCGGCGTTGGTCAGGATTGAGAAGCGCACCAGGCGGCCGCCGCTGTCCCGCAGGCCGGCCGCATCGCGGTGGAAGCCTGCTTTCGCCAGCAGAGCCTGCGCGGCGTTCAGGTCTTCGTGCGGCGCGTCGAGACGGCTGTCATACCAGGTGTGGTTCGCGGGCGAGATGAATCCGTAGGCCGGCGTGGCATGGCCAGAGTAGGCAATGCGTGCGAGGTCACTGCGCTGGATGGCACGTGAGACTGCCACCCGGAACCCGGTGCTCTGAAACCACTGCTTCTCATAACCGGGCAGCGGAGAGTTGGAAGCCTGGTTAAACCAGAGCTGCTCCGTGTTCAGTGAGGGGCCCAGATCGCGTGCCGCCTGAGGCAGCGTGCGGCTGAGAACGTTGAAGTACTCAGGCGATATCGCATTGAGGACCTGGTACTGCCCGCGCACAAAACGCACCTGCTCCTGCTCAGGATTGGCAACCACATCGAGTTGGATGGAGGGAATATAGGGCAATGCTGCGCCTGTGCCGTCATGCTTCCAGTAGTGCGGGTTGCGCTCGAGACGAACGAACTGGCCTCGCTTGTAGTCCGCGACAACGTAAGGTCCTGCAGTGACGCGGGCTGCGCTGGGACGGGTTTGCGGTTCGATCGCGATCTCATCGAAGATGCGTCCTATTTCGACCAGCCGCTTCGGCAGGTGGACGATGACCGTGCCCGGATCGGGCGCGTCTACGTCGACTTCGCGGGGGCTGAGAAACTCCTCAGCGACCGGAGCGGCAACTTCTGACGAGAGCACACGCCGTACGGTCCAGGCTACATCCGCGGAAGTGAGTGGTTTGCCGTCTGAGAAAAGAAGTCCGGGCCGCAAGTGGAAGGTTACAGTCTTGCCGTCAGGAGTAACGCTCCAGGCAGCCGCAAGGCTCGGCTCTATCTGCCCGGAGTGTCGATTCACGCGGAGCAGAACGCCACCCGTGAGATAGCGCACCAGCTCGGACGCCTGGTCGTCGACCTTGGCCGGGTCGAAGGTCGCAGGATCGTAGCCGATCGACCAGGCGAGTCCTGACGGTGTCTCTTGAGGCCGTGCCGGCAGACACAGGAAGCAAAGCGAGATCGCGAGCAAGCAGCGGGAGAGTCGATGGGTCATCTTCATGCCTCAACCAGCAGGAGTTCGAGCAGAACCATAGACACGACCAGCAGGACGATGGGCAGATAGACCCAACGAGAAGTCTCAAGCATGGCTGAGTTATCGAGCTCAAGCAGCATCGCGCCCCAGGAAGGCAGCGGTTCGCTGACGCCCAGGCCGAGCGTGCCCAGGTTTGCCTCTGCCATCAGAAAAGCAGGAACAGAGATCAGGAACTGAGGGAGAAGCAAGGGAAGGATCTGAGGCAGCAGGTGGCGTTGCAACAGTCTGCTCACCGGAAGCCCGCATGCACGCGCCTGGATCATCCAGTCAGCGTTGCGCATGGCCATCGCGCCGGCGTGTACAGCGCGCGCGCAGGCCGGCCAGCCAAGCAGCGCCAGGATGAGGAACGTGGCCGCCGCGGAAGCGAATGGCGCGGTTTTGAGCGGCAGGCCCGATCGGACCATCATCAGCAGGAAGATCCAGGGCAAGGCCAGGAACGCGTCGCAAACCAGAAGCAGGGGACCGGAGAAAACGGCGGGCCCGAGTGCCGCGAACATGCCTATGGATGCCGCGATCGCTGTAGTCGCTGTTGCGGCGAGCACTGATCCACCCAGACACAGGACAGTGGCGGCGGCTACCCGCGTCAGCCGGTCGCGTCCCAGCGGGTCGGTGCCGGCAGGATGATCCCGGGAGGCCGCTGCGGCCGGGTGGTCACGGTCCTGAGTTGCGTAACTTGCATTCGGCCGCAGGGTGAGCAGCGCGGCCGCGCCTACCATCAGCAGCAGGCATCGCAGCGCAACGCGCTGCACTAGGTCATCTCCGCAGCGAGACCAGCCGAGTGAACGGGCTCGCTCCACAGGCTGGCACAGCCTACGGCCAAGGCCATCAGCAGCGTGATGGCTACGAGCAACGGAAGATCTCGATTGGTCGCGGCGTTCCAGGCGAGCTGGCCCACTCCTGGCACGTCGAAGAGCACCTCAGCGGGCACGTCGAGGCTGAGCGCCGCCACCACCGACATGGTCAGCAGGGACGCGAGCTGGGGCAGCATCGGCGGCAGCAGATGCGCGAAGACCAGCCGCAAAGGCTTGATTCCCTGGGCTCGAGCAAAAAACAGGTGCGGCGCCTGCCATTGACGTTGCAACAGGCGGTAGAGGAATTTGAAGTCCCGCGCAGCCAGCAGCAGTGCCATAGCCAGCACCGGGCCTCCAGTGTTTTTCATCAGGAAGATGGTTGCCAGTGCGCCGATCGGTACGGCCAAAAGGATCGCGGAGCCGATCGCGACCCCACTCCTGGCGGCGCGAGACTGCCGGGCACTGAAGGGCAGTGCGGCCGCGAGGGCGGAGAGCCAGCCAAGCGCCAGAGATTCGCCGAGCAACTTGGCTGTTAACTTGAGACGGGGACGGATGAGCACACTGACAGCCACGTCGTACTGGCGCGACTTGCCAAGCTCGCCGTGCAGCAGGGCAACGACCATGCTGCGGGCCATGGCTGACGCTGAACTGTCGCGGGTGCGTTGTGCTTCAAGTGCAGCCCGCACACTGCCGGCATACTCGGCATCCATCTCCCGGCTGTCAGAGAAGTAGCCGGGCGCATACCGGATCAGAGACAGGGTGCCCAGCAGGACGAGTGCCAGCAGCAGGCTCAGCCGCCCAAGCCTCCTGAGCAGCAGCGTGGCGAGGGCGTTCATGCTGTTCCCACCGTCTCGGGGTGCGGCTGTCTCTGGTCAGCATCGCTATCGCTCACCGGCAGGTCCGGCCGGATTGCCAGCGCATTTCGCAGAGCAGACGTAGTCGTGGCTTCAAGTTTTTCGAGAGCCTGCAAGTGATCGCGAGAAAAGGTGTTGGCGGTGCGAGCGTAGAGGGACAGGACTCCGAACAAGCGTCCTTCGGGGTCGCGAAGCGGCAGGGACAACGCCGCCTCAAGATCGTGACCTGCTGCCGGTGGCGCGATGTAGTTCGGTTCCACCCGGGGATTTCCGTTGACAATGCTGTGCTCATGGAGAGCGGCCCAACCAGACAGGCCCTCACCGAAAGGCACGATCAGAGGGGAGAAGAAACTCGCTGTGTGCCTGTCCATTCCTCTCGGAGTCAGCAACTCGTTTTTGGTATCGGCCAGGTACAGGACCAGGCAATCGAAAGGGATAAGAGGAGCCAGGCGGGCGGACAGAACTGTGAGCGTTTCGTCGAGGTTAAGCGCGTAGCCTGGCATCTCCGTAGTAGTCAGCAGATCGGCGAGCTGCCTGCTCACCAGGTAGAGGAGTTCGGGGCGCGGCGCCGCTTCTTCGCTGCAAGTCTCCTCTCTCGCTTTCAGGCCTGATGTCGACTGCTCGTCGCTCACATCCTGGCTATCCTGCTCGAAGCCCGCGCCGGGAGCGGTGCCGCGCGCCACCTTGACCTCGGTTTCGAGGCGAAGCAGCTTTTCTCCCTCGAGGCGCGCTTCCGCCTCGAGACGAACATAGTGCTGCTCTAACGCATCGACCACTGCCGGATCGAACTGGGTGCCGGACATTTTTCTGACGACAGCCATTGCATCTGCCAAGGGCATAGCTTTGCGATAGGGGCGGTCGGAAGCCATGGCATCGAAGCTGTCAACCACGGTAAGGATGCGCGCGCCAATGGGGATCTCAGTGCCCTTCAAGCCGTCCGGATAGCCCATCCCGTTCCACCACTCGTGGTGAGCCCGAACGATCGGAACCACAGGGTAGGGGAAGCGTACGCGTTCGAGTATGTCGGCCCCGACCACAGGGTGGATCTTCATCTTTTCAAATTCTTCCTGCGACAGCTTGCCCGGCTTGTTGATGATCCGCTCAGGAACGGCGAGCTTGCCTATGTCGTGCAGCAACGCGGCGGTGCGGACTGCCTGGATTTCGGCGGTGTTCAGCTTCAGCGTCTCGGCCAGCGCGGTGACATATACGCGCACGCGGAGCAGGTGGTCATGGGTGTCCTGGTCCTTGGCTTCGATGGCCATGGCGAGGCTTTCAATGGTGCGCAGATGGAGCGCTTCCATCTCCGCCATATGTTGTTCCCGGTCGCGAAGACGCGCGATCTGTGCGTTGTAGGAGCGATAGATCGTGTAGGCGGCTGGAATGACCAGCAGCGCGGTCGCACGTCCGTACCGGATGCTGAGAAAGTGCGCCAGTGCGGCAAGCCCCGCGCCCACCAGGTAGAACGGCAGAAACCAGGAGAAGTTTGCCCGCCACAAGGAGAGTGGCTGCTTTTTGCCCGTCCATCCAACGATCAGCGCAACCGGAACGGTGTTCGCGAAGAAGTAGACAACCGCGCCAGCAGTCAGAGCCGGGGCAGCCTCAACATGCGCCTGGTGGAGTGCGCTGTACGTCAAGTAGCAAAGAGCAGTCGCATTGATTGCATTGCCTACATTAAAAGCAATCTGAACAATTGAGAAGAAGTGGTGGACGCGGAACTTGCATTGCGCGAATACAGAGATGGCGGCGATCGCAATTGCCTGGAGCGGAGAGAGCTCCAGCACTGCGAGCAGAATGATAGGGAAGTTCACCGACATGGTGCTGTCGCTGCGCAGCAGGCTTACCTTCATGCCAGAGCTGGCCAGCACGGCTGCTGTGTAAATCAGGAAGAGAGGCCAGCTTTTGCCAGGAGATCGTATGGAGCCGGCTACTGCAATTGCGGCAGCAGCCAGCACCAACGCCAGCAACAGCTTGATGCGCCAGGCCATGCCTCAACTATCTAACAGGCACGCCACATCTCCTTATTACCGAGGTCATGGCAATCAGGAGCCGGGTCCCATTTTGAGGCGGCTTGGTGGATGGTTCCGGGAGCTTCCATGAGCGTCTTATGGATAGCCGGCTTAGTCCTGATCAGTTAACATCCCCGCGACTGCTGCATTGTCGCCATTGGTGGTTGAACTGCCTGCGACGATCGCTTCTGCCTGAGCATTGGAGTTCCCGAACAGGGTGCTCCGGCCCCACAGGGCAGTAAAGCCCTGCGGATCACTGGCGCCGGTGAGTGTCGCTCGTCCCCACAGTGCGGTGCTTCCCGACACAAACGCATTCTGCCCATAGACTCCTGAGGCACTGAAGAGTGTGGTGCGCCCCCACAGTGCAGTCTGATCGGTGACCAGAGTAGTTGTCCCGGTCGTCGAGTTGTAGGTTGCGATAGGCGACATCGCTGTTCCCTGTGGGAGTGCAGCCTGGTTTGCCTGGGCATTGTTGAACGTCGCCTGAATATCAAGGTAGCCCGCCCCGACGGTGAAGGCATCGTAGTGCGCGACAAAGCTGGCTCCGCTGACCGGGTCGACGGCGGTGCTGCTCACCGGAAAGTAGGAGCGCTGGGCGCTCAACATGATAAACGCCTTGACCTGGTCCGGAGTGAGTTGCGGCTGCGCCTGGAGCAGCAGTGCCACCGCCCCGCTCGTGACCGCAGTTGCCATGCTCGTACCGCTCAGAGGCGTATAGTCCGGTGAGGGACTCCCGTTGCCGTTCGATTCGTAGAAGGAGGTCGGAGTAAAGAAGGTCGGAGCCTCCTGTTGCAGTGTCGATCCACCCTTCAGCAGGCTGGTCACCAGGTTCCCTGGAGCGACAATGTCCGGCTTGGCCACCGCGTCAATGATCGCCGGGCCCTTGGAACTGTAGCTGGCGACAACATCGTCCCCTATCGCCGGCGTGTTCATGGTATTCATCGCGCCGACTGTGAGCACGTATGGATCGTTGCCCGGAGCTTCGATGCTCCCGTATCCCTCAGGGTTGAGGCTCTGGTTGCGACCATTGTTGCCTGCGGCGACGACGACCACGATGCCTGCCTGCCACGCTGCCTCGGCCGCCTGGCACAGCGGATCCAGGGTGTAGCTCTCGTAAATGGGGCGGCCGAGCGAGAGATTGATCACGCGAATGTTGTAGGTGCTCTTGAGAGCGATGGCCGCTTCAATCGCTTCGATCACACTCGAATCCGTACCTGCACCGTTCTGGTCAAGAACGCGGAGGTTTATCAGGTTCGCGTTCGGAGCGACACCCAGGAAAGTACGCGTGAACTTGTTGCCGATCGAGTGCGATCCGTTGCCCGCGATCAATCCCGCGACGTGGGTACCGTGGCCGTAGGAATCCTGAGGGCCGCCTGCCAGGTTGGAAGGAAAGGTGGCATTGAAGAGCAGCCGTTGCGGCGCTCCGGGTTGTGGACCTAAGTCGGGAAGATTGGCAATCCCGGAGTCGATCACCGCCACGCCAATGCCGGTCCCGAAGTATCCCTGGGACCAGAGCGCGGGCGCATTGATGGGCTGAATGGTGTACTCCGGACCCTGCGCAATCGACTGCACCGGACCAGGCGGCACCGGACCGGGCGGCACTGGAGCAGGCGGCACGGGAGCGGGCGGCACTGGACCGCCTTTGGACGTGAGCGGGCGATCGATCGAGACGTAAGAGATGCCAGGCTCATCGGCGAGCTCCTTGAGGCGACCTGCCGGGACCTCTGCCGCGAGAGCCCTCGTCTTTGCGAAATGCCTGTGCACAGTTCCGCCGTGAGCGGAGAGGGTCGAGTCCCACTCAGATTCATCATGATGGTTGAACTGCACGATCACATGCACGATAGAACCGGGATCCGCCTTGCTGGCGTCCAGCGAGAGCTTGGGAACTCTCGCGACGCCCGAGGATTTGTCAACCTGCGGAAGCGGTGCTGCGACTTGAGCAAGGGCGGTGCATGGAATGACGGCTCCAAGCACGATGCCCACCCCCAAGGAGTGGAACGAATACTTCGACATGAGCAAAACCTCTCCAGATGACTTCTGCGGCGATCAGAGCGAGCCAACAGTTCGCTTATCGGTCAGTCTGGGCGACAAAGCAGTGGCAGCCTGGCGCGCTGTCTTGTTTCGGACGCACCGGGGTTCAAAGCGGGACAGCACCGAAACAGATGATCCAGAAGAGCACCGTAGGGGAGGTGAGGGGATTTCCGGAAGACGACCGGGCTGCATGACGACCGTCGCTCGTTTCAATCCATAGTTCTCGTGCCTAGCCGGCATCCACCCGGTACATCTATGACCAGGTGGACGCTCTTGGCACGGACTGGGTAATCTCGGCGAGAATGCTGAGGATGCGATGGCTTCCGACGAGAACCGCTGGTTGACGAAGGTTTTGAGACCACCGGCCAGCTCGCAAGCGGCAGTGGGTTGCGACACGACCGATTGCATAGCACGGACGGCATCCTGAAGGTCCGGCTCTGCCCACCGCTGATCAGAGGTATAGGAGGCGCTGCCGGCACGGCGACCGGCACCAGCCCGTAGCTTATTGCTGATCGAGTAAAGGCCGTGGCGGCTCCTGATCCGACTTTGCTCGCGCTCTATCAACGCGCCATTTATTTGGTGTATCCATCGTTGTACGAAGGATTTGGTCTGCCCGCAATTGAAGCGATGCATTATGGTTGTCCGGTTTTCACGACCCATCGCGAGCGCTATCTGAAGTCTGCCGTAATGCGGCAATTGTCGTTGATCCTGATCAGCCGGCACAGCTCGGCGAATGGATCAAGCGGATTCTGTTAGACCCGGGGATTCTCGAGGAGTACCGACACCGCGGCCGAGTACGGTCCGCTGTCTTCTCGACCGGCAAGATGATCGATGAGTTTGCGGAACGCCTGAAGATCGCTGCACAGTCTGAAAAGGATTGTATGGTTTAGCGCTTGGGGAGGCTTAGAGTGTCACGAAAACTACTTGCGGTGATGCATGCTACCGAAGTAAAAGGACGGCAACGCCGGCCGGAAGAGAGAGGCTTTCCTGGCTGAAACCTGCGTTTCCGAGAAGAGTCTCTGGACTCTTGCATCCGGATAAAGCAGTATCTCTGGTCGGTAGTGGAATGGTCTTCGAATCGCCGGATCGATTGATGGCCACTAACACCCGGGAAGCCGCTGGACCGCAGCCATCATTTAAGCTGCTGCCGCGTACATAGACCAGCGCGTCGGTATCTGCATAGAGCACCTGCTCGTCGCCGCCATGCAGCTCTGAGTACTGCGCCCGAAGCTTGAGCAGCGTCTGCACCCAGGTGAACATATTTGCCTGCTCCGGTGTGCGTTGTGCGGTGTTGAAGGCGCTTTGTCGCTGGTAGGTGAAGCCGCCGGGAAAATCACGGCGATTGTCCGGGTCGTCGCCGCCGGTCATGGCGATCTCATCCCCGGAGTAGATTTGCGGCATGCCGCGCATCGTCAACAGTACCGCGAAAGCCAGCTTCAACTTATCCGGAGTAGCGCCGTCTTCACCCAGGAAGCGCTTAGTGTCGTGATTACCAAGGAAGGGAACCAGCCGCTCAGGATGCGGGTAGAGCGAGTCTTGCCGCAGAATGTCCGCGAACTCGGACATAGGTGCGCCGTGGAGAAAGACATCGCGAATGGCGAAGTAAGTCGGGAAATCAAAAGGCGTGGAGAGGCCGGTGTCTACTGATCCGTTGATGTCCGTGCGAGTTACACCACCGGCAAACGCTGAAGTAATTACTGGATCTTTATTAAAGACTTCACCGACCGTCGTGAGGTGAGGATAGAGCGCGCGGATGCTCGCGTGGAAATCATGCCAGAACGGGCGGGCAACATAGGGAAAGGTATCGATGCGTAAACCGTCCGCGCCTGTCTGCTCTATCCACCAGATCGCATTCTGGGTGAGGTACTGGGCGGCATCGGGATTTTCCTGGTTCATGTCCGGCAGGACGTTGGCGAACCATCCTTCCAGTATGTCCTGCTGGTCTCGCCATGCGGCATGTGGATTGACGAGCGGCGCAAACTCGCCAACCGCTTTACGGTGTTGCGCTTTGGTCCCGTGGAACCAGTTCGGCTCGGGTTCGTCTGCGACCCAGGGATGATCGGGACCGATGTGATTGGGAACCGTATCCAGCACCAGTTTCATCCCGCGGTGGTGGAGTGCGGCTGCAAGGTGTTGTAAGTCGCCCAAGGTGCCGAAGTGTTCATCGACCGCATAGAGGTTGGTCGCGCCATAGCCGTGATAACTGTCGGCGCCGTGGTTCTGATAGACAGGGGTCATCCAAACGGTGGTGATGCCTAGAGCCTGCAGGTAGTCGAGATGCTGCTCAATGCCGCGCAGGTCTCCACCGTGCCAGCCGCGTGGCCGCGCCGTTTCGGCGGCTTGGTTGGGCCCATCGTTCGCCGGATCTCCATCCGCAAAGCGGTCGGTCATGATGAGATACATCACGTCCTTGGAGGAAAAGCCGGCGAAGCCTTCAGTATCGGCACGGCGGCGACCGAAGGTGTACTCTGCCGAAGCTTTTCCGCCCGAACCGGAAACAGTGATGCGAATGGTCTCAGGCTTTGCGGGAGCAGCGCCCAGCCGCACGATCGCCCAGTGTCCGTTCGCAGAGATGGTCGTCGCGCCAAGGGCGAGCCCTGGGTCGCTCGAGGTGAAGGTCGCGCCTGAGAGGTTTTCGCCTTGCACCAGCAGCATCGGCGCAGGCATGTTTGCCCACCACTGCGGAGGCTCAATGCCCGTGATCAAAGGAGATTCAGTGAGGGCGGTACCAACGCCGGCACAGAGGAGCGCGAGAAAGGTTGCTGACTTACAGAGGTACTTAGACATTGGTGTTCCTGAGGTTACTCGCAGGTGCAAACAGCAGATCCTTCGCTACGCCCAGGATGACAGCGATGGGGTCCAGATAAGAAGAGGCGCCGCAGTTGAGTCTCTGCGACGCCTGAACGATACAGTTCTGCAGCTTAGAAGGTGAAGCGGACGGCCATCTGCATCTGCCGTTCGGAATACTCTCGTGTGCCGGTAATCTGGCCGAACGTTCCGTCGGAGATGTTGGAGTCCGGGTTGGTGAAGGATGGAGTGTTGGTGACGTTGAAGACCTCGGCGCGAAGCTCCGCGTTGAAGCGCTCGGTGAAGTGCAGCGTCTTGAACAGCGAAACATCGCCGGTCGCCAGGCCCGGACCGTAAAACTCGTTGCGACCGGTGTTGCCCTCGGCGCCCGCGGCCGGTGCGCTGAAGTCACCGATGATGTAGGGCCGGCTGAGAACGCTGTGGGTCACGTCGACCGCGCCGGTGACGTTGGCCCGCAGCGAGTAGGTTCCGCCGTACTGGTTCTGCAGGACGGTGAATGGGGTTCCGGTCTCCGCCTGGACGATGGTGTTGAGCTGCCAGCCGCCGGCGACGAGTTCAAGACCGCGGTTCCAGCTCGAGCCGAAGCTGCGGCCGTGTCCGAAGGGCAGGTCGTAGAGAGCGCTGGCGACGAAGATGTTGCGCTGGTCGAGAGAGGAGTTTCCCTTGTTCACAGCGTCGTTATAGACATAGAGCGGGCTTACCGCATAGAAGCCGAGGTAGCCGTCTGTGTCGTCGATATTGTGCGACCAGGTGTAGGAGCTGGTGAAGACCAGTCCCCGGGTAGCGCGGTAGTTGAGCTGCGCCTGCAGACTGTTGTAGCGAGACGTGCCGTTGTCGATGTTGTAGACCACCTGCCCGAGATTGGGGAAGAGGTTGGGCGTCGACGCGGGTTCGCCGAGAGGATGCGTGTTGTAGTTGTAGCCGGTCGCGAGGTGCGTGCCCTTGTTGCCGACATAGCCGAGAGTCATGACCGTTTTGGCCCCGAATTGCTGCTGCACCTGCAGATCGTACTGCTGGACCGAGGGGAGCTTCTCCGTACGGTTGACGGCGAAGACGTTGATGCCGGCGGGCGGGTTGTTGGGATCAAAACCCGGCGGCACGCCCGGTCCGGGCAGCGCGGCCGTAGCCAAAGTGTTGTTGTTCGAGTCCAGCGGAGCCTGACCGGTAAAGGTGATGCGATATCCCTGCGCGGCGGTGTAGCTGGTGCTGCCGCCGAAGGGGACCTGCTGGCCGAGCTGGTTATCGATGCCGCCGCGATCGAGGAAGTAGTAGATGCCGTACCCGCCGCGGAGCACCGTCTTGCCCTGTCCGTAGACGTCATACGCGAAGCCGAAGCGCGGTGCAAAGTTGCCGAAGTCGTTGTCGATGATCGAGCGCGGCACGCCGTTGACGCCGGCGAGCTCGAGCGTGCCTGTGGTGGGGTTGAGCGCCGCCTGCCGGTTGTGCTCTTCTGTCGGCCAGGTGATCAGGTCATAGCGGAAGCCAAGGTTGAGGGTGAGCTTCTGGCTAAGCTTGTAGTCGTCCTGGACAAAGGCGCCTACCTCGTAGTTGCGAGTGCCGTAGAAGCCGTCCTGCGCGCCGATCGAGTAGTTGTCGATGAAGCCGGCGAGCAGCTCGGAGACCTCGTAGCCGGTAAAATCGCCATTGCCGATCTGGAAATAGCCCTTGCCGGAGATGGGACGGAAGTAGGCAACATCGCGACGGATGCCGGAGCCGCCGAATTTAATGGAGTGGCGGCCGAAGATGAGGGTCGCGGCATCGTTGATCTGGTAGGTGTTTTCGGGAACCTTGTAGGCGCCGTAGTCGCCGGTGTACTCAAGCTGATTGTCGTTGCCGCCGATGAGTGCGCCGCCGCCCAGATTGGCGTTGCGGTTGGCGTTGACGATGCCCAAGTTCGCTGAGATAGGCTCGCCCGAGAAGACGGGGACGTTGGCGAAGGTGTAGCGGTTGTAGCCGGCGCGGAACTCGTTGATGATGTGCGATGAGAAGGTGTGGGTCTCACCGAGCGCATAGCCGCGTCCGTGGACAAAGTTAGCGCCCGAAGCGAAGCCGGCAGGCAGCAGCGGGAACTCGGAAGTGCGATTGAAGTTGCTGTTGTCGTAGACGAAGCGCACAAAGGCGCGGTCGTTCGGGCCGAGGTTCATGTCCGAGCGGGTGTCAAAGGTGTTGTAGTGGGTGATGTTGTTGCGGATGGTCTGGTAGTTGTTCTCTGTACCATTGACGCTGCCTTGCACGTTCGGCAGCGGGTAGGCGTTGAGGTAGTTGACGGCGGCCGGGTTGAGGCGGCCCATGGGGATCATGTTGCCGTTGAATGGCGCGCAGGTCTCGGGGTCGTAGATCGCGCCGTCGACGTAGGTGGGTGTGGCGTTGGGATTTCCGCCGTAGAGGTTGGGGCAGGCAGCGAAGGTCGGCGCGTGAGTGATCCCGGTGGTTCCAATGAGCTCGGCGAAGTTTCCGGTCCGCATCTGTGCGGTCGGCACGGTCAGCACCTGCGCGTTGAGCGGCTGGTTCTCGCGATAGCCCTGGTAGTCGCCAAAGATGAAAATGCGATCCTTGAGGATCGGTCCGCCAAGGGAGCCGCCAAAGGTGTTGCGCTTGAACGGCAGAGCCGCAGCTGGAGGAGCGCCGATAAACCCGTGGTTCGGGTTGGCGTCGAACAGGCTGGACCGGCCAAACTCGAAGGCGGAGCCGTGGATGCTGTTGGTGCCTGACTTGATCGAGGACTGAACGATAGACCCGCCGGCGCGTCCGAACTCGGCGGGAGCGGTCGAGGTGTTGACGCGGAACTCCTCCGTGCCTTCAACGTTGGGAAAAAAGTCGAGCGTGTTCACCAGCGATTCGTTGTTGTCGATGCCATCCAGCTCAAAGTTGTTCGCCTGAGGTCGCAAGCCGTTTGAGGACACCGAACCGCCGCCGGACTCCGAATTGCGGAAGGTCTCGGCATCGCCGTTCACGCCGGAAGCCGAGTTGCCGTACTGGCCGCGGGTCACACCAGGGGTCAGCAAAGCAAGCTGGGTAAAGTTGCGGCCGTTCAGTGGCAACTCGGTTACCTGGCGCCCGGCCACCACCTCTCCTACCGATGAGCTTGCCAGGTCAACCAGCGGGGCTGCGTCGGTAACTTCGACCACCGTGCTTGCACCGCCGGCAGCCAGGTGCAGGGTGATGGCCTGGGTCTGCGAGACCTGCAGGTTAAAGTTTTGGGCGGTGGTCTGGAAGCCATCGTGGCTCCCTTCAACACGGTAGTTTCCGCGCGGCAGCGCCGGGAAGCTGAAGTTGCCGTCGCCGCTTGAGGTAGCGGTCAGCACGGCGCCGGTGTCGGCGTTTGTCAGCTTGATGGTGGTTCCGGGAAGTACGGCTCCGGAGGTGTCTTCAACGGTGCCGGTCACCGTTCCCGTATCCGTCTGAGCGTAAGCGAAGCGGGTTGAGCCCGCGACAAGCGCCAGCAGCAGCGAGCTACCCGCGGCAAAGTGCCGGGCATGGAACTTCTTCTGATTTCGTCGGTTCATAAGTACTGGTTTCTCCCAAAGGGGTGATACACGGCAAACGGCCAGGTCGAACCTTGGTTAAACCTTGGATATTATCTACCTGGATAACCATAGAATGTTCACGCCGGACCTGACAAGCTCCTGCCGGGCGCGATTGAGGCTGGTGTATCGAGCGGAAACGG